>JBJMNN010000023.1:0-6465 GCA_045804245.1 Gemmatimonadaceae bacterium | reverse complement strand
GCTCGGGATCTTCTTCTCGATCAGGCTCCACTCGTCGACGCGGCGCGCACCCTCGAGCAGCAGCGACTCGGGATTGATCGAGACGAGGTAGTCCTGCTCCTCGGGCTTCACGTCGCCCTCGAAGTTGAACGTGCCCGCCGTCCACGTGAACAGATAGTAGACCGCTTCCTCGATCTGCACGCGGATGCGGTCGTGGAGCTCCTCGCGACGGATCGAGCCCTGCGCGATCAGCAGCTCGCCGAGCCGCTTGTCGTTGTGCGCCGCCTGCGCGGCGATCGCCGCGTCGAGCTGCGCCTTGGTGATCGCGCCGCCCTTGACGAGGAGATCGCCGATCCGGTCGCGCCGATTGACGATCGACGCGTAGCAGATGCGGCCTTTGTCGAAGTAGATGTAGCCGAAGTTGTTGCGGTGCGTGACGGCGAGACACCCTGTCTTTTTTCCCATCGCCAGGAGCTGCAGCACGTCGGGGAGGCTCGCCTCCTTGAGACTGCCCTTGATCGCCATCAGCGCAGCTCCTCGACGAGGCGGCCGGCGACGTCGGGCCACTCCCACACGATCTTCTCGTCGTCGAGGAAGAACACGTCGGCCGCCTGCCGAACCATCGCCGGCGGAGCCTGCACCGCCGCTCCCGCGGGCTCGAGCTCCTTGCGTGCGAGAGCGAGGCTGAGCCCTTCCCCCTTCGTCTCCGCCACCGCCTGCAGCCTGTGCACGACGCCGATCAGCTCGCGCACGCTGCTCACCGGCCGCTCGGCCAGATACTGCAGCAGCGCGGGATCCACCTCGCCCACATCCGCGAGATAGCGCGTGAAGAGCTTCTCGCGCAGCGCGCGATCGGGCGCCTCGAGCTCGGCCACGAGGCCGCCCTCGAACCGCGACCGCAGCCGCTCCTCGAGCCCTTCGATCGCCTTCGGCGGCACGTCGCTCACGAGCACGAGCTGCTTGCCCGCCGAATGGAAGTGGTTGAAGACGTGGAACAGCTCTTCCTGCGTTCGCTCCTTGCCGGCGACGAACTGCACGTCGTCGATGAGCAGCGCGTCGGCCGCGCGGTAGCGTGCGCGGAACCGCTCGATCTGCCCCTCCTGGAGCGCAGCGATCAGCTCGTCGATGAACAGCTGCGCGCCGACACACGCCACGCGCGACGTCCCGTTGCCACGCGCCGCGAGCTCGTTGCCGATCGCGTTGAGCAGGTGCGTCTTGCCGGTGCCGCTCGGGCCGGCGATGAACAGGGGGTTGTAGCGCTGGCCCGGCTCGGCGATGACGGCGTCGGCGGCACGCACCGCCATCTGGTTGGACGGGCTCTCCTGGAAGGTGCGACGCTCGAACGCCGACTGCGGCCCCTGCGGCGGCACGGCGCCGGTGAGCGCGCGCTCGACGAACGCCGCCGCCTCGGGCAGCCGTTCGGGATCGCGGAACAGCTCATCGCCGCCGAGCGACGAATCGACCGTCGTGACCTTCGCCTCGAGCTGCCGGAGTTGCTCGACCGCATGTCCGTAGCCACGCAGCACGGCCTCGTAGTTGGGCGGCGCCTCGCGCTCCGCCATCAGCCGCTCGAGTGCCGCCGTGCGATAACCTTCGCCCGCCCAGTAGGCCACCGTTTCGCCGACGCGTACTCTCCACGGCTCGATCTGTGCCGCGACGGTCGTGGCGATGTTGGTGACGAAGCTGAAGAACTCACTCGCCGGCGCCTCCACCTCCTCCGGCTCCGGCGTCGGCGTCGGCGTCGGCGCCGCGGGATCGGTCGCGACGCCGAGCACGGCGCGCACCTGTGCCGGCGTGAGCATCCCGTCGAGCGACTGCTGTGCGACGAGCCGGTTCATCGCGCCGTGCAGCTCACGCACGCTCGTGAAGTCGAGCCTCGCCAGCTCCTCGATCACACCGGGCGCGAAGCTCACCTCCTTCTCCTCCGCCTTGCCGCGAAGGATCGCGACCTTCGTCTCGAAGTCGGGTACGCCGATGTCGACGATGAGCCCACCGCTCAATCGGCTCAGCAGTCGCTCGTCGACGTCGGAGATCTCCGCCGGCGGGCGGTCGCTCGTCATCACGATCTGGCGCCCGCTCCCCTGCAGCGCATTGAGCAGTCGCAGCAGCTCGCTCTGCGTCTCGCGCCGGCCGGTGAGGAACTGCATGTCGTCGAGCAGCAGCACGTCCACGCGGCCATAGCGCTGCTTGAACCGTTCCATCTCGCCGCCAGCGACCGCGGCGTGGATCTGCTCGATGAAATCCTCGAGCGCGAGATACTCGACGCTGAGCCCCGGCGCGCGCGCCACCGCTTCGTTGCCGATCGCGCCGATCAGGTGCGTCTTGCCGAGGCCCGGACCGCCGTACACGAACAGCGGGTTGTACACGCCGCCCGGCGACTCGGCGACGGCACGCGCCGCGGCGACGGCCAGCCGGTTCGCGGAGCCGACGACGTAGTTGTCGAAGCGGGAGCGGGCCTCGACCTGCATGTCTACTTGCTGCCGGCGCCGGCTGGCGTCGTGCTCGCCGCGCTGAGGCGGCGGAGCACGATCTCGGAGATGCCGCGCAGCGTCTCGAACACGCCAGGGCCATGCAGAGCGTCCGCCGAGAACTCGGGGACGTTGCGGAAGTTGATCGCGTCCGAGAGCTCCGCGACCGGGAGGATCAGCTCCGTCGGCAGATCCTGCTTGTTGTACTGCACGACCAGCGGCATCGCGCGCGGATCGATCCCCTGCTCCGAGAGGTTCGCGTGCAGGTCCTGGAAGCTCTCGATGTTCTCGTCGAGCTGCCGCGACTGGCTGTCGGCCACGAACACGACGCCGTCGGCGCCCTGCAGCACGAGCTTGCGCGTCGTCTGGTAGTACACCTGCCCCGGCACGGTGTAGAGCTGGAACTTCGTCGTGAAGCCGGAGATCGTGCCGAGGTCGAGCGGCAGGAAGTCGAAGAAGAGGGTGCGGTCGGTCTGTGTGGCCAGCGACACCATCTTTCCCTTTCTATCGTCGGGGACCTGCCCGTAGATGTAATGCAGGTTCGACGTCTTCCCCGAGCGACCAGGCCCGTAGTAGACGATCTTGCAGGTGATCTCGCGCGTAGCGTAGTTGACGAGAGACACGAATCGGGCGGGAGGTCGCTGGAGGGGCTAGGCGCGGCCGAACAGGACGGCGAGGTTGCGATTCAGGTCGCGTTCGAAGTGCTCGGCCAGCGCCGGCCCGGTGATCGCCTCGACTGGTGGGGCGGCGGCAGCCAGACCGTTCACGAGCTCCTCGAAATAGAGACGCACCAACCCCAGCGAGCTCTCCTGACCGAACACGGTCAGGAAGACGAATGCCCCCCGTGGCGACTGTGCCTCCGCTAGAAATATCTGACGAGTACGTCCGGCGTGGTGCAACCCTCGGAAGGGCCGTCCGTCGAGCAGTCGGCCGAGCTCGCCCGACGACGCATGGATCCCCGCCGCCAGTGCGCACGCGCTCATCACGTCCACGGCGCGCGCGAAGCCGTGCTGCGCCAGGACCTGTCCACTCGGATGGAGGAGCAGCGCGAGCTCGGCGCTCGCGTCGACGACGAACAGCTTGAGCGGTGCCTCGATCCACGCCTCCACGACGGTCATCTGCATCAGGCCACCTCGCCGCCGACGGCGAGCAGCTCGCCGACCGCACGCAGCAGCTCGACGCGCACGAGTCCCACGTTCACCGCGGGCTCCGCGACCACCACGAGCACGAGGTCACCACCTCCGACGGCGCAGATCCGGCCGCCCGGCGCCTCGAGCTGCATGAACGACACGGCGCCCAGACCGGCCGCTTTCGCCGATAGCCGCGCCTTGCGATAGAGCGACGCCGCCAGCGCTGCCACCCGGTCGCCGTCCTGCCCGATCTGGAGGTTCGACTCCACGACGATGCCGTCACGCTCGCTGACGACGAGCGCCGCGTTCACCCAGCGCTGGCGGGTGAGCGTGTCGAGGATGGACGAGAACGGGCGGGCGCTCATATCCGGCCTCCCTGCCACCGGCGCGCGCGCTCGGCGCACCGGTCGAGCAGGCGGCGAACGAGACCGAGCGGCGTGGCGCGTGACGTCGCGAGCACGAGGAGGCCGTCGTTGGTGGACGGCGTCATCGCCACCACGGCGACCTCCGTCTCGAACACGATCGACGACCACTCCCCGAGCGAGAGATGCCGCGTGGCGCGGCGCGCCGCGTCGGTCACCCCGCTCAGCTCCGCGCCGACCTCCTGCCCCAGGTCGCGACCGTCCCATGCGACGTACGCGCCCGCCAGCACGAGGCCGTCGCGATCGAGCAGCAGCGCCGTCTGCTCCGCTTCGCTCAGCACGTCGGCGAACAGGAACCGTGGATCGTGCGCCGTGCCCGCGGGGAGCCGGCTCGCGTCGCGCGGCAGCTCGGCCATCTCGCGCCGTGCTTCGCGCACATGCTCGATCGCGCTCGACACCTGCTCGTCGCCGTCGCCCTGCGCTGCCGCGGCCGAGAGGTATTCCTCGGCCTGCGCGAGACGACCCTGCTGGAAGCAGACGAACCCCATCCCCTTGAGCGCACCGAGGTGTCCGGGCACGAGCCGGAGCACCATGTCCCACTCGTCGAATGCCTTCTCCAGATCGCCGCGATCCACCGAGATGCGCGCGAGCAGATCGTGGCCGTCGGCGAAATGTGGATGCCGCTCGAGGCCGCGCAGCGTGACCTTGAGCGCGAGGTCGAGTTGCCCCTGCCGCCGCAGCGCCTCGCCGAGCGGCACGAAGACGCGGCTGCCCGGGTCGCGGGCCAGCTCGTCGCTCAGACGGCGGACGTCGTCAGCCATCGGCGTGAGCCTCCAGCAGGTGCATGAGGCGCGTCAGCGTCTCGAGCGCGGCGCGCGCGCGGCCGGAGTCGCTCACCGCGGGCGCGAGGCGCAGGTAGTGCTCCCAGCTCGCGTGCGCGCTTGCGAAGTCCGCCACGCGTACGGCCGCAAACCCGAGATCGAGGTGCACGGCCGGCGTGAGCGGATCGCCCTGCACGGCGCGGCGCAGCTCGTCCACCGCATCGCTGTACCGGGCCAGGCGATTGAGCGCACGCGCCGCGATCAGCCGCGCCTCGGTCGAGGCCGGATCGACGGCCAGGGCGGCGCGGGCGTTCGACAGCGCCTCTTCCGGCCGCCGTCCCGCGAGCGCCGAGCGCGCCCGCTCGAGCGCGGGCTCGGCGCCGAGCGCCGCCTCGTCCGACGAGCGCACGGCCTGACCCTGCATCAGCTCCACGACGCCAGTGGACACGAGCCCGTACGCGATCTTCGCGATCTCGAACTCGCTCCGGCCGAGCGCTGCGGCGATGCCGCGCAGGTCGCGCGTCGCGTCGATCATCATCAGCACCTCCCACTCGTGCGGCAGGAGGTCGAGCACGGAGGCGCGATCGTCCTCCACAGGCGCGAGCATCGGCACGACGCTGAGGTGCGGCACCTTGTCGGCGATGCGCGACCATTCGTCGATGCGCCGCGCGCCCTCCATGAGCAGCGACTCGGTCGAGATGCGGATGCGCGCGTCGAGCGGCACGTCGGCGACGGCGCGCTCCTCGAACGAGAAGAACCCCTCCTGCCACGACAGCAGCTCGAACACCACGCTCTCGATGGCGAGGCGAAGCTGCCGCTCCAGCTCGCGCTGCGTGATGACGCCGGCGCGTACGAGGCGGTCGCCGAGTCCCTCGCCCGGCAGCGGCTCGATCGACGCGGCGAGGGCCATGTCGGGATCGCTCACCTTCCCCGCGTGGCGCAGGATGCGCTCGATCGACGTCGGGTGGCTCCGCACGCTGGCGTGGATCACGCGCCCGCCGTCGAACAGCACCACTCCCTCGTCGTCGCGCAGGTCCGACGTGACGCGCAGGGTTCCCGTCTTCCGGCTCAGGTCGAGCAGCTGGAACACGTCGTGGATGCCGAGCTCGCGAAGTGGTCCCTCGATCGCCATGCGTCAGACCCCCGCCGCCGCCGTGGCGGAGAAGATCGTGTCGAGATCCATCGCCGTTCGCGCCTCGCGGCGTGCGCGGCGTGCGAAGTCGCCCGATGGATCGAGGTCGATCACCCTGCGCCACCGCTCGATCGCGTCGCGGAAGCGCTTCTGATCGGTGAGCAGGATGCCATCGTAGTACAGCGCGCCGACGTGATCCGGATCGAACCGCAGGATACGGCGGATCGCCGTGAGCGCGTCACGCTTGCGGCCGATCGCGAGCAGCGTCTCGGCGAGCGCGAGCAGCGCATCGAAGTGATAGGGATCGCGCTCCAGCAGCGCGATGAGCAGATCCAGCGCTTCGTCCGCGCGGCCGGAAGCGCGCCGCATGGAGCTGAGCTCGAGCGTCGCCTCGGCGTACGTCGGCACCGAATCGAGTGCTCCCTCCAGCTCCTGCTCGGCCTCGCGCAGGTGTCCCTTGGCGCGCAGCAGCCTGGCGAGCTGGTAGCGCACCACGGCGAAATCCTGATCGAGCTCCAGCGCGTGGCGATACGCCGCGATCGCGCCGTCGAAGTCGCCGAGCGAAGCGGAGAT
>JBJMNN010000022.1:0-16168 GCA_045804245.1 Gemmatimonadaceae bacterium | reverse complement strand
CTGATGGAGATCCGCGGCGAGGTGTACATGCCGTTCAGCCGGTTCGAGAAGATGAACGAGGAGCGCGTCGCGGCCGGCGAGCCGGTGTTCGCCAACCCGCGCAACTCTGCGGCGGGTGCACTCCGGCAGCTCGATCCCTCGATCACGGCGAAGCGTCCGCTGCGCTTCTTCGGCTATACGGTGGCGGTACCACCGGGGGTGACCCTGCCGTTCGACACGCAGTGGGAGCTCCTCGAGACCCTCGCGAAATGGGGAATCCCCGTGGCTCCGGCGCGGAAGTGCTGCAAGTCGCTTCCCGAGGTGAACGAGTGGGCGCGCGACGTCGAGGCGCGGCTGCGCGCGGAGCTCGACTTCCCGATCGACGGCGGTGTGATCAAGGTCGACTCGCTGCGGCTGCAGGACGAGCTCGGAGTGGTCGGAGGCCGCGAGCCGCGCTGGGCGATCGCGCGCAAGTTCGCTCCCGACATCGCCGAGACGCGACTGCTCGACATCCAGGTGAACGTCGGACGCACCGGCTCGCTCAATCCGTTCGCCGTGCTCGAAGCGGTGGAGATCGGCGGTACCACGGTGCGCCTCGGGACGCTGCACAACTTCGTTCTGATCCGCGCCAAGGTCCTGCGGTAGGGCGACGTGGTGCAGGTGTAGCGCGCCGGTGACGTGATCCCGCAGGTGATCGGGCCCGTCCCCGAAAAGCGTGACCGGAAGAACCCGCCGAAGAAGATCCGGATCCCGACGCACTGTCCGTCGTGCCGGACCCCCGTCGAGCGCGACGAGGAGGAGGTGGCGATCTACTGCCCGAACGTCGCCTGCCCCGACCGGCAGCTCGAAGCGATCGTGCACTTCGCGTCGCGCCACGCGATGGACATCCGCGGACTGTCCTACGCACGGATCGAGCAGCTCATCGCCGGGTCGCTCGTGCACGACGTCGCCGATCTCTACGCGCTCACCGCGGAGCAGCTCACGTCGCTCGACCGGTTCGCCGACGTGTCGGCGAACAATCTCATTGCCGCGATCGAGGCATCGAAGGCGCAGCCGCTATCGCGGCTCCTGTTCGGGCTCGGCATCCGTCACGTCGGCCAGACCGCCGCGCAGCTGCTCGCGCGACACTTCGGCTCGATGAACGCGCTGCGCCGCGCGACGGCCGACGACATCCTCGCTCTGCGCGGGATCGGCGAGACGATCGCGCTGGCCGTCGTCGCGTATTTCGAGGACAAGTCGGCGAAGGCTCTCGTCGACAAGCTCGCCGCGGCGGGGCTCACGCTCACCGAGCCGGTAGCCGTGGCGGCGGGAGGCGCGTTCAAGGGGATGACGTTCGTCGTCACGGGTACGCTGCCGACGCTCTCGCGTGCGCAGGCGACCGAGCTGATCGAGTCGCAGGGAGGTCGCGTGACGAGCGGCGTATCCAAGGCCACCACCTGCGTCGTCGTCGGTGCCGACGCCGGGAGCAAGTTGGACAAGGCGCGACAGCTGGGTATCGAGACGATCGACGAGGCGGAGCTGCTCCGACGGGCCGAAGTAGACGAGTGAGTTAGTTCGTGGGATCGTGGGTTCGTGCGATCCCACCAACTCACGATCCAACGAATCAACCCACTGATTCTCCGCGCGTCGTCCACGTGACGGCCCTGGCGCCGGGCCGTCCAGCGATGAACACTACGACATGACCGACATGACTCTCGACCTCGCCGAAAACGGAATGCTCGCGGTCACGCGCGACGCCCTCGCCGCCTTGCGCACTGCGCTGATGCGCGACGCCGGCCCCTCGTCCGCCGCGTGGTTCCAGGAGGCGGGCTACGCGGGGGGCCGCGCGCTGTTCGAGGCGTTCCGGAGCTGGATCGAGGCACGCGATGCCGGCGAGCCGGAAGCGCTGCCGCTCGATGAGTTCCAGCAGCTCGCGGGAGAATTCTTCCGTGATGCAGGTTGGGGCTCGCTTACCGTCGGTTCTCTGCACGACGCGGTGGCGACGCTCGACTCACCGGATTGGGGCGAAGCGTCCCCCGAGTCGGGGATGGAATACCCCTGCTGCAACCTCTCGGCGGGGATGCTCGCCGATTTCTTCGGTCGCGTGGCGGACGCCCCGCTGGCCGTGATGGAAGTCGAGTGCCGTTCCACGGGCGCGGAGCGTTGCCGCTTCCTGCTCGGCAGCGCCGAGGTGATGCAGGCCGTGTACGAGGGGATGAGCCAGGGGCAGGGGTACGACGAAGCCGTGGCCGCGGCGGCGTAGCGCCGAGGGCGCTCGCGAGCTCGCGGGACTGAGCAGCTGGAACTGCTTCTGAACAGCTGGAACTGCTCCAGAAATCCAGCGGATCTCTCCGTGGGCGTCCAAGCCTCCCAAGGCCCTCTACGCTGCATACTCAAGTAGACGTCGCTCCTTTACTGTTACGGGCTCTCGATCGGGCCGGCGGTGTTTTTTATGGCTGCAGGGCCGGCATCGATGTGTCGTTCGCGCATGGATGCCGGCCCTGCATGCTCAAGAAGGAACGAGTGCCGGCCCTACAGCGATCCGTAAGCGTAAAGGAGCGATGCCGGCCGCACCGCAGGCAGCGTAGAGGGCCATTGGGAGGCCCGAATGCCCACGGAGCGATCCGCTGGATTTCTGAAGCAGTTCCAAGCTGTTCAGAAGCAATTCCAGCAGTTGCCGTTCAAGCCTCGTTCGCCCGTCCAGATCGCATTCTCTGCTCTATCCGCGCAGCGTCTCCCGATACAGCGGGTTCGGCACCAGCTCTCCCTCGAACAGCACCTCGCGGTCCCAGGGCAGCACGATCGTGCTCTCCGTAGCGAGCGCGTGATAGTCGGGCTCGAACGTGCCGGTCATGAAGGCCACCGCTGTGCGCACCTCCGCCGCGCCCGCGTTCACGATCGCGCTGACGGCGAGGCGCATCGTCACCCCGGAGTCGCAGGTCTCGTCGACGATGAGCACGCGACGGTCGCGCACCGCCGACGGCACCGCGCCGAACACGGCCGGCGTCTCGCGGATCGAATCCGACTGGTAGCGCCGGCTGACGATGATCGAGTGGAACTCCCGGTCTATGATCGCTGCGATCACGGCGCCCGGGACCACCCCCGCCGTCGCCACGCCGATCACAACCTCGGGGTCGTAGTCGCGTACCACCTTGAGCGCGAGCGCGCGCGAGAGCTCGCCGAACATCGGCCATTCCACCTCGAAGACCCCCTTGCTCTGCTCGACTGCGGTCTTCCGTGGTGTCATCAGTGCTCCGGCGTGGGTGAGTCAGCGCGCCTAAGCTAGCCTGCGACCGGTGTATCTGGAAGCGCGATAGGGGTTTGGCGAAACCGCGTAGCGTGCGCGTCCGTCCGATGAGATAAGTTGCCGCCCCGTGCGCCGGGGAATTATGTTTGCGCCCAGGTGCAATAGTGTCGCGGTCAAGCGTCCCCGACCGGCACACCACCATCCCTCCCGCAGCGTCGCACATGTCCTGGTTCAGCCGCCTCATCGGCGGTGGCAAGTCGGACCATAGCCCGAAACCACAGCGCCTCGATTATCTCAACGAGGCGCTGTCGCTCGAGCGTCAGGGCGATTTCGACGCGGCGTTGACGTCGTATCGCCTGGCGATGCGCGATCATCCCAACGATCCGCGCATCCTCCAGAACATGGCGATCGCCTTCTCGCGCACGGGACGGATGAACGAGGCGATCGGCGCCTACCGGCGCGCGCTCGAGCTCGATCCGGAGCTGTCGGGCGCGCACTACGGGCTCGCCTTCCTGCTGCTCAAGCGCGGTGACCTCGCCGAGGCGGCCGCCCATCTCGAGGCGTTCCTGGAAGCGCCTCCGTCGGGCGCGGAGGCGGATCGCTGGGTCCGTCACGCGCGCCAGACCCTCAAGGAGCTACGGGCCGAGCCGGCCGACTATTCCGAGCAGCAGCCCGAGGGGTAGTGGGAACCGTCCTCGCGATCGTCAGCCAGAAGGGAGGGGTCGGCAAGACCACGACCGCCATCAACCTGGCGAGCGCGCTGGCACGTCGAGGCCGAAAGACCCTGCTCGTCGACGTCGATCCGCAGGGCGCGGTGCGGCACGGCGTCGGCCTCACCGGGGTGGAGCAGCCGGCGGGTCTCGCCGACGTGCTGGCCGGCACGCACGAGCTGCAGGACGTCGTCCTCGCGACGCCCCTTCCCTGGCTTCGCGTGCTGCTCGCGGGCTCGGTCGCCGATTCGGGGGATCACGAAGCCTATCACGCCGAGGTCGCGCGCTCGCCGAAGCTCGGCGAGCTGTTCACGCGGGCGCGGAAGCGAGGCTACATCGTCGTCGTGGACACGCCTCCGGGACTGGGCGCCGTGACGCGCCGGGTGCTCGCCCACAGCCAGCACGTGATCGTGCCGCTCCAGTGCGAGCCGCTAGCGCTGCAGACGACGACGCAGATCCTCCGCGCCGTGCGCGACGCGACGGTGAAGAACGGAAGCCTCGTGCTCGACGGGATCCTGCTCACCATGCTCGAGGACGGGAACGCCGTCTCGCAGCGCGTGGCGGCGTACGTGCGGGAGCAATTGCCGGCCGAGCTGCTGTTCGACGTCGCCATCCCGCGGACGATGGCGTCGATCGACGCGTTCGCGGCGGGGCAGCCGGTGGTGCTCCGCTCCCCCGACGATCCCGCATCGCGCGCCTACACTCGGCTCGCGGACCTCCTGGATCGGAGGCTGCAGTGAGAGCGCGAAGGCCGGGGCTGTCGCCAGCGGCGCTCGCCGGCGCTGCGCTCGTCGTCGCGGGCCTCGCGTGTGGCGATGTGCCGACACTGCCAGACGGGGTCGCCTACATCTCGTCCGTGATCCTTCCCTCGCCGGCCGTCGCGCTCGGCGACACCCTGCGCGACAGCATGGGGGTGGTGACCCCCCTCAAGCTGTTCGGCATCGACGACGCAGGCGACACGGTCCGCACACTCACTCCCGTCTTCATCGTCACTACCGTTCCAGGCAAGAGCGTCCGGATCACGTCGACCCAGCTCGTGATCGGCGATTCGATCCGCACGGCGCAGATCGTCGGACAGGTGGGCACACGCCTGCAGACGCCTCCTGCGCTGCTCGACGTCGTCAACCAGCCCGACTCGATCGCCGCGTCGAGCGCCACAAGCGCGCGCTTCCCGGCTCCGACCGCCACCGAGGTCACGTCGACAGTGACGCTCGGCGTCAGCGTCACCAGTCCGCCGACCGCGACGGCGCCGCGCGCCGGCGTGAAGTCGATCATCGTGCGCTACCTGGTGACGCGGATCTTTCCCGCGTCGGCGACGATCCCCGACACGACGCTGGTGCTGGTCGACGACGGGGGTCGCTTCCGGCTGCCGACGGGCCGCGCGTCCACCGACACGACCGACGCCGCGGGCAGCGCGTCGCGGCGCATCCGCGCCATCCCCCTCGGCTTCGACAGCGTCGAGATCAGCGCGTCGGCCACGAACTTGAAGGGTGTGCCGCTGAAGGGAAGCCCGATCCGGTTCATGGCCACGACGAAGTAGCGACGGTGGCGCATGACGAGCCTGCCGCGATATTATCGGCCCGTCGCGTCGCGCTCCCGCGGCGCCCTCCTCGGAGGTAGCGATGATTGCATCCGGTGGACCGCGCAACACTCCACCTGGCACCCTCACGCGGTTGTTCTTCGGCGCACTGGCCCATGACAAGCCGGACGCGCTGCAGGTCAAGGTGAAGGGGGCGTACACGCCGATCTCCAGCCGCACCGTCGGCGAGCGGGTGCGCCGGCTCGCGCTCGGGCTCCAGGAGTTGGGGATCCAGCCAGGCGAGCGGGTGGCGATCTTCTCGGAGAACCGGCCGGAATGGGCGATCGCGGACTTCGCGTGCCTCACGGCCTTGCTCACCGACGTGCCGCTGTACCCGAACCTTCCCGCCGAGCAGGCGGCGTACATCCTCAACGACTCGGGCGCGGTGGCGATCTTCGTCAGCGACGCGACGCAGGCGGCGAAGATCGCCGAGGTGCGCGGCAAGTGCTCGGCGCTGCGACACGTGATCACCTTCGCCGCCGAGCCGCACGCCGGCGCCGACCTCACCATCGCCCAGGTGGAGGCGCGCGGCGCCGCGGTGGACGACGAGGATCGACGGACGCGCTACCGGCAGCACGCGCTCGCCGTGCAGCCCGACGACCTGGCGACGCTCGTCTATACCTCGGGTACGACGGGCGAGCCGAAGGGTGTCATGCTGACGCACGACAACCTCTACTCGAACGTGATGACGTCGGCGGTTCAGATCCCATTCGCGGGAAAGGACGTCTGCCTGAGCTTCCTGCCGCTGTCGCATATCTTCGAGCGGATGGCGGGCCATTACCTGATGTTCCAGGTCGGCTGCTCCATCGCGTACGCACAGTCGATGGACACGGTGCCGACCGACATGCAGACGGTGCGACCGACCCTCGTGCTCTCGGTGCCGCGGCTGTACGAGAAGATGTACGCTCGCGTGCTGGAGAACGCGCTGTCCGGCGGGGTGATCAAGAAGCGGATCTTCTTCTGGGCGCGCGCCGTCGCCGAGCGCTGGGCCGACGTGAAGCTCTCGGGGGGCACGCCACGCGGTTTCCTCGCCCTGCAGTACAGGATCGCGCAGCGCCTGGTGTTCTCGAAGCTGCAGCAGCGCACCGGGGGCAGGCTTCGCTATTTCGTGTCGGGGGGAGCGCCGCTCGCCCCCGAGATCAACAAGTTCTTCTATGCGGCGGGGCTCGTGATCCTCGAGGGTTACGGTCTCACCGAGACCTCGCCGGTGATCACGGTGAACACGCCGTCGGCATTCCGAATCGGCACAGTCGGAAAGCCGATGCACGGCGTCGAGGTCACGATCGCCTCCGACGGCGAGATTCTCACGCGTGGACCCCACGTGATGAAGGGCTACTACAACAAGCCCGACGCCACGCGCGAGGTCATCGATGCCGATGGGTGGTTCCACACCGGTGACATCGGCGAGCTGCGCGACGGCTTCCTCATGATCACCGACAGAAAGAAGGACATCATCGTCACCGCCGGCGGCAAGAACATCGCCCCGCAGCCGATCGAGAATGCGCTCAAGACCGACAAGTACATCAGCCAGGCCGTCGTGATCGGCGACAAGCGCAAATTTCCCGTCGTGCTCGTCGTGCCGAACTGGGAGCAGCTCGAGAAGTGGGCACGCATCAAGAACCTGCTGTGGACTCAGCGCTCACAGCTCCTGGAGATGCCGATCGTCCACGCGAAGATAGAGAAGGAGGTATTCGGCAAGCTGCAGGGTCTCGCCCACTTCGAGATGCCGAAGAAGGTGGCGTTGCTCGAGCACGACTTCTCCGTGGACCGTGGCGAGCTCACGCCGACACTGAAGGTGAAGCGCCGCGTGATCGACAAGACCTACCGCGACGTGATCGACCGTCTGTACGAAGAGGAGAGCGCGGCCGCGTAGGACGTCAGCCGCGGCGCACGTGCAACCGTACGAGCTGCGACGGCGGCGCCTCGCGCTCGCCGACCCACACGTGCTCGTCGCGGGCGAGCTCGCGTACACCGTCGGGCACCTCGGCCCGAGCCGGTGCGACGAGCCGGCCGCCCACGCGCGTCGCCTGCGCGGCTGACGCGAGCCGGTCCGCGTCGACGTCGTCCACGGCGACGGCGCGCGCCGCACCAACCGCGAGCGGCAGCTTCACTCCCGCGCGCACCCCCGAGAGACCGGGGCGCATCACGACGTCGGCGGGCGGATCGACGAGCAAGAGCGGCGGAAGCTGCTCCAGCGCGAGCAGCGCGTCCGCGTGACGTCCCCACTCGCCGATCAGCACGACGAATCCCAGCGCGTCGCCGAGGTTCAGCATCGCCGCCAGGTGATCCGTGGGGACGCGGTCCACGAGACGTTGCCCATCACGCGCGACGGTGGCGCGCGCTGGCGCAGGCTCCACATCGTCGAGCCGCAGATCGACGATGCCCGCTCGAATCGGATATTCGGCGCGGCATACCGGACAGCCGAGCCGGCCCTCCACGATGTGCCGCTGCTCGATCCGCGAGGTCGCGAGCACGAGCCAGCTCTCCTCGTGCGTCCGCGGGCAGCGCAGCGCGTCGACGAGCTCGATGAACATGACGGCTCAGCTGTGTGAGAGGCGGAGCTCGTCCACGTTCACGGTGGCCGCCGCGAGCAACACGTAACGCACGGCGTCGGCGACGTCGGCGGGGGTGAGCATCTTCGCGCGTGGCGTGAAACCCTGCTGCCGGTCGGGATCGATCGGGTCCCACAGCTCGGTGTCCACGGGCCCGGGCGACACCAGACTCGCGCGCACCCCCGTCCCGCGCAGCTCCGCGCGGAGCGCCTCGTGCATCGCGCGCAGGCCATACTTGCTGGCCGCATAGGCCGCGTTGCCCGGCATGACGGCGCGGTCGGCAATCGAGCCGATGGTGACGAGGTGACCGCGCCCGCGCTCGCGCATGACGCCAAGGAATGCGCGGGCGAATGCGAAGGGTGCGGTGAGATTCACTTCGATCAGCTCGCGAAAGGTCTGCACGGGCGTGTCATGAGCGCGCGCGATCAGGAAGATGCCGGCGTTGTTCACGACGATGTCGGGACCGCCGTCCAGCGCCGCGGTGAGCGAGGCGATCGTCCGCTCGGTCGCTTCCGGATCACGCATGTCGCACGGCGCGGCGATCGCACCGCCCCCCAGCTCGTCGGCGAGCGCGCGCAGCGGCGCCTCCGACCGTGCCACGACCGCGACTCGAGCTCCCGCCGAGGCGAGCAGCCGCGCGATGGCGGCACCGATGCCGCGCGACGCGCCCGTCACCACGGCCGACCGTCCCGCGAGCGTCTCCCCGCCCGAGGACGTCACCGTGGCGTCGCGTACGCGAGATGCAGGAACTCATCGCGCGTCTTGCCGTCGTCGCGGAAGACGCCGCGCAGCGCCGACGTGATCGTGCGCGAGTTCTGCTTCTCCACGCCGCGCATCATCATGCACATGTGGTACGCCTCGATCACCACGCCCACTCCGCGCGGCGCGAGGACGTCGTCGATCGCCGACGCCACCTGGTCGGTGAGCCGCTCCTGGACCTGCAGCCGGCGAGCGAACATCTCGACGATGCGCGGTAGCTTCGACAGGCCGACGATGCGCCCGTTCGGGATGTACGCCACGTGCGCCTTGCCGAAGAAGGGGAGCATGTGATGCTCGCACAGCGAATACAGCTCGATGTCGCGCACCATGACCATGTTCTCGTGCTCCTCCTCGAACAGCGCGCTGCCGACGATGTCTTCGACGGTCATCTCGTAGCCGGCGGTGAGGAACTGCATCGCCTTGGCGACGCGCTCCGGCGTGCGGACGAGCCCCTCGCGGTCGGGATCCTCGCCGAGCAGGGCGAGCTGCCGCCGCACGAGCGCGGCATAGCCGGCATCGTGGATCGGCAGCTCGTCGACGTCGACAGGATGGATCGACGCGCGTAGCGCCGAGTCGCTCGTGGGCTTCGAGGCGCGACTACTCACCGGTGTACTCGACGTAGTTGTTCGGCGTCTCCCACAACACGAGCTTCACGAGCTGTCCGGGCCGGATCGCCGGCTCCAGCTCGCGCCAGATCCCGACGATGATGTTCTCGGACGTCGGGATCACGCCGCGCATGAAGGGGACGTCGAGGTTGAAGTTCTTGTGATCGATCAGATCGACCGCGCGCTCCTCGACGATCTTCTTCAGGACACTGAGATCGAGAACGTAACCGGTACGATCATCCACGGGCCCGCGCACGGACACGTCGAGGATGTAATTGTGCCCGTGCCAGTTCGGGTTGTTGCACTTCCCGAACAGCCGCACGTTCTCCTCGTCGGAGAGCGCGGGATTGTGCACACGGTGCGCCGCGTTGAAGTGGAGGCGGCGGGTCACGGTGACGACGGGCATTGGCGTGGCGGAGTGAGTGCGTCGGTCCGGCGCGATACGAATGCCGCCGGGCGGGCAGCCGTTCCCGCCGGATCGCAAAGATGACGCCGAGCGGACGCGGGCGAAAGAAAATCGGGCCCCGCAGTGTGCCGCGGGGCCCGATCGACGAGCTGGAACGGAGAGGGTTTTTTGAAGCCCAGTCGAAATAATGAGGCTCTCACCACACCTTCCGTCTACCCCCGCACTGGGGGCATGACGTCAGTATAGATTGTCGAACCCACTCGAAGGACTTATCGGCTCAAAAACGTTTCTCTCCGTCCCTTGGTGCGATGGTTCTTCCGTCGCGAAATCTAAGGCTCGACGCGAAACGGGTCAATCAAACGGGTCAACTCCAGGGCCAACTTCATGGATCTCGGAATCATCATCGCCATCGTCATGCTCATCGTGTGGGCGATCGGCGCGCTCGTGATGCAAGGGCCCGGTTGGATTCACCTCTTGCTCACCGTCGGCGTCTCACTCCTGATCTTCCGGATCGTCGTGAGCACGAGCGGCGAGTCGAAGCGCCCGCCGACGCGTTGAGCGCGAGAGTCAGACGACGTAGTAGATCGCCAGCGCGATAGCGACGATCGTCACGACGAACGTCAGCGTGTTGACGAGCGTGGCGTTCAACGGCTCCTCGACGCGCTGGTCGCTCTTCCTCGCCATCCACTCGCGCTCGACCGCGCTGCTCTCCTCGGTGTACATGTTCATGAAGACGTCGGCCTGCGCCGGTGTCAGCTCGAGCGTGAACTGACGCAGCGCCTCGGTCTGCGCCCGAAGCATCTCGTAGGGGCTGCGGCTGCGCTGCCTGGCCTGGAGAAGCTGTTTCTGGTGCATCTCCGCCATCCGGCGCACGCGTGCACGGTCCGGGAGCTCGGGCGCCGGCGCTTCACGCTGCGGCTCCGCCCGTGCTGCCGTTTCGTGCAGCCACGTCATCCTCAGATGCTGGATGTGCTCCATCGCGTCGTCCCGAAATCGCCCCGAGTACCTGATTCTTGCTGCATGCGGCGCACCGTTCGGTCCGACGCCTGGCGCGCGCCGAGTGGCGCGCTCCGCGCAGTACCGAAGTGCAGAGCACGGTATAGACGCGTCTGCTTGCCGAACGTTTCTCGGACGGCAGGTACCGCTGCGTCATCGACGCGCGGCACGCTCGGCGGCGGAGAACGCCCGCCGGAGAAAATCCTCGGTGAGCCGCCAGGCGATGCCGGTCGCGACGGCGTCGTACGTGGTGCCTTGATTGAAGAGCGGCTGAGCGAAGGCGTGCGCCGCGCCAGGATAGACGTAGATCTCCGCGGCCGCGCTCGCGTCGTCCGCCGCTTTCGAGAAGGCCGCGGCGTTCTCCGCCGCCGACGGCCCGTCCTTGGAGCCCACCACCAGCAGCACGGGCCCGGCCAGGTGCTTCAGCCGGACCGGATCGTTGATCGTCTCGCCGTACCACTCGACGGTTGCGACGATCACCGAGTCGCGCAGCGCCGCCTCCAGGGCCTTCCGCCCGCCCATGCTGAAGCCGATGACGGCCAGCCTGCGCTGACGGGCCGTCAGTGCGGCGACCGCGGCGTCGATCTTCCGCGCCGCGAGCGCCGTGTCCAGGGCGCCGAGCAGCGCGCCCGCTTCGGCGTGCGACGTCGCGCGGTGACCGTCGTAGAGATCGACGCCGACGACGCGATAACCACGCTTGGCGAGCCGCCCGACTGCACCCAGAAAGAAGGGTGACACGCCGAAGAAGTCGTGCACGAGCACGACGCCCTCGGCGGCATCACGAGGTCCGGCGACGTGGACCGTGAAGCTGTGAGATGAATCCGCGCGCAGGGTCTGTGCGGTCTGGGCCGGCGCGCTACGCGCGGCGAGCAGCGCCAGCAGAGCGACGGCGGTCGTGCGCAGTCCTGGATTCATGGCGTCACGCTGGCTCCGGCGAGTCACTGGAGTGATGGCCGCGGAGACGCTCGTGGCGCGTGAGCTCCTGGCGGGTGACGCGACCTCACGGGTCAGATCTCCCAATTCGACAGCACGACTCCCCGCTCGCCCCTGCACTCCTCGTACCCGCCGAGCGACATCCGCAGGTCCGTCCACCGCACGCGCGCGCCCGCGGTCACCATGGCGCGGTACATGTTCGGGTACTCGCCCTGCACACGAAGCGCGACACGACGCGTGCCGCTCCGCTTGGCGAAGTCGCAGAGCGCGCGCAGCATCGCGTCCATCGCCGAATCGTCGGCCAGCGCGAGCTTGAGCACGCGCAGCTCCTCCCGCGTGCGGCCCTCCACCAGCGGCGCGGTGTGGCAGAGCGCGATCCCGACGATGCGGCCGCGATCGCGCAGGAGCACCGTGTCGCCGAGTGCCAGCGACTCCGTGAGCTCCACCTCGCGCGTGAAGTCATAGCCGGGCGCCAGCCCGTCCACCAGCGTGCGCGCGTCGGCGAGCGCATCCTCGCGATCGCGCAGGCCGAGTCGCCCGAGCAGCTCGGGGGCGTGGTCCCCCGCCGCGGCGTCGAGCGTGAGCGTGATCGTGAGCCGCCCCGGGAGGAAGCCGAGCGCCGAGTAGAATCCGATGTTGTCCATCGTACGCGGCATCGTCTCGAGGCCGATCACCGTGGCGCCCTCGCGCTTGAGCCACGCGATCCCCTGCTCGACAACCTCCTTCCCCACCCCGCTGCCCTGATACTCCGTGCGCACGGCGAGTGGGCCCATCCACCCTTCGACGCCCGATCGGTGCACCATGTTGAACGCGGCGATCTCGCCGCGCGCGTCGCGCCACACCATCGCGCCCGCCGCCGCGTCCTCGATCGCATACCGCCAGACCGCGGGGTTCAGATACGGCACCCGCACGCCGACCATGCCGTCGCGCCGGTAGCGCTCCGTGAACGCGTCGCTGAACACGACGTTCAGCGCGGGGATCTCCTCGAGCTTCGCCGCGTGCGGCCCCTCGATCTGGGCAAGTGGGCGCCAGCTGCGCACGCTTGCCATCAGTCCTCCGCGCCCGCGCCGGCGAGGAGCGGCGTCCCGTCCACGCCGCTCGCGTCCGACTGCGTCACGACGGACATCCCGCTCTCCTCGTCGTAGCGCACGTTGATCACGCGGTCGAGCCCCTCGCGCACCTGCTCGATGTGGGTGATCAGAATGACCTGCTCGAATCGGTCCTGCAGTCCGCGCAGGAGCTCCACGACGTTCTGCCGTCGCGCCTCGTCGAGCGATCCGAACACCTCGTCGAGGATGAGCAGCGAGAAGCTCTGTCCCGCGCGCTCGGCGATCATCTGCGAGATCGCCAGACGCAGACAGAGGTTCGCAATGTCCTGCTCGCCGCCGGAGATGACGGGCTTCGGCACGCCGTCCTCGATCACCGTGAGATTGTAGCTGTCGTCGAGCTCGAGCTCGTCGTAGCGCGCGTCAGTGAGCTCGGTGAGGAACGCGCTCGCGAGCTCGCTCATCTCGGGACGCAGCTGGACGTTCAGGTCGGTGCGGAGATCGGTGTAGGCGCGATCGAGCTCGTCGTGCAAACGCTTCTCGCGATCGAGCTGATCGAGCTTGGTGCGCGCCCGCTGCAGCTCCGTGCGCATCTGGTCCGCGCGGGCGAGCGCCTGCTGCGCGCCGGCCGCCTCTCCCGTTGCGGCGACGGCGTCCAGCTCCGCGCTGCGCAGATCGGTCGCGGCGCGATCGTGCTGCGCGCGCAGCTCGGCGTAGCTCTGCTCGGAGAACGACAGCACTTCGCGCCGCGCCGTGAGCGCCGCGGCGCGTCCCTGCGCCGCGGCCAGCCCCGCCGCGGCGCGGTCACGCTCCCGCTCGAGGGCCGCGCGACGCTCGAGCTGCGCCGTGAGCCGCGTGGCGCGCGCGTCGAGCGGCCGCAGGCGCTCCAGCTCGCGCCGCGCCTGTGCGTGGCGCGCCGCATCGTAGCCGCTGGGGATCTGCTCCCGGTCGTGACGCACCTGCTGGAACCGCTGCTCCTTCGTGTTCAGGTCGCGCGACAGCTGGGCGAGCTCCTGCACCGCGAGCTGCACCTTCGCCAGTCGCCGTTCGAGCTTGCTCGTCTCCTCGAACGCGGCGCGCCGGCGTTCGTCGAGCTCGCGCACCTCGATCGGCATCTCTTCGAGCTGCTCGAGACGCGACTTGAAATACTTCCCGTCGGCGACCAGCGCCTCGATCTGCTCGTCGAGCCGGTCGAGCACCGTACGGTAGTGATCGTGCAGCGGCCGTTCACAGGTCGGACACTCACCGTCCTCCCCTGCTTTCACCAGCTGCTCGCGGTGCTCGCGCGCCTCGGCGTACTGATCGAGCAGCGCGCGGCGCTTCGTCTCGGCCTCCTGCCGGTCGCGTACCCACTCGGTGCGCTTCGCCTCGAGCTCTCCCTCGACCTGCACGAGCAGCGCGCGCTTCTGCTCCAGCTCGACCGTGACCTCTTCCTCGAGCACCGGCGCGGTCTCGATGCGCGCACGGCGCTCGCGCAGCGAACGCAGCTCGTCCTCGAGCGCGCGCTCGGTGTCGAGCAGCGCGCGGCGGCGTCCCTCCTCGCTCGCCATGCGGTCCAGTCGCAGGATCTCGTCGCTCAGCGCGGCGAGCGGCACGAGCTCCTCGGCCAGCCGCTGCAGCTCCTGCTCCGCCGACTGCACCTCGGCCAGCTCGCGCCCGACGCGCTCGACGTCGCGCGAGTACGCCGACGCTTCACTCTCGGCGACGCGGAGCTCCGCAAGCGCCTCCTGCAGCTGCTCGCGCTCGCGCTGCGCGGCGAGCCAGCGCGGTACGACGTCGGCCAGCGCGGCGCTGGCGCGATCGCGCCGCTCGTCGCTCTCCCGCGCGCGGGCGTTCGCGCGCACGAGCCGTTCGCTCGCGTCGGCGTGCAGCCGCTCGATGCTCCCCGCCTCCGGCATCGCCGCGCGCACACCGGCGGCCTCCGCGGCGAGCAGCCGCGAGCGCTCGCGCACCAGCCGCTGCGCCGTGCGCAGCCGCTCGTAGCCGAGCACGCGCGAGAGGAACTGCGCACGCTCGGACGGCGCCATCGCCGCCATCACGTCGAGCTCCTTCTGCCCCGTGAAGTACGTGTTGAAGAACTCGTCGCGGCTCATGCCGAGCCGCCGGCGCAGAAGGTCGGTCACGCCGGTGAGCGAGTTCGCAATCGGCGACTCGGCGCCGTCGAGGTAGAGCTCCGCCGTCGTCAGCCCACGCTCGACGCGATAGCGATGCCCGCCGAGCTCGAAGTCGAGCTCCACCTTCACGCGCGCATTCGGCCCCGCGCGCAGCGAGCGCAGCGTCTCCTTCTTGCCGCGCGCCGCATCCTGACCGTACAGTGCCCACGCGATCGCCTCGAGCAGCGTCGACTTGCCCGACCCGTTCGCGCCGATGATCCCCGTCAGCCCGGTGTCGAACGTGACGTACGTGTCGCAGTGCTGCCGGAAGTTCGTGAGACGGAGGCTGTTGAGCCGCATCTACGCCCCGATGCCCGGCGGCAGCGTCGCGGAGGGGCTGTCGCGTTCCTCCGCGTCCTTCAGGTAGCGCAGCCCGAGATCGACCAGCGCATCGCGATCGACGTCGGCCGGCACCATCCGCTCGCGCAGCTTGTCGCGCACGAAGTCGGCGAGCGACGGCCGGCGGCCCGGCGCACCGTGGCCGACCGAGCGGATGATCTCCGGCCGCCGCGTGTCGAGATGGAAGTGCAGCGCGCGACGACGGAACTCGCGCAGCTGCTTGTGCTCGAGCTGTCGCGTGATGTGCCGCGGCAGATCGCTGACGACGAGCCGCACCACCTTGTCGTCGATCCCGCCGGGGCAGGACTCGACCACGTCCGCGATGCGCGCGTTCACCTCCTCTGTCGTGAGCCCGCGCGCCGAGACCATCGGCAGGTCCACGAACTCGCGCGACGGCGCGAGCCGGTGGAAGATGTGCGCGCCGGTGGCGAGATCGTGCTCGATGATCCCCTTTCCCGGTACTCCTGCCATCTCCTGCTCGATCCGCTCGCCCCAGGTGTTGGTGCTCGTGTAGTCGAGCGAGCCGCTGTAGAACTGGTTCGGCGCGATCCGTCGATAGACGTGGTAGTGACCGAGCGCGATGTAGTCCCACGCGGCGCCGTGCAGCTCGTCCTGTCGGATCTCCTGCGTCGCCAGCTCGTGCGTCGCGGCGAACGGACCCAGCATCCCTTCGACCTCACCATGCAGCAGCAGCACGTTCCACCGGTGCGACGATACCGGTGAGAGCTTCGGACGCGGGTATTGATTGTCCGCGACGGCGAGAATCGAGAGATCAAGATTGGGAAACTCGAGCGCCTGTGGTTCTCCGTCGATTACATGGATGCCGAGCGGTGCAAAGAGTCGGAGGATGCATCCGGTCTCCGCAGCACGCGGCGTGTCGTGATT
>JBJMNN010000021.1:0-13162 GCA_045804245.1 Gemmatimonadaceae bacterium | reverse complement strand
CTGCGCGACGACGAACATCGTCGGCGGTTTCCTCATCACCGACCGCATGCTGAAGATGTTCAAGCGCGACGATCCGAAGGCGAAGTCGCCCGGCGAGTCGAAGTAAGCGATGCGCGACACCTTCACGCAGCTCAGCTACGTCATCGCGGCGGTCCTGTTCATCCTCGGACTGCGCAGCCTCACGCGCCCGGACAAGGCGCGCCAGGGGATGCAGATGGCCGCGGTGGGCATGCTGTTCGCCATCTGCGGCACGCTCATCAATCACGAGATCGTCGACTATCGCTGGATCGCGGGCGGTCTCGTGCTCGGGGCGATCATCGGCTACCCGCTCGGCATGTGGGTGCCGACGACGGCGCTGCCGCAGCGAATCGCGATGTCGCTGAGCTTCGGCGCGCTCGCCTCGGTGCTGGTCGGCGTGTCCGAGTACTACAACGCGCTGCACGGCGTCGGCGAGGCGATCGGTACGGCGCGTATGGCGGCGCTCGGCTTCGAAGTGCTTCTCGGCTCGCTCACCGTGACCGGGGCGATGATCGCCTTCGGGAAGCTGCAGGAGATTCTGCCGGGACGGCCCATCACCTTCCCCGGCCAGAACCTCGCCAACGGGTTGTTGTTCCTGATCGCGTTCGTGCTGCTCGTGGTGGTCGTCCTGGATCCGTCGCGCTCCTCGGCGTTCTACTCGATGATCGCGCTCGCCACGCTGCTCGGCGTGCTGATGGTGATCCCGATCGGCGGCGCCGACATGCCCGTCGTCGTGGCGCTTCTCAACTCGTACTGCGGCCTCGCCGCGGCAGCGACGGGGTTCGCGCTCGGCAACAGCATCCTGATCATCAGCGGCGCGCTGGACGGCGCGTCGGGGTTCCTGCTGTCGATCCTGATGTCGAAGGCGATGAACCGCTCGTTCGCGAACGTGCTGTTCGGCGCGTTCGGCGGCGGCGCGCCGGCCGCGGCGGTGGGGGCCGGTGGTGCGCTGCCCGTCCGCGCGATCTCCCCCGAGGATGCGGCGATCCAGCTCGCGTACGCGCAGCGCGTGATCATCGTACCGGGCTACGGGATGGCAGTCGCGCAGGCGCAGCATCAGGTGCGCGAGCTCGCGGAGCTGATCGAGAAGCGCGGCGGCGAGGTGAAGTACGCGATCCATCCCGTCGCGGGGCGGATGCCCGGCCACATGAACGTGCTCCTCGCCGAGGCGAACGTGCCGTACGACCGGCTGTACGACATGGACGAGATCAACGGCGAGTTTCCGCAGACCGACGTCGCGCTCGTGATCGGCGCGAACGACGTGGTGAATCCCGCCGCGCGCGAGGACAAGTCGTCACCCATCTATGGGATGCCGATTCTCGATGTCGATCGGGCGAAGACGGTGATCGTCCTCAAGCGCGGCATGGCGGCCGGCTTCGCCGGGATCGAGAACATGCTCTTCCATGCGCCGGCGACGAGCATGCTGTTCGGCGACGCGAAGGCGAGTCTGTCGAAGCTGGTGAGTGAGGTGAAGGCGGCGTGACGGGCGGCCGAAGGCCGGCCGTGAACCGAAAACCGTCAACGGAAAAACACGAATCGGATAGTCTCACGGAGCACCCGGGCGCACATTGAGTCACCCGTTCGAGGAGCTCCGATGTCCACCACGATGACCCCCCGCCGCACTCACGTCCATCTCGCGCTCGTCGAGCGCGTGCGCGAATACATCGACCAGCACGCGGACGAGCCGCTGCCACTCGTGCGGCTGGCGCGCGAGGCTGCCGTGAGCCCGGCGCACCTGCAGCGCACCTTCACGCGCGTCGTCGGTCTGTCGCCGAAGCAGTATCAGGAGCAACGGCGCGTCGGCGCGCTCAAGTCGGCGCTGCGCGAGGGTCGCACGGTGAGCAGCGCGACCTACGAGGCCGGCTTCGCCACCGGCCGCCGCGTCTACGAGACCGCCGACGACGCGCTCGGCATGACGCCGGGGGCATACCGTCGGCGAGGCGTCGGCGTGACGGTCCACTACACGGTCGTACCGGTGTCCCTCGGGCTGCTGCTCGTCGCCGTGACCGAGCGTGGCATCTGCGGTGTGTCGCTCGGCGACACCGAGGAGTCGCTCGTCGCCGCGCTGCGCGCCGAGCTCCCCGCGGCGGAGCTCGTGCGCACGAGCGACGCGCGCGACCGGCTCGTGGACTCCGTCGTCGCGCACGTCGAAGGTCAGGCGCGTACCGACGAGCTCCCGCTCGACGTGCGCGCCACCGCCTTCCAGTGGCAGGTGTGGCGCGCGCTCCAACGCATCCCGGAAGGCGCGACGCGCACCTACCAGGAGATCGCGCGCGAGCTCGGCCAGCCGTCCGCGGCGCGCGCGGTGGCGCGTGCCTGCGCGAGCAATCGCATCGCCGTGCTCATCCCGTGTCATCGCGTCGTGCGCGCCGACGGAGGGGTCAGCGGCTATCGCTGGGGCGTCGCGCGGAAGGCCGCCCTGCTCGCTCGTGAGAGCGCGACGGCGATGTAACTTCTCGCCTCCACGGGTCGTACAGCCTACATTCGCACGGTCGCCGATCCTGGGCGACCTCGATCCGGGGGGTGACGTCGCATGCTCGTTCGCGTGATGCCGCAGCAACAGGCGCAGAACGCCAATCCGTCGAACCAGACCAATCCGCGCACGACGGAGCGGCCGGAACGTCCCGAGCGGCCCGAGCGGCCCGAGCGGCCGGAACGTCCATCGAGCCCCGATGTCGCGCGGCACCAGATCATCGTGCACAACGGCGTGCCCGTCGTACCGGCCATCCCGCCCATCCCCGCTATCGAGGTGAACACGGGATGGCCCCAGGACATCATCCCCCCGCAGGCCGTCGACATCTCGTATGCCTTCTTCGCGATGGTGGCCGTGATCTTCATCGGCAGGCCCCTGTCGCGCGCCTTCGGGCGGCGGCTCGAGCGCAGCGCGCAGAGCGCCGTCTCGCCTGCCGTCACCGAGCAGCTGCAGCGCATCGAGCAGGCGGTGGACGCCATGGCGATCGAGGTCGAGCGCATCTCGGAAGCACAGCGCTACTTCACGAAGCTCCATGCCGGCCGGCTCGGCGAGCCCAGCGCACTCCGGGGCGAACGCCGCTGACGTACCGCATCAACGCGCGAGGGGGCGGCCGTAGAGCGGCCGCCCCCTCGCGTTTCACCTGGCGCTACAGCGCGTTCCGTCCCCGGCCCTTCCCATTGGATGAGCCTCCCGTGCCCGTGCCGGTGCCCGTCCCCGTGCTGCCGCCCAGCCCGTGCGTCCCGCCGCCGAACGTGTCGCTCAGCGCACCGAGGGGCGAACCCGCGCCGAGATGGCTGAGGTATGGGAACGCCGTGCCGAACCCGATGGCGAGGCTCCACTTCGGCGCCAGCCCGCTGACGCCGCGGCTGGCGTTCAGGTTGAACGTCGTGGGACCCCGCATGGCGTAGGAGACGCCGCCGTTGATCGACCGCGAATGCCCGACCGTCGAGTCCACCGCACCGATGTCGGTGCTGTAGCCACCGCTCACGTCGAGACGCTCGGTGACCGACACGCCGGCACTCGCGTCGCCCCAGCCATCCCCGCTGCTGAAGGCGGACTGCATCGCGACGTCCGAGAGCGACCGTCCGGCGCCCAGATGTACCCACACTCGCGAAAGAGGCGAGAAGCCAAGACCGGCGCTCGCCGAGTAGCCGACCTTGCCCGCGCCGAAGCCGGTGGCCGTGTCACCGAGCGGGAGCGAGACGCCGAGCGCGAACGCGACGCCGGGATTCCACGGGGCCTGGAAGCCATGCTCGACGGTCGCGTCGAGCGGGAGGTCGACGATGCCCGATCGCCCCTCGAAGGTCCCCACCGCGAGGGCGGACGGCTCCTTCACGTGGACGGCCGTCGGCGTCGCCGACAGCGCCAGCCAGGGGGTTGCGGCCCATCGCACGACGGCGCCGAGCGCCTGCTCCTGGCGACCTCCCTCGTACGACAGCGCCCCGCCAGCCACACCGACCTGGAGGGGAAACGGCTTGGCTTCCTCTTCGGCCTGCGGCGCCGAAGCGGCGGGAAGATGCTCCTGCTTCGCCACTTGGGCGGCGAGCGGGCTGGCGACGAGCACCATCGCGCCGAGATAGAGGCGGATCGACGACATGCGTGTCAGCGTCAAGAGGGGACTACACGAGCTCCAACTCTACGGCATTGACAGCAAGCTCATGGGTCAGGTAACAGTGAATTCCGCAGGCCACGAGCCCGGCATCGGCGAAGACGCGCCGATACTTGGACTTGCTCCGGTGGTGCCATCCCTCCAGGTCGCCTTCCATGTCGTCACCGGTCGTGTAGGCTTCCAGGAACGCAACACCGCCGAGCAGGCCGGCGATGTGACGGACGCCACGTTTCAGGGCGGAATCCCCGACGTACTGGAGCACGTCGGCGCAGACGATCAGGTCGAATCCGCGGCCGAGCGACATCGAGGGCAGCTGCTCGAAGGCGCCGAGCCTGATGTTCCGCTGTTTGCCATATCTGGCCACCACGTACTCGCTGGGGTCCACGCCGATGTAGCGAATCTCGGGGCGAAGGCGGAGCAGCTCGGTGCGCCAGCGTCCCTCGCCCGCTCCGATGTCGAGCACGGTGCGCAGCTTGCGACCCAGGAAGTACTCCGCGACGCTGGCCACCATACGGACCTTTCGGCGAACCGATTCAGGGGTGTGGACCCGCGTACTCGGCTCGCGGTACCACTTCGTGTAGTAGGCTTCGTCATACGATTTGCCGCCGGCGGGCGCCGGCGATGGGGGAGGTCCCATGCGTAGGTCCAATGAGTGGGCGTCGTCGGTGCGGGCCGCGTTCGGCGCACGTGCAATATGGGCGATCACGCTGGTGGGACTGGCGGTCGTTGGCGGCTGCGCGACAGGCCAGAAGACCGGGAAGACGGGGAGCGAACCGGAGACCGGCGCGATCGACCTCAACACCGGTCGGCGCGTCTCGGGCAACGCGAACAACTCGAACAGGACGACCGTCGTGGTGGACAATCAGAACCTGAACGAGATGACGATCTACGCCTACCAGGGCACACAGCGCATGCGGCTGGGCCGGGCGCGGGCGAGCTCGACGACGCAGCTTCTGATTCCGTCGAGCATGATAAGCGGGGTCGTCCAGATGCGATTCTACGCCGAGCCGATGGTGACCGGTGGGCAGCGCGCGTACCTCTCGGAGTCGATCCCGGTGCAACCGGGGGATCAGGTCGATTTCCTGATCCCGTTCACGCGCTGAGGCCGGCGGCCTCCGGCCGCCGGCAACTGCGTTTCCAACCCTCAGGGCATCCCCGCTGTCGCACCGTTGGCGTTTCCCTACTCACTCCACCAAGCGACCGCGATGCGACCCACCACGCGTCTCCTCTTCTCTGCTCTGGCACTGACGGCCGTTCACACATCGCTGGCGGGCGCGCAGCTCGTCGGCCGCAACGAGACCGTCTACACCTGGCGCGGGACGATCCCCAGCGGGGGACAGTTCACGATCAGAAACTTCAACGGGCCGATCGACGTGCGGCCGGCGAGCGGCAACACGGCGGAGCTTCGTGCGGAGAAGCGTTCGCGTGGCAACGCAGCGATCACGGACGTTGGGTTCGAGGTTCGGAAGTCGAGCAACGGCGACGTCGACATCTGTTCGACGCGAGAGGATTCGTGCGACGAATACCGCCGGCGCGGCGACAGGTGGCGGGATGGCGGCTCGGTGACCGTGGCGATGACCGTGCTGGTGCCGCGTGGCGTGCGCGTGAAGCTCTCGACGGGGAACGGTGCCGTGAGCGTGGAGCGCGCGGGAAGCGACGTGCAGGCGTCGACCGGGAACGGCCGCGTGCGGATCGTCGAGACGGAAGGGCAGGTGCGCGTCTCGACCGGGAATGGCGACGTGGAGGTTCGGAACGCGAAGGCACGGGTGGACGTCTCGACCGGCAACGGGGACGTCGACGTCGTGACGGTGGAAGGCCCGGTCGAGGTGAGCAGCGGCAACGGCGACATCGATGTGCGGATGTCGGCGCTGCGGGCGCGCGAGGACATGGCGTTCCACACGGGGAGCGGCGATGTGCACCTGACCCTGCCGGCGAACTACAGCGGCGAGCTCGACGCCTCCACGGGCAACGGCTCCATCCGCTCTGACTTTGATCTGAAGATCAAGGGCCAGCTGAGCCCACGGCACGTTCGCGCGACGATCGGCTCTGGCGGACCGATGCTGCGGATGACGACGGGAAATGGGGAGTTCGAGATCCGGAAGGGGTGAGGGGCGCGCTTCGCGCGCGTGATCAGTGATCGGTTATCAGCAATCAGCCGGCCTCGGGAAGCTTCCCGAGGCCGGCTGATTGCTGATAACTGAGAACCGATTACTGCGTTTACGCCGCCATCTGCCCTTCCGGCATCCACACCGGCGAAGCGCCTCGCGAGGCGCTGACGCAGAAGTAGCGGGCTGGGGGAAAGCCGCTCACGCCGATCTCGAGTGAGTCACCGGTCCGCACCGGGATCTTCTCACCGAGGAGCACGACGGCCTCGCTGAACGAATCGGACTCCACGACTCCGGCCTGTCGGACTGACTCGGGCCCGGAGCTGATCGCGAACTGAAATCTGGACAATGAGGGCCTCCAAGATGCCTTTGACTACTGGTACACCTTCCCAGAAGAAAGTTCAGATGGGCGGTGAGAGTTCCAGAAGCAGACGTGATCGGTTGTCGGTCGTCAGTAGACGGCCGGCCTCGGGCAGTTCCTGCGTCCCGAGGCCGGCCGCGAACCGATGACCGTTCACCGACGAACGCGCGCGCTCCGCGCGCGCCTACGGATTCAACCAGTAGCTCCACTTCACCAGGAACGTGTTGTTCGGGTGGTCGCGGAAGGTCGACGCGTAGTCGCGGCGGAAATCGTATCCGTCGTTGTAGCCCGCGTCGGCGCGCGTGAGGTAGTCGCTGCGGCCCTGTTGCCAGACGACGAACAGCGTGCTGCCCGGGCGGTACTCGTAGCGCAGCACCGCGTTCGAGCGGAACTCGCGGTAGTTGAAGCCGTCGAAGATCCCCTTCGAGGTTCCATACGACTTGAAGCGCCGGTCGTAGTCGCTCGAGCGCGGTTGATCGAGCTCGCGCCAATCGGCGTACGTCCCGTTCGACACGTATGGCTGCCCGTAGAACTGGAACGAGAGATTCGGCGTCGCGGTGACGTTGATTCGCGCGCTGAGGCCGACGGTCGTCTGGTCGAGTCGCGCGAAGGTGTAGTGCGTCGTGTCGCTGCCGACGTCGCCGTACCTCTCGTAGAACTGTCCGTTCGCGACGTTGCGGCTGTAGTTGGCGCCGAGCGACGCGGAGAAGCGGCTCGAGACGCGCAGGTTCACCCCCGGCCCGCCGTCCGCCTCCCACGAGTGGCCATCGTCGCCCTTCCACCAGGAGCTGAAAACGTTGTAGGTCAGCGCCTTGCGGTCGTCGCTCTCGAATCCGGTCCACCCGCTGGCGCTCCCCGAGTGGCGGATCGCCGGACCGCCGCGCGCATCGCGGTCGCCGTAGGCCGGCACGAGGTCGTTCGCGTTGATGCCGAAGTGCACCCACCACTGGCTCGGCAGCTGGACGTGGAAGTTGTGATTGAGTCCGTTGCCGAGCACGAGGCCGTCCGTCGTCCAGCGCTCCTGCGCGTTGAAGTTGAAGAACGCTTTGCGGTAGTAGCGCGTCGGCTTCTGGAACTGGAGGGCGAACCAGTTGCGGAACAGCTGCTGGTCGGCGCGCTGCTGGTAGCCGATGTCGTTCGTCTCGAAGCCAGGCGAGAACCGTTGGTAGACGGTCTGGAAGCGCGTGATGCCGCCGCCGAACTTGCTGAACGACACACGCTCGGCGTCCCCGCGCAGCGATGTGCGCGTCGGGTCGTACCCGACGTCGTCGTCGGGCCGCTGGTAGGCGTGGACGTTGTTGGTCTGCAGCGCGGCGATGGCCTCAGGCGAACCGCGCACGTCGCTCGCCGCGATGAAGCTGCGCAGCTCGTAGTCGTTGCCGACGAAGCGGCGGCGGAAATCGAGTCCGCCCGAGTACGCACTGCTGGCGAGGAAGGGAGATGCGCCGGCATCCAGCGCGCGGTTGACGCCGGTGAGCATCAGGCCGATGTCGCCACGGCCGTCGGCGTGATCGCGCTGCAGACGGAGCACGCTGTAGTTAGCGCGCGGCTCGATCGCCGCATTCCGGCCGCCGATCGTCTCGACTCCCTCGACGCGCTCCGTCAGCGCGTCGAGCACGCCGATGGAGAAGCCGTTGGCGAGCCGGCCAGTCAGCTTGCCCGCGGCGGCGATCGGCGTTGCCGTCGGGCTGGTGGCGTCGCCGTACTCGCCCGCGAGCTGGGGGCGCCGACCGATGCGCCGCGAGTAGAACAACCCGGTGCACCCGCTGTCGATGTCGCCGCAGTTGGTGTTGAACTTGAAGATCCCCGCGCCCTCGAGAAAGAACGGGCGGCGCTCGTCGAAGAAGGTCTCGAACGCGGTGAGATTGAGCTGCGCCGGATCCGCTTCCACCTGGCCGAAGTCGGGATTGATCGTGGCGTCGAGCGTCAGGTTCGACGACAGCCCGTACTTCAGGTCCGCGCCGATGGTGGCCTTGCTCGGATGGTCGTAGCGCCCGAGCCCAACGGCGCGCGGCTCACCGAAGTCGCGCGTGCTGCTCTTCACCACCGCGTATGGCGCGATCTCCAGTCGCCGCGGCGTCGGCAGCCCGACGATGCCGCTCAGCGTGCCCGCCTGCGACACGTAGCCGTTCACCTTGCGGCTGAGGAGCGGCCAGGAGATGCGCTCGGCGGTGCGCGCCACGTCGCGGCCGATGAGCAACCCGAACGTGTGCTCGGCGCCGGGCGCGAAACGGATCTGGCTGAATGGGATCCGGAACTCGGCGACCCAGCCGAGCGAATCGATCCTCGTCGCGACGTCCCAGACACCATCCCACGAGGCGTCTTCGTTGTTGTCGTTGGAGACGGAGAAGTCGCGCTTCACGCCGGCCGGGTTCACGATGAACTCGTAGCCGGTCTTGTTGTCGTTGTACGAGTCGATCACGAGCTTGATCTGCTCGGATGCGGTGCGCACGTCGCGGCGCGAGAGCAGCGAGATGATGCTGTCCGGCGCGGGATCGTACATGCGCGCCAGCACGTACAGGTTGCGGTCGTCGTACGTGACGCGTGCCTCGGTGCGGAACCGGCTCTCCGTCCCCTCGTTCGGCTCGTACTGCAGGAACTGATCGATGATCTGTGCGTTCTGCCACGCGGCATCGTCGGTCCGCCCGTCGAGTGTCGGGGCCACTGCGGTGCGCGTCGCCATCGCGGCATTTGCCGTCGCTCGCTCGGCGCGCGCCGGCAAGGTCTCGGTCGGACGTCCGGCGAGCGTGACGGTGGGCGCGACGGTCTGGCTACGCCCCGTCGATGCGGCGCCAAGGAGCACGGCGAGCGCCAGCATGGCGCTCCGCCGGGAAGCAAGGATGATGGGTGACGACATGAACCGTTCCGTGTGGGCACACCAGCGGGAGACACCCCTCGGCATCGCCCCGGCGCGCGGTGCACCCTCTAGACAGCGGGTGCGGCGGAACGGTTGAAAGCGCTGGGTGGGCCGACGACTGGAAGCGTCGACCCGCGCGGTAGATCAGGCGTCCGCAGACCTGATGCGATTCTTCTCGTCGACGAGCACGACGCGCGGGGTGAACCGAGCGTCGACCTCACCGTCCTCGTACTCGCCGTAGGTCATGAGGATGACGACGTCCCCCGGTGCGCCGAGGCGCGCGCCCGCGCCATTCAGCTGCACGACCCCCGATCCCGCCGTCCCCGGGATGAGATAGGTCTCGAGCCGCGCGCCGTTGTTGACGTTCACCACCTGCACGCGCTCGTACGGCAGCATGTCGGCGGCATCCATGAGCGCGCGATCGAGCGTGAGGCTGCCCTCGTAATTCAGGTCGGCCCCGGTGAGCGTGGCGCGGTGGATCTTGGATTTGCAGAGCGTGCGGCGCATGTCCGAATATAGCGCGATGCGGTTTTCCATAGCGCGATGCGGTTTTCCATAGCGCGATGCGGTTTGCGCGATGCGCGATGCGCCAAGCCTCGGGACGCCTCTGGCGCCCTGCGGATTCCGCCGTAGCGCAAGGCGCAATGCGCGTCGCGCATCACGCGCTCGACCGATTAGCTTCGCCTCATGCCGACGACATCCCTCCGTCCCGCCCTCGCCGCGCTCGCGGCGGCGCCGAACTCCACCACCGTCCGGAAGCTCTGGAAGGCGCTCACCGCCGAGGAGCGCGCGGCCGCCATCACCGCGGCGATGGCCGATGACGAGAACGGGTGGGTGAAGACGACGACACGCGCCGCCGTCGCGGGCGCGATCAAGTTCCGGCCGCAGACGGTGGCCACCTGGCCGAAGCAGAAGCTCGTGGCCGAGGCAGCTCGGGTGCCGATCGACGACGTGCAGCTGCTCAGTGCCTTCCTGGTCGATCTGCACCTGGGTACGCGCCGGCCGATGATGGCAGCGTTCCTGGACGGCGTGGGAGTGAAACATGACGGCGGGCGGATCGACGCCGAGGCCTCCGGGCCGATCACCGTGACGCCGGAGCGGTTGCGCGCGGCGGCCGACGACCTCGCCAGTCGCTATCCGCTCGACGAGGTGGTCACGTACTTCTTGACGCTCCTGCTCCAGGACCCGGAGACCTGGAGCGGCACGATCGGCTGGCTGGAGTCGCTGGGGAGGTGAGCGCGATGCGCGATGCGCCGCACGCCATCGCGCGCTACCGCCTCACCAACGGCGAGTATCCGATCCCGTCCGGCCCCGCGCCGACCGAGCCGAAGCCCATCGCCTTCCGCGTCCTGAGGTCGATCGCGACGACCTGGTTCGTCCCGTGGAGCGTTACGTACGCGTAGTCGGTGATCGGATCGAAGGTGATTCCTTCCGGGCCCGCCTGGGCCGCCGGCGAACCGACGCCCTTCTCGCTGGCGAGGTCGATCTGCGCCAGCTCCCTCCGCGTCCCCGTGTCGTAGATCCAGATCCGGTTCAGGGTCGGATCGCTGACGAGGACGACGCGACCGGTGCGGGACGCGCCGACACGGTAGGGCTGCCCGAATCCGGTGATCGTGCCGAGGACCTTGGCATCCGCGCCGTTCACGACCGTGACCGTCTTGGCGGTGTTGCTCCCCACCCACACCTGCACCCCTCCCGGCGTGGCCGAGATTCCCTCGACGTTCGGGGCGACGGCGAACGTCCGCTTCGTCGTGCGGGCGTCGACGTCGAACTCGGTCACCGTGCCGTCGGCGATGTTGCTCGTCCACGCCCGTCGCCCGTCACGCTGCACCGTGACCATGTGCGAGCCTCGGCCGTTCGTCGCCATCGCGGTGTCGATCCGCCCGCTGATGAAGTCGACGAGCAGCAGCCGCTGCGCGGTCTCGCTCGTCACGAGCAGCTTCGTCCCCGACATCACGAAGGCGGCGCCGTGCGGGCGCTGGTACTGCCCGAGGTCGATCGTGCGCACGACGGCCGGTGTCTCGGCCGCGAGGTCGATCACGCTCAGCGTGTTGCCGGCCGCAGCCTGAACGCCGTAGTTGGTCACGACGGCCCAGCGACCGTCGGTGGAGATCGCGACCTCATGCGGACCCTGGCCCACCGGCACGGTGGCGACCGTGTTGAGCGTGGCTGCGTCGAGGACCGTCGCGCTCGCCGCTTGCTGGTTGGCGACGACGAGCAGTCCGGCGCGCGCGCTCACGTCGGGCCGGTTGTTCTCGATGACCGTGTTTCGCCGGAACGTCGAGTCGCGCCCCATCGGGCGCCCGCTACGCGTGTCGGACGGCCCGCTCTCGGTTTGTGGCGGCGGATTGGACGACCCGCATGCCATGGCGAAGGCGAGCGGGAGGAGTGCAGCGAGCGAGAGTGAACGCGGGGTCGGCATCTAGAGGCGCTGGGGTCGGGGAGTACGATCCGGCTGGGCAAAATCTGGGCGGCGACGTCACGCGTGCGCCAGCGTCCGGTCGTACACCGACGACACCGAGGAGTCGCGGGACCCTATGGCGCGCGCGCCGCGCGATGCGCTGTGCGCTACAGCAGAACGGCCTCGGAAAGCCATTTGCTTCCCGAGGCCGTCGCGCATCGCGCATGACGCATCGCGCGTCGGCGCTAGTACGTCCGGTCCGGCGCCATGAGCCGCTTCGCCACCCACACGAGCAGGGCGATCGGCAGGATGACCATGAGCGCGAACTTCAGCGCCGTGAGGATGAGTCCGAGGATACCGAACCCGACGCCGACGACCACCCCGAAGATCGACATCCCAGCCACCAGGAGCACGAAGGCGGCAGGAAGCCCCACGAACAGGATGAGGGCGGCGTACAGGATGAGCTTCAGCGTCTTGCGCATCGTGGCACGAGCTCCGACTGAGGGTCGTGCATCCGTACGCATTCACTCTCGCGCCGGTTTCCTTTCCAGGAGCTACGCCGCGGTCAGTCGACGCGCCCGAGCCGCAACAGCGCGTCGGCGCCGAGCGAGCGCCAGTCGCTCGGGTACGACCACAGGCGTCTCACACAGTCGCGCGAGTTGAGGACGAGGCACCGGGGCGCGCGCGCCCAGACCTGCGGCGTCGCCAGCTCGCGGACCGACCACTCCACGCCATCGCGGTCCACGACGACGTGCGGAAAAACCTCATCGACCGCCTCCCGGTGGTGAGGGAAGACGTGGCCGTGCGTATCGACACTCCAGGACACCAGATCACCTGCAAACTGCGCTGGTGAGCTCGGCAGCAAGATGCCGCCCGTCAGCAAACGTCAGTCGCAGGGAAGGAAGGTTCGTGCCGTGGCGTGGCGGAGACGGACTCGAGGGGAAAGCGTTAGACGGTTGACGAACTGCGTTTCGGTTACATCCCCCCCAGCAGATTGTCGATCCGCTTCTGCCCCGCGTCCATCGCGCGGCCTTCGAGGATCGACCGCATGAGATCGTCGACCTCCAGCTCGAAGTCGCCGGGAAACTTCCGATTCTCGGGGAAGCGCAGCACCGCGCCGATCACGAGCGGGAAGTGGGGCTCGGCGTCGTCGTCATCCTCGTCGTCCTCATCGTCCTCATCGTCCTCGTCTTCGCCGACGGCCTCTTCATAGGACGTTCCGCCGAGGGTAGCGGACGCGGCCCAGGGCTCGGCCTCGTCCTCGTCGTCCTCAGGCGACACCGTATCCTGGATGGCGCGCATCGTCCGCTCGGGGAGCAACGCGGAGAGCTCGCCGCG
>JBJMNN010000020.1:0-15543 GCA_045804245.1 Gemmatimonadaceae bacterium | reverse complement strand
GCAAGGAGGTGATTCTCCGGGTTCGCCGGATCGACGGCGACGAGCCGCGTCACGAGCGCCGGGACTTTGTCGTACTGCCCCATGTTCAGATCGGTCACCGCGAGGTTGAACAGCGCATCGCGGTTGTACGGGTTCACCACCAGCACGTTCTCGAACAGCTTGGCGGCGTCCGCGTTCTTGTTGGCGCGCACTGCGGCGACGGCCGACGTGAGAAGCGCCTGGTAGTCGTACGCCGTCGGATTGGTGAGCATGTCCGAGTAGCTCTTCGTCACGGACGACGTGTCGCCCGTGATCAACAGCGCCTGCTGAAGGTTCTGGCGTGCACCCGTGGCGACCGAGCCGCTGGTGCCCGGCACGGCGAGGAGCTGGTTGTACGCCTCGGCCGCCTTCTTTGCCGCGGTGACCTTCGCATCCTTCGGCGTCTTCTCGTCGCGCGCGGTGTTCAGATAGACGCTCGCGATGTTGCCGAGCACCTGGCGCTGCACGTCGCGATAGACCGTGTCCGACGCGGCCGCGGTGGCCGCCTCCTGCCAGTACTTGATCGCCTCGTCGTTGTTGTTCTTCTTGTTGGCGATGTTGCCCAACACCATCGCCCCGTAGGGCGAGCCGGAGTAGAGCTTGTTCGCCGTCTGAGCGTAGAACTGCGCCGAATCGAGCTTGTCGGCGTTGAGCGCCGCGATGGCGTTGTTCACCATGTCGAGGTACGCCTGCTGCCCGCCGCGCCAGTAGGCCGTGTAGTACGAGCATCCGGGCTTCGACGCCTCGACGATCTTGAACAGCGAGTCGATCGTGGCCGGCAGATCGATCGTCGCCTCGGGGTTCGTCGAGAATCCGACGACGCTGCGCTTCGGCGTGTAGCCCACGTTGGGCTGATTCAGCCAGAGGGCGAGCACGCTGCCGAGCATGTAGGTGCGATTGAGCTCCTCGCCCTTCGCGTTGCCCTCGAGCACCTTGACCGCTGTCTGAAGGTTCTTCGCGGCACTGGCCGGGTTGGTCTTCTGGTCCTTCAACGCCAACTGCAGGCTCAGGTTGGCGCGGGCGCCGACGCTGCCGCCTGGTGACGAAGCTTCACACACCGGTTGCGCGGGTTGCGCGTTCTGCGCCGGCGTGGCCTGCGCATGCAGCGACGTCGCGGTCGCGGCGAGCAGGGCGGCAGCCGGCAGGATCCTGACGAGCACAGCCATCTGAGAGATCTCCAGGAATCGGGTCGCGCCGGGATCCGGCGTGTGCAGCGGGTACCCCGTGGCCGTCAGCGGCGTTCCGCCGCGAGGGCAAGCTGATAAATATCGAAAGTGCTCCGTCCGGTCGCCAGTGCGCAGCGCTGGACGTCGTCGAACTCGGGCTTGGCGCGACACTCCCCCGTGGGGAGAGTGACGACCTTGACGCGAATGGAATGACCGAGCACGTGCGTGGTGTGCTCCTCGCGGGGGAGCACGCTGCGGCTCGCCTCGGTTCGCCGCACACCGATCGTGCTCGTCTCGCGCAGCAGGAGGTTCTCGAAGCGGTCCGCGTCCTCCGGCCGACAGAGGATCTCCACGCGCGTACCCTGGCGCCCCTTCTTCATCGTGACGGGGACGAGCACTGCATCGAGCGCGCCCTCGACGCGCGATCGCTCGACGACCCCTGCGAGGTACTCCGGCGACATGTCGTCGAGGTCCGCGGCGACGAGGGCGATCGTCTCGCGCCGAGCGGCCGATGCCGAGCGCGCATCCACGTCAGCGAGCACGATCCGCAGCGCGTTCGCGCGGCCGGGGAAATCCTTCGTTCCGGCGCCGAACCCGCTCGCGCGCGGGATGAACTCGGTTGGTGGCGCGCCGGTGGACAGCTCGCGCACGAGCGCCGCGCCCGTGGGCGTGACGAGCTCCCCCGCTCCTTCCGGTCCCGGGCTCACCCGATGACCCTCGAGGAGCTTCAGCGTCGCCGGCGCGGGCACGGGCAGGAGGCCGTGCGCGGCGCGCACCGTTCCGTCGCCGGTGCGGATCACGCCGCACCGCACGTCTTCCACGTCGAGCTGCGCGAATCCCCAGATGCCGCCGACGACGTCGAGAATCGCATCGACCGCACCCACCTCGTGCAGGTGTACCTCCGACGGCGGCAGCCCATGGATCTCCCCCTCGGCCTCGGCGATAGACCAGAACACGCGGTCGGCGCGCTCGCGCACTTCGACCGGCGCGTCGGACGCGTTGACGAGCGCGCGAATCTGATCGATGTGGCGTCCGTGCGGCTGCGGCGGGATGTCGAAGTCGACCTTCCAGCACACGATCTCGCCGCGAAGCACCTCACGGATCTCGACGCCGACCTCCGGAAGTCCCACCCGCGCAGGCAGTGCGCGCAACCACTCGGCATCGAGTCCGACGCCGATCAGGGCACCGAGCGTCATGTCCCCGGAGATGCCGCTGAACGGGTCGAGAATGGCGGTGCGCATGCGGTGAAGATAAGCGGCGCCGCGAAGATCAGAAGCGATACGACGCGCCGCTTCCCGTGTTGAACAGCACGACTTCCGCGTCGCGCGCGATCGTGCCCGTGCGCACGAGCTTCTCGAGCACGCCGAGCGCGCAGCCGCCTTCGGGCGCGGCATCGACGCCCGTCTCGCGCGCCAGTCGCAGCGTGTCCTGCGCGATGACTTCCTCGGACACCGAGGCCGCGGCGCCCTCGCTCTCGCGGATCGCTCGCAGGATGAGGCGATCGCCGAGTGGGCCGGGCACTCGCAATCCGCTGGCGTGCGTCTGCGGATCCTCCCAGGGAACTGCCGACACGGCGCCGCTCTCCCACGCACGGACGATCGGCGCACATCCAGCCGCCTGCCCGGAGATCATGCGCGGAAGCGCGACGTTCGCCGGCAGCCACCCACCGTCGCGCATCTCGGCGAACACCTTCCACATCCCGATCAACCCCGTTCCGCCGCCGGTCGGATAGACGATGTGCGTCGGGAGCCGCCAGCCGAGCTGCTCGGCGAGCTCGATCCCCATCGTCTTCTTTCCCTCGATGCGGTACGGCTCGCGCAGCGTGGACATGTCGAACCAGCCCTCCGACTCGGCGAACGCGCGCGAGCGTTTGCCCGCATCGCCGATGTGGCCGTCGACGAGATCGAGCTGCGCACCGAGCGCGCGGATCGTCGCGAGGATCGGTGCGGGAGTGCTCGACGGAGCGAAGACGCGGACCGCCAGCGACGCAGCCGCACCGTACGCGGCGAGCGCCGCACCGGCGTTTCCCGCCGTGGGCACGACGAGGCCCGGTACGCCGAGCGCTCTGGCGCGTGTGACCGCCGCGCTCATGCCGCGTGCCTTGAACGACGCGGTCGGGTTGCGACCTTCGTCCTTGATCCACAGTCTCGCCACGCCGACGGCACGCGCCAGTGCGGGCGCCTCGAGCATCGGGGTCACGCCTTCGCCGAGCGTGACCGGCGTCTCCCCGTCGTCGATCGGGAGCACGGCACGATAGCGCCAGATGTCCCACCGCGCCAAGATCCGATCGCGCGCCGGCCAGGGCGAGTCGTAGCGTACGAGGAGCGGCTGGGCACAGCGAGGACAGACGGAGGCGATCGCGCGCCCGCCGCCCACGTGGTCGCACGCCGAGCACTCCAGATGCCAGACGCTCATCGAGAGTCGCTGTCGGTCGGCGGGGTTGCGGGCGCCGGTGCGATCGCGTCGGATGCGCGCAGCGCGTCGAGGATGCGCTGACCGCTCTTCACCGAGAAGCCAGGGAGCGCTCCGATCTGCTCCGCCGTCGCCTCGCGAATCGCCTGCAGGCTGCCGAACGTCGTGAGCAGCAATCGGCGCTTCGACTCTCCGATGCCGGGGATACGCAGCAGCTCCGACGTGATCGTGCGAACGGTCCGGCGCTTCCGCTGGAAGGTGATCGCGAACCGGTGCGCTTCGTCGCGCGCCTGCTGCAGCATGCGGAGCGACGTCGACCGGCGCGACAGGTGCAGCGGTTCGGAGCGCCCGAGGACGAACACCTCCTCTTCGCGCTTGGCGAGGCTGATGATCGGAAGCGACTCGAGCCCCTTCTCCCGCAGCGCTTCGGCCGCCGCGTTGAGCTGGCCCTTGCCCCCGTCGATCAGCACGAGGTCGGGAAGCGGACGATCCTCGTCGAGCCGGCGCTGGAAGTAGCGGCCGACGACCTCGCGCATCGAGGCGAAGTCGTCGATGCCCTCGACCGTCTTCACCTTGAACTTGCGATACTCGCCGCGATGCGGGCGTCCGTTCTGGAACCAGACGCACGATGCGACGGTGTCCGTCCCCTGGGCGTGCGAGATGTCGAAGCACACGAAGGAGCGCGGCACCTTCTGTAGCCCGAGTTGTCGCTGGAGCTCGTACACGGGATCGCCGGCGCGCTCCTCCGTGGCCTCACCCGTGAGTCGCGCCTCCTCCAGTAGGTGTCGAGCATTCTGCTGCGCGAGCTCGATCAGCTCGCGGCGCGGCCCGCGCTGCGGAACGTGGATCTTCGTGCGCTCGAGCGACTCCTCGACGACGCCGCGATCCTCGACGTCGAACGGCAGCATGAGCTCGTGAGCGCGCTCCTGCAGCAGCCGATACGGACCGGCGAGATAGCTCTCGAGGACGTCCTCGTCGCGCTCCCCGTCGATGTTCTCGACGAACTGATGATCGCGCGCGAGCAGCTTGCCAGCGCGGATGCGCATCAGCGCGACCACGGCGTCGTCGCCGTCGCGCGCGTAGCCGACGACGTCGCGGTCGCCGCCCTCGACCTCCATGACGACGGTCGGTTCCTCCATCGTTTCGAGGTGCGACAGCACGTCGCGCAGCTGCGCGGCGCGCTCGAAGTCGAGGGATTGGGCGGCGAGCTCCATCCGCTCGCGGATCTTGCGCTCGACCTCCTCCGGCTTGCCGTTGAGAAAGTCGATCACCTCGTCGATCATCGCCGCGTACTCCGCCTGCGTCTGCGCGAAGATGCACGGCGCCTTGCAGCGCCCGATGTGGTAGTCCAGACAGGGCCGGTCGGGCATCTGCTTCGGCATGTCGAAGTTGCACGACCGCACGGTGAAGAGCCGCTTCACCACGTCGAGCGAGCGCCGCATGGCACCGACGTCGGTGTACGGGCCGAAGTAGCGCGCGCCGTCGTTCTGCAATCGGCGGGTCACCCAGACGCGCGGAAACGGCTCCTGCACCGTGACCTTGATGTACGGATACGACTTGTCGTCGCGCAGCGCGATGTTGAACCGCGGCTTGTACTCCTTGATCAGGTTGGCTTCGAGGATCAGCGCGTGCGCCTCGCTCGGCACGACGATCGTGTCGAGCGCCTCCACCTGCTGCATCAGCGCGCGCGTCTTGAGGCTGTCCACGTGGTCCGCGGCGACGTAGCTCCGCACACGCGAGCGCAGCCGTTTCGCCTTGCCCACGTACAACACCTTCCCCTGCGCATCGCGCCAGAGGTAGACGCCCGGCGATTCGGGCAGGTGCGGGATCTTGTCGAGAATCGACGAGGGAACGGACATCATCCGAATAATACCCGGCAGGTCCGCCTCGCGTTCGCTCAGCGGCGGGTCATGCGCGCGAGGATCGACCGTGCCTCGGGGACGCCGAGCGCGAGCGTCGCGAGGCCGTAGACGACCGCGAAGGTGGAGATCGCCAACGCGCTCCCGACGGCGGTCTGGCCGTTCGGCCAGAGCCTGCTCACCGCGAGGCCCAGCACGCCGGCGACGATGCCGGCGCCCCAGAGCGTGAAGAGCCGTCGGCGAGACATCCCCGTTGCTCCGATTCGCTGCGTGATCGAGCGCCGCAATAGCCAGAACTCGACCCAGCCAGCGATCCCCGCCGACGCCGTCAGCCCTGCGATGCCCACCCACGGTGGCAAGTCGAGCGCGCGCGGAAGGGGAAATGCGAACAGGTAGCCGAGCGCGCCGGTGAGCACCACGCGCACGACGGCGAACCAGAGCGGCGTACGCGTGTCGCGGAGTGCGTAGAAGGTCGACGAGTAGAGTCGCGCGAGCGCGCTTGCCACGAGTCCGATCGCCGACCCGGCGAGGATCGCCCAGGTGTGCAGGCTGTCGACGCTCCGAAAGCGGCCGTACTGAAGCAGCAAGCGCGCGATCGCATCCCCGATGAACAGGAAGGCGATCGCCGAGGGGACGCAAAAGAACGCGACGCGCGGGATGGCGACGTCGAGCCGTGCCCGCAGCCGATCGAACGCGGCCTGGTCGCTGCCGCTCTCGCGCGACATCTCCGTGAGCTCGGCCGCGGAGATGGACATGCCGAACAGGCTGATCGGCAGGACGTAGATCGTCTGCGCGTAGCTGAGCAGACCCACCGCGCCGTCGAACGCGATGTGGCTGGCCAGCCGCAAATCGACGAAGCCGCTGATCTGCACGACCCCTCGGCTGATGAATGCTGGCAGGAAGTTGCGCACGACTTCCCGCACCGGAGGATGCGACAGATCGGGCACGAACTGCGGATGTCGCACGAGGCTGAATACCGACGGGAGCTGGACGCTCATCTGGAGGATCGCCCCGACGACCGAGGCCCACGCCAGCGCGACGGCGAGATCGACCTCACCATAGCGCGGCCCGAAGTACAGCAACGCCCCGATCATCGCGAGGTTCCAGAACACCGGCGCCGCGTACGACAGGAAGAACCGCCGATGACTGTTCAGGATGCCGAGGCACCATGCGCTCAGCACGAACACCGCGGCGCCGGGGAAGAAGATCCGTGTCAGCCGCACGGTGAGGTCGAACTTCTGACCCTGGAAGCCGCCGACGATCACCTCGGTGAACAGCGGTGCGGCGAGCTCTCCCGCGAGGACGATGAGCGCGGTGACGAGCGCGAGGATAGCCGCGACGGCCCCCGCGATGCGATCGGCCTCACGCTCGTCGCCACGCTCGAGCGCATGCGCGTAGACCGGGATGAACGACGCGGAGAGCGCGCCTTCGCCGAAAAGGTTCTGGAGGAAGTTGGTGAGGCGGAACGCGCCGTTGAAGGCGTCGGCCACGAATCCGGCACCGAGGTAGCGCGCGATGAGCGTCTGGCGCAACAGGCCGAGCACGCGTGACAGCAGGATTCCCGCGCCGATGAGCGCGGAGCTGCGGCTGGAGCTTCTGGGCCTGGCGGGTGCGGCGGAGGCCACCGCGTCGCTCACGCGACGATCGGAGCCGGTGTCGCGCCGACGGTCGCGCCCTGCACGATCATCTCGGCATGGCCGGCCGCCGCATCACGCAGCTCGCCGAGCAGATCGAGTCCGTGCCGCGCGAGCGTGGGCACGAGGTTCAGCGTGCGCTCCTGTCGGCCACCGAATGGATAGAGTGCGCCGCGCGCCGTGCCGAGGTCGCGCATCCGAGCGGACTCTCGCCTCGCCACACCGGCGAGGAGTCGCCGCTCGAGCCGGTCGACGCGGTGCTGAAGCGATCCGATGGCGCCCTGCACGACCGCATCCAGTCCGAGCTCGCGCGGTTCGGGCCCGAGTCGGTCGCCGAGCGCCGCTAGGTCGGCGCGCAACCCGGCGATGCCGGCCGCCGTGCGCGGATCCATCGCCTCGCGCGCGAGGCGGCGCTCGGCGACGTATGGTAGTCGGAGGTCATCGGGCTGGAGCCCCAACCGATGCAGCACGGTCTTCACGTGGGGCTCCAGCAGCGTACACGACCATCGAGGGACCGCGAGCGGCACCGGTCGTCCCATCGCTGCCGCGGCGGCGGTCACCTGCGCGAAGTACGCGAGCTCGCCCGGTCCGGCCCAGTACGCCACGGTGGGCAGGATCGCGTGCTCCACGATCGGACGGAGCAGGACGTTCGGCGTGAGCACGAGGTTGTCGGCGACGCGTTCATTCGCGGCGAGGCGTCGCTTGCGAGCGCCATCGCGGGCGAAGACGAGCGCGAGTCCCGGCATATCCTCCACCTGCGGCTCGAAGCCGGTCGCTCGTATCTCGGCCGTGCGGTCGAGCAGGGCACGCTCGATGTCCGCCGCGTCGTCCAGGGCGTCCTGGAGCACGGGGCGGCTCGCCGCGAACACGGCGGGGTGCGACGCGTCGAGCACGGGAACACCGAGGGGCGCGAGGAGCGTCCGCAGGAGTGAGACGTAGGCGTCGCCGACGGTGCGCCGCGGATCGCCATAGGCACGAGACACGGCCTCCAGTGGGCGCGGGTCCGCTGCGCTGCCGCAGGCCGACGTCAGGAGTGCAAGCTGCGCACCGACGTCGCCGAGCGGTGCGAGCGCCATCGGCGTTCCAGCCTCGGGCACGTCCTGCTGGACGAGTCGATCGGCGCCGCCCGCTCGCGCGACCACCGTATACGACGCCTCGAAGAAATCCGCGTCGTCCGTCGCGGCCCAGAAGATCGCCGCCGTCGCGATGCCCGTCGCGCGCTCGATCGCGTCGGCCAGCGCGAGCGCGCCCATCGCCTTCGTCCACGTGTAGATCGGGCCGCCGAAGAGTCCCGGCTGCTGGCCGGTCGTGACGACGATGCCCCCCTCGCGTCGGACGCGGGCCAATCGATCGGCCGCCGGGCCCGATGCCGCCAGCGCCGGCTCCAGCGCCGACCACGTCGAGTCCCAGTCCCTCATGCCCGTGCGCTCGGCGGCCAGCTCGCGCCAGCCGTCACGCCCCACGGGCGTGCCGCGCAACCAGTCGCTCGGCGCCTCGCCTCGCTGCAGCAGCAGCGAGAGTGGCGTGCCTCCCAGTGGTTCGGACAGGATGCGAACGTCGGTCATCGTCCAGGCGCGAGGAGAACGGTCCTGCCAGCGGAACCGACGGGCGCCGCTGACTCGAACAATCTCACACTCAGCACAAAGGTTCGCCCAGGCGCACGCCGGTGGGAAGCGGTGACTGAGCGCTCACTTGTGATAGGGCTCCCCGCGGGCGATGGTCCCCGCCCGATACAGCTGTTCGGCCAGCACGAGTCGCGCGAGCTCGTGCGGCAGCGTCCAGGGCGCGAGCTGCAGCGCGCGACTGGCCGCGCGGCGGACGCCATCGTCCAGGCCGTAGGCGCCTCCGACGACGAACGCTACGTCGCGCGCCGCGTCGCGGGCCTGCACGAGGAGCGCGGCGAAGTCGGACGACGTCAGGCGATCGCCGCGCTCGTCGCACGCGAGGAGCAGCGCGCCGGCCGGCACGCGCTCGAGCAGCCGCTCGCCCTCGCGCCGTCTCGTCTCGGCCGGGCTCACTCCGCGGCCGCTCGCCTCACGGACCTCCGCCACGGCGAGCGGCCAGTAGCGCGCGGCGCGTGTCTCGTACTCCTCGATCGCCGCCGCGAGATGCCGATCGCGCGGCTTCCCGACAGCGGCGACGACGAGGCGCACGGCCTAGGCGTAGATGCCGCGCAGCTTGTGCACGGCGGCGACGCGGCTGATCGACGTCATGTACGCCGCGGTGCGCATGTTCACCCGATGCTGCATCGAGGAGCGCAGGACTTCGGCGAAGCTCCGCCGCATGATGTCCGTGAGGCGCTCGTTCACCGTTTCTTCGGACCAGAAGTAGCCGCCGCGGTCCTGCACCCATTCGAAGTACGACACGGTCACGCCGCCGGCATTAGCGAGGATGTCGGGGATGACGAAGATCTCCTTCTCGTCGAGGATCGAGTCGGCCCCGGCGGTGGTCGGTCCGTTCGCGCCCTCGCAGACGATCTTGGCCTGGATCTTCGCCGCGTTCTTGCTCGTGATCACGTTCTCGAGGGCGGCCGGCAGCAGCACGTCGACGTCGGACGTCAAAAGCTCCTCGTTCGTGATCTTGTCGCCGTCCTTGAACCCTTCGAGCGTGCGGTTCTGCTTCACGTACTCCACCGCCGCGTCGACGTCGATCCCGTTCTTGTTGTAATACGCACCGGTGCGGTCGCTGATCGCGCGGACCTTGCACCCTTCGCGCGCCAGCAGCTGCGCCGCGACGCTGCCGACGTTGCCGAAGCCCTGCACGGCGAGCGTCGTGCCGGCGATCTTCATGCCGAGGTGGCGCAGTGCCTCCTTGGTCACGATCATGCACCCGCGCCCAGTCGCCTCGCGGCGTCCAAGCGAGCCACCCATCTCGACGGGCTTGCCCGTGACGACGGCGGTGACGGTGTGCCGGTGATGCATCGAGTACGTGTCCATCACCCACGCCATCACGCGTTCGTTCGTGTTGACGTCGGGCGCGGGAACGTCGGAGTCGGGGCCGAGCGTGTGGATGATCCCCGCCGTGTAGCGACGCGTCAGTCGTTCGAGCTCCCCGACGCTCATGGCGGCCGGGTCACAGATCACTCCGCCTTTTGCGCCGCCGAATGGCAAATTCACGACGGCGCATTTCCACGTCATCCAGGCCGCGAGCGCCTTCACCTCCTCGAGCGTCACCTGCAGGTCGAAGCGGATCCCGCCCTTCGCCGGCCCGCGCACCGTGTTGTAGAGCACGCGATAGCCCGTGAACACCTCGAGCTCGCCGTTGTCCATCATCACCGGCACGGACACGGTGATCTGCTTCTCGGGATGTCGAAGCACCTTGTACAGGCCGGGCTCGAGATCGAGCAGCTGCGCCGCGCGATCGAACCGGCTCATCATCGCCTCGAATGGATTCTCCTCATTCAGGAACCGGTCCTTGTCCGGCTGAACGAGATTGCTCGACGGGGTCAGTCTGAGGTCGGTGGCCATGCGCTATGACTCAGCCGGCGGCGCCGGCGGTTGAAGGAGTGCTCGCGCGGGCCGCGAGGACCAGTGCGAGCGAGGCATCCAGCAGATGCGCCCCACGCTCGACTTCGGCCCGCTGCGAAACATACCACAGCGGCACGGACCCGGCAGGCCACTGCGGAGCGAGCTTGACGGCGTCTTTCAGCGTGCATACCACGGCATCGGCCGCTGCCGCGGCGTGCACCAGTTGCGCCACGTCGGCGGCGCTGAACGCATGATGATCCCGGAACGGCGCGGCGTGTATGACGCGCGCACCGAGACCGCGCAGCTGCGCGAAGAATGCCTCGGGCTCGCCCACCCCCGCGACCGCGACGACCCGCGCGTCGCGCAGTGCGTCCAGTGTGCGAGATGTACCGTCACGCGCGTCGGCGAGCGCGCTCGGCGCGAGATGGACAATCGCCGCGCCGATGCGCGCCGTTGACTCGATGCGCTCGGCCACGGACAGAGCATCGGCGGCCGACGCGGACTTCCGCGTGACGATCGCGACGCTGGCACGTGCGAGCGCGCCCGGCGGCTCGCGCAGTGGACCAGCGGGCAGCACGTGCGTCGTGCGCGCAAAGCGCTCGGCCGACACCAGCACCCAGTCCGCCGCGCGCGCGAGGCGACGGTGCTGGAACGCATCGTCGAGGACCACGCAATCAGCACCCGCCGCGTGCGCCGTTCGCGCGCCGCGCACCCGATCGGCGTCGCGCACGACGGGGATGCCGGGGTTGATCAGCTCGTGCACCAGCGGCTCGTCTCCGCCATAGCCGCGCAGCACGACGGCGGGATGCGCGCCGCGCTCGCGCAATCGCGCGACGGCCCAGGCGGCGACCGGCGTCTTGCCGGTGCCGCCGACGGAGATGTTGCCGACGGCGAGCACCGGCACCGCTGCGTTCACCGATTCGAGCAGGCCGCGGTCGTACAGCGCGCCGCGCATCCGCACTACCGCGGCGTACGTCTGCTCCGCGGGCCATAACGCGGCGCGTCCCAGTCGCGCGCCGAACGAATCGCCGTACCACAGCCGCCCGAGCGCGGACATCGATCAGGCCACGGGAACGGCGTCGAGCACCGCCTGGAGCCGCGGCGCCTGCTCGGCGGCCTCTCGCGGCGACTGGGCCTCGACCGGAGTGAGCGGACCGTAGATCACGCGGACCGTCGCGAACGGCTTCGGCACGAGAAACCGGTCCCAGCTCTTCAGGCGCCAGGCGCGTGTCGCGTTGGCCCGGATCATCGCCAGCGGCGCACCCGTGCGCTGCGCCGCGATCGCCGCACCAGGCGCGAACACGTGGGCAGGCCCGCGCGGACCGTCCGGCGTCACGGCGCCGTCGTGCCCCGCCTCGATGGCGCGCATCAGGCCGATCAGCGCTCGCCCTCCGCCGCGAGACGTGGATCCGCGCACCGTCGTGTAGCCGAGCCGCTCGGCGATCTGCGCGATGATCTCGCCGTCGCGATGTTCGCTGATCACCACGGCGACTCCCTCGTTGCGATGGTGCCAGAGGAGTGGCAGCAGCTCGCCGTGCCAGAGCGTGAAGATCACCCGTTGGCCCGAGGCGCGCGCGGCGCGCACGGCCTCGTCGTTCACGGGGCGCATCCGCCACGTCATGGCGAGCAGGCGAATCAGTGCCGTGCCCGCCCGCACGATCCAACGGACGCGCGTGTCGCTCACGACGCCGAACGCGTCGCCTCGCCGTGGCCGCCGGCGAGCTCGATCGCCATCGCCGCGACGCGCTCGGCAGCTCCCGCCTCACCGAGCAACGCCCGCACCCGACCGAGCTCGGCGATCATCCGGCTGCGTCGCTCGCTCGTGATGTCGAGCAGCTCCGCGAGCACGTCCGCGACGCGTGCCGGCACCAGCGATTCCTGCACGAACTCCGGCGCGACTTCGTGGCCGGCGACGACGTTCACGAGGCCGATGTTGGGAATGCGCACCAGCCGCTTCGCCGCCGCGTAGGTGATCGCGCTCGTGCGATACGCCACGACCATCGGACACCCGGCGACGGCCGCCTCCAACGTCGTCGTGCCGCTCTTGCACATCGCAGCGTCCGCGGCGCGCAGCACGGCAAACGAGGCGGAATGCACGAGCGGATACGGACATCGCTCGGGCGCGATCTCGACGTGTGGCGCAGCGCTCACGACGACCTTGAGCCCCGGATCGCGCCGCTGCAGCGCGCGCGCCGTTTCGACGAACGGATCGAGATGGCGCGCGATCTCCTGAGCGCGACTCCCCGGAAAGAGCGCGAGCAGCCGCTCGCTGTCGCCGACGCCGAGCGTCCGCCGCGCCTCGGCGCGGCTCGGCAGCGTGCGCGCACGATCGAGCAGCGGGTGGCCGACGAACGTCGCGTCGATGCCGTGCTCCCGAAGCAGCGCCTCCTCGAACGGCAGAATCACCGCCGCCTTCGTGATCGTGCGCGCGAGCTCGCGGAGCCGCTTGGCGCCCCACGCCCAGACCTGCGGCGTGATGTAGTACAGCACCGGGACGCCCGCCGCGCGCGCCGCGGCGGCGATCTTCATGTTGAACCCGGGATAGTCGATCAGCACGACGAGGGCGACACGGCCGCTGCGGATGCGGCGCTCGAGCTCCCGCGCGAGTCGGTAATGCAGCGGGATGTGCTTGAGCACTTCGACGAATCCCATCACGGCGAGCCGTTCCGAATGCTCGATGAGCTCCACTCCCGCGACGCGCATCTCGTCCCCGCCGATTCCCGTCAGGCGGAACGGTGCGCCCTGCCCGCCGAGCGCGCGCGCGACTCCCGCCGCATGGAGGTCGCCGGACGCTTCTCCGGCGACGAACAGGATCTCACGCACGACTGCCCGCCGGAACGCGGCCGGAGAGCGACGGGAGCGACCGCTCGATGTCCGCCACGATCTGCAGCGCGACGGCCAGCGCCTCGCGGCCCGCCTCGCCGGTGACCACCACGGGACCCTCGCCGCGCACCGCCGCCACGAAGCTCTCGAACTCGAGCCGCAGCGGCTCGCCCTCCTCCGCGCGCAGCGGGATGCGCTCGACGAACTGCTCGAGCGCGAGCGGCGCCGCCGCCAACGCGGCGAAGTCCACGTCGCCGCGCAGCCGGAAGAACTCCCCCTCACCGCTGCCGAGGTCGAGCGAGAGATAGCCGCTCTGCTGGAAGATGCGCAGCTTGCGCATCCGCTCGCGCGAGACGCGGCTCGCCGTGATGTTCGCCACCGCGCCCGAGTCGAAGGTCAGCCGCGCGTTGGCGATGTCGACGAACGGCGTGAGCACTGGCACGCCGACGGCCAGCACCGACGACGCGCGTCCCCCGACGAGCGTGTGCACGAGGTCGATGTCGTGGATCATCAGATCGAGCACGACGGCGACGTCCGCCCCGCGCGGATTGAACGGCGCCAGGCGATCGCTATCGATGAAGCGCGGCGCATCGACGTACGGCAGCGCGGCGCGGATCGCCTGGTTGAACCGCTCGACGTGACCCGTCTGCACGAGAGCGCCGTTCGCCCGGGCCACCGCGAGCATCTCGTCGGCCTCGTCGAGCGTCGTGGCGATCGGCTTCTCGATCAGCGCATGGATCCCTCGCCCGAGCACCTCGCGCGCCACGGCGAAGTGGGCCGGCGTCGGGACGACGATCGTCACGGCGTCCACGACGTCGAGCAGCGCGTCGAGCGACGGATGCGCCGTCACGCCGAGCTCGCGCGCCACCTGCTCCGCGCGATCGACCCGTGCGTCGAAGAAGCCGGCGAACGCCGGTCCCTGCATGTCGCGGAGGATGCGGACGTGGTGGTAGCCGAGCCCCCCGGCGCCGATCACGCCGATCCGGAGTGGCGCGCTCAGACGACCACCCCGCGCCCGCTCTCCTCGACGAATCGCAGCAGCTCCTGCACCTCGGCGAATGGCTTGAGCTCCGCCGCCGCGCGCTCCTTCGCCTGCGAGACGTTGAGCTCCGAGCGGAAGAACAGCCGGTACGCGCGCTTCAGCTCCCGCACCACTTCCTCCGGGAAGTTGTTGCGCTGCAGTCCGACGCTGTTCAATCCGTACAGCTTGATCGGATTGCCCACCGCCTTGATGTACGGCGGGACGTCCTGCGAGATGCGCGAGCAGCCGCCGACGAACGAGTACTGGCCGATCCTCACGAACTGGTGCGCCGCGCTCTGGCCGGCGATGATCGCCTTGTCGCCCACCGTGACGTGCCCCGCGAGCTGCACGCTGTTGACGAGGATCACGCCGTCGCCGACGTGACAGTCGTGCGCCATGTGGACGTACGACATGATGAAGCAGCCCTTGCCCACCGTCGTCTTGTACGACTGCGTCGTGCCGCGGTTGATCGTCGTGTACTCGCGAATCGTCGTCCCCTCGCCGATCTCCACCGTCGTCATCTCGCCCTTGAACTTCAGATCCTGCGGATCTCCGCCCAGGACGGTGCCGATGCCGACCTTCACGCCGGCACCGAGGATGACGTTGCGCTCGAGCGTCGCCCGAGCGGCGATGACGCAGCCATCGCCGATGCGGCAATTCTCGCCGACGATCGCGAACGGACCGATCTCCACGTCGGCGCCCAGCTCGACACCGTCGTGCACGATCGCCGTCGGATGGATGCGCGCCGTCACTTGTCGCGCACCATCGCGCCCATCTCCGCCTCGGCCACGACCTCACCATCCACTTTGGCCACCCCCTGCATCTTGCACATCATGCCCCGCACCTGCAGCAGCTCGAGCTCGAACCGCAGCTGGTCACCCGGCTTTACGGGCCGTCGCCACTTCACGTTGTTCAGCGACGTGAAGTACACGACCTTCTTCTCCGGATCGGGGACCGCGCCCATGAGCAGCATCCCGCCCACCTGCGCCATCGCCTCGATGATCAACACGCCGGGCATGATCGGATGCCCCGGGAAATGTCCCTGAAAGTACGGCTCGTTGATCGTCACGTTCTTGATGCCGACGATCCGCTTGCCCGCGTCAATCTCCAACACCCGATCGACGAGCAGAAACGGATACCGGT
>JBJMNN010000019.1:0-12037 GCA_045804245.1 Gemmatimonadaceae bacterium | reverse complement strand
TCTCCCCGGTCTACGCGTGCGTGAACACCCGGCGCTTGCTCTCGATCGCGCCGATCAGCTCGTCGAACGACTTGGCGAACGCCTCGACGCCCTCGGTGAGCAGTTCACGCGTGACGCCGGACATCGCGATGCCGTGCGCCTCCACGTCTTCGATGATCCGATGGGCGTCGTCCAGGCCGCGGTCGAGCGTTCGTTCCACTCGCCCGTGGTCGAGGAACGCCTCGATCGTGTCGAGGGGCATCGTGTTCACGGTGTCGGGCCCGATCAACCCCTCCACGTACATGACGTCGCGATACTCGGGATTCTTGACGGAGGTCGAGGCCCAGAGACAGCGTTGCACCCGCGCGCCCCCCTGACCCAGCGCGGCGAACGCGCGTCCTTCAAAGGTCTCGCGAAATGCCGCGTACGCGAGCTTCGCGTTGGCGATCGCCGCCTTGCCACGAAGCTCGCGCGCCCGGGCCACCTTCTCGGCATCGAGCGCCTTGTCGATCTTCGTGTCGACGCGACTCACGAAGAAGCTCGCCACCGAGACCACGCTGTCGAGGCGCTGCTGCGCATCGGCGCGCCGCTGCAGTCCGGCGATGTACGCCTGTGCGACGGTCCGGTAGACGTCCACGCTGAACATGAGCGTGACGTTGATGTTGATGCCCTCGCTGATCGCCTGCTCGATCGCCGGAACGCCTTCGGGAGTGGCCGGAATCTTCACGAACACGTTCGGACGGTTCAGTCGCCCCCACAGGTGACGGACGCGCTCCAGCGTCCGGCTGGTATCGTGGGCGAATTGCGGCTCGACCTCGATGCTCACGCAGCCGTCGCCCGAGTGCGGCGCCTGGTCGTACACCGGTCGGAGCAGGTCCGCGGCGCGTCCGCACGTATCCACGGCAATCTGCTCGTAGATGGTCCAGGAATCGGCGCCCTCGTCGCTCATGCGTCGCACGAGGTCGTCGTATTGACCGCTTCCGACCGCCTTGGCGAAGATCGTGGGATTGCTCGTCAGCCCTCGCAGGCCCTCTCGCCGCAGCTCCTCGAGCTTGCCCGAATCGATCAGTGCTCGGTCGATGAAGTCGATCCAGGGGCTCTGTCCCTGCTCCACGCACAACCGCTGCAGCGTATTCATGTGGGCTCCTGCCTACCGATGCCCGGAAAGGATCTCGGTTGTGGTCGAGACGTGAGCCACCACTGAGCGCACCGCGTCGACGATCGCGTTCGCGTCTATTCCTGCCGCCGCGAGTTGCTCGGCCGGCGTCGCGGACCCGGGCATGGCGCGGACAGCGAGCTTGACGACGCGGGGCCGTCGTTCGTCGTTCGCGAAGACCGAAAGGACTGCCTCTCCAAGGCCGCCTTCCGGCCAGTGATCTTCCACGGTCACGATCCCGACGGTGTCGGCGGCGGCCGCGCGGAGTGTCGGCGCATCGATCGGTTTGACGCTGTAGAGGTCGATGACGCGCACCGCGATGCCTTCAGCGTGAAGGGTGTCTGCGGCGGCGAGCGCTTCATGCAGCGTGACTCCCGCCGCCACGATCGTGACGGTGTCGTCCGCCGTCTGGCGCAACACGCGACTACCACCAATCGGAAACTCGTCGTCCGCCTCGTAGATGACCGGCGTAGCCTCGCGTGTCGTGCGCAGATACACGATGCCGTCGCGGTCGGCCATCTGCGCGACCAGCTTCGCCGTCTGGTTCGCGTCGCTGGGATAGAGCACGGTGCTCGACCACACCGCGCGAAACGCCGCAAGATCCTCGAGCGCCATCTGCGACGGGCCATCTTCGCCGATGCTCACGCCCGCGTGCGACCCGCAGAGGCACAAGTTCGCCCGGCTGATCGCCGCCATGCGGACGAAGTCGTACGCACGGCTCCAGAACGCCGCGAACGTGCTCGCGAACGGCTTCCACCCGCGGACCTGCATGCCGACGGCGGCCGCCGCCATCTGCTGCTCGGCGATGTACATCTCGAAGTACCGCTCGGGCGTCTGCTTGGCGAAGATCTCGGCGTATGTCGAGTTGCTGACTTCACCGTCGAGCACGACGACGTCGCCGCGCGCTGCCCCGAGCGCGGCGAGGGCCTCGCCGTAGGCCTTGCGCGTCGCTTCCTTCTTGCCGCGCTCGTACCGCGGCAGTTGGAGTGGCCGCGTCGTGAACGGGTGTCCTGCACCGTCGTGGTCCGGTGTCGCCACCGTGACGCTGACGTTCGGCCGGCCACCGAGCTCGCGGATCGCCGCGTCCGGATCCTCGATCGGTTTTCCGTGAAAGCCGTTCTTGTCGGCCACGCGTGCGACGCCCTTCCCCTTGACCGTGCGAGCGATCACCGCCGTGGGTCGCCCGGGTGTCGAGGTCGCCGCGTCGAGAGAGGCATCGATCTGCCCCAGGTCGTGTCCGTCGATCTCGATGGTGTGCCAGCCGATCGCTCGCAAGCGTCCAGCGAAGTAGCCGAGGTCCCACCCGTGCATCGTCTCGCCGCGTTGCCCGAGGCGGTTCACGTCCAGGAGGGCCGTCAGATTGTCGAGCTGCGCCTGCGCGGCGTGCTCGAACGCCTCCCACATGCTGCCCTCGGCCAGCTCGGAGTCACCCGTCAATACCCACACGCGATACGGAAGCCGATCGAGCCGTTTGCCCGCCAGCGCGACACCAACTCCGATCGGCAGGCCCTGGCCGAGCGAGCCGGTGGCCACGTCCACCCACGGCAGTGCCGGCGTCGGATGTCCCTCCAACCGGCTGCCGCGTTTCCGGTAGCTCAGCAACTCCTCGTCGCTGATCGCGCCTGCCGCGCGATACATCGCGTACAGCAACGGCGACGCGTGGCCCTTGCTGAAGATCAGGTGGTCGTTGTGCGGATCGTCCGGGGCGCCGAAGTCGTAGCGCAGATGCTTCGCCATCAGCACTGCCATGACGTCGGCGGCCGACATCGCTGAGGTCGGATGCCCCGAGCCGGCCGCCGAGCTGGCCCGAATCGCATCGACGCGAAGCTGTTGGGCGATGCGCCGCCAGGAGTCGTGCTCTGTCCGCATGCTCGTGTCTCCTGTCATACCGCGTCACGCCGCAAATAGGCTGCCGGCGGTGGAGCGTCGCAGGGCGACGATGCGATGGCGCCGGACCTCAGATCGGCTGAGAGATCGATTCGACCACTCGAGCGATCTCGCGCTCTTCGACCTCCTGCCCCCGCGCTGCGGCCCGAGCCAGGTCCGCCTGCGACACGATGCCGACGCAGCATCCGTCGGCGTCGGCGATGACGACGCGACGAATCTGGCGATCCGACATGGTGCGCTCGACGGTCCGCAGGTCCGCCTCCGGCGGGCAGAACGCGACCTCACGGGTCATCACGTCAGCGACCGCCGCGTCGGCGGCCTTGCCCCTGGCGACCGCGCGGAGCGCGATGTCGCGGTCCGTGACGATGCCGACGATGCGCGACTGACTTCGTCCTTCGACGACGGGAATGCACCCGCAGTCGTTCTCCGCCATGAGCTGCGCGACGTGTTGAAGCGTATCGTCGGGCGTGACACAGACGGGATCCTTCGTCATCAGCTCTTGAGCGCGCATGGCGTGGCTCCAGGTGCGATAGGTGGACGGGTCGGCGGTTCCAGACGGGGAGGATTCGGCTCGCAATATCCGTGCGTCCGACATGCCGCCACGGCGCCATCGCGTCGCAGCAGTTGCCTCACGCGCCGACGCACACCGCGTCGTCTCGCGACCGGCGTCCTCATCGGCTGCGGCGCCGCGCGATCACGACGGTTCGGGATTTTCCGGGCGATACAGCAGCATGTGCGCGGTCGTCGCATGGAGAACCCCCTCGGCGACGCTTCCGGCGACGAGCCGCTTCAACGCGCCGCGCCCGTGGGTCGTCATGGCGATGAGGTCGATCGCGTTGTGCGACGCGAACGCGACGATTGAGTGAGCGGGGCGCGCGTCGATGAGCACACGGATATCGACGGCGACGCCCTTCGACCGAATGCGCTCCGCCGTACGATCGAGCGTTTGACTCTCCACCGCCACGCGCTCCTCGTCATCCTCGGCCTCGGCGAGTCGCGACGCGAACGCTGGGTTCGGCGTTCCGTTGATGCCAGTCGCGAGCGCCGCGCTGCCCAGTATCGGCTCCACGACGCTCAGCAGCGTGAGATCGGCGCTCATGAGCGTCGCGAGAGTCATTGCGGGCGCGAGAATCTGCTCGGCGAACGCCGATCCGTCGAACGGCACGAGAATCCGACGCAATGTGAGCTCGACATCCGCGACTACATCCGTCCGGGGCGCTCGCACCAGCAGCACCGGAATGTGGGCGTGACGCATGACGGTGTCGCTCACACTCCCGAGGAGGAGTCGCTCCAGACGTCCGCGGTCATGCGTTGTCATCACCGCGAGGTCCACGTCGCTGTCGTGGAGATGATCAGCGAGGGTGGAGGACACCTCGCCCTGGAGAACGACTGGCGTCGCTCGGACTCCCTCGCTGGCTGCCTCGTCTGCCACGTCGCGGAGGTCGTGCTCCGCCTCACGCACGAGCCGCTCGACGTCGGCGTCGCTGAGCACGGCTGCCGCGTAGAGGTTGCTGTCGTGAAGGGCCGGCACGGCAACACGGACGACCTCCAGCGGGCAGTTCGCCCGGCGAGCGATGGTCACGGCCCAGCGGAGCGCGTACCGAGCCTCCGGGCTGGTATCCAGCGCGACGGCGATGCGCCGATACATGATCGCCTACTTCACCTCCACGTCCTTCGCCCGAACCTCCTTACCATCGACGAAGACGTGCAGCGTATACCTCCCTCGCGCCAGACCTGACGGCTTCGCGATGTAGAAGACCGTGCGGGCCATGCCGCTGGTCGTCACGTTGTCGGTCTTCTCGTCCACCAGCGTGCCATCCTGGAACGTCCACCGCCCGACCACGGGACTGTTGGTCGCCGTGCCGGACGTGTGCACCGAGGCGTAGATCGTATCGCTCGGGGCGAAGTCGTCCGTCTTGTCGCTGATCTTCCGCTCGGCGTCGACGTGCCGTCCCATGTCGACGTCGATCACACTCAGGGCGGTTCGCACATTGCCCTCGATGGCGCCTGCCGCGGAATCGGCTTTGCCTCGTTCGCGCTGATTACACGCAACGGCCACGAGGAGCAGGCTGGCAGCGGCCGGTCCCGACCATGTTCGCACGTGTCTCATGATGCTGACCCTGGCTGAAGTGAGTGCTTCGGAAAGCGACCGGGCCGCCTCGCGAGCGAGTTCGACCAGTCACGGTTGCTGCCGAACGAGGCATTGCGCATGCCCCCGGGCGGCCTGCGGCCCGGAGGCGCGGCACAGCTCGCAGATCCAGACGACGCACGACAGCATGGGCGCGCCCCATGCAAGCAGTCGCGATCGGCGGACAGTTCAACCGCAGCGAGTGAGCCTCGTGCGCCGCACGGCGGGAGGGTCAGGTGAGCGACAAGCGGAATCGCGACGACGGGAGTGCAGGCGATCAGGCCCTTACCAAGGCCGTGCGACGCGCGCGTCGGCCTCTGGAGTCGGCGGACGACCTCACTCCCCTGCTCGACGCCATCGGCGACGCGCGCTTCGTACTCCTCGGTGAGGCGTCGCACGGCACGTCCGAGTTCTACACATGGCGGGCAGAGCTCTCCAAGCGGCTCATCCTGGAAAAGGATTTCTCCTTCGTCGGCGTCGAGGGCGACTGGCCCGACTGCTATCGCGTCAACCGCTATGTCAAAGGCCTTCGGGGATCAGGCCGGAGCGCCGAGGAGGTCCTGCATGCCTTCGAGCGGTGGCCCACGTGGATGTGGGCCAATCGAGAGGTCGCCGCTTTCGCGGAATGGATGCGCGAGCTCAACGATCCGCGTTCCGTGGACCGCCAGGTCGGATTCTTCGGACTCGATGTGTATTCGCTCTGGGAGTCGATGGCCGCGGTGGTCGAATACCTGGAGCGCATCGATCCCGCGGCGGCGCGCCTCGCCCGTCGCGCCTACGGCTGCTTCGATCCATACCACGATGATGCGCAGGACTATGCCCGGGCGACCGCGCTCGTCCCCACCTCCTGCGAGGACGAGGTGGTCGCGATGCTCGGAACGCTCCGCGCGAAGGCGCCCGCATACCGTGAAGATGGACGCGACGCGTATTTCGACGCGGAGCAGAACGCGCTCGTCGCTCGCGACGCAGAGCGCTACTACCGCACCATGGTGCGAGGCGGCCCGACGTCGTGGAACGTGCGCGACCATCACATGGTGGATACGCTCGACCGGCTGATGGCGCACCACGGTCACCGCGCGAAGGCAATCGTCTGGGAGCACAACACTCATATCGGCGATGCCCGCTTCACCGACATGCGCCGATCGGGCGTCGTCAACGTTGGGCAGCTCGTGCGAGAGGGGCACGGCGAGCGACCGACCGAACGCGATGGGGTGATGCTCGTCGGCTTCGGCACGCACCGAGGCACCGTGATCGCGGGCAAAGAATGGGGTGCGCCCATGGGGCGCGTCCGCGTTCCCGAGGCAAAGGCGGGAAGCTGGGAGGACCTGCTCCACGGCGCCGGCACGGAGGACAAGCTGCTTCTCTTCGACGGCAGCGACGATGGTGGCATCGACGGCCTCGACGCGCCCATCGTCCATCGCGCCATCGGCGTCGTCTACGACCCGCGCGCGGAGCGATGGGGCAACTATGTGCCGACGATCGTCCCGCGCCGGTACGATGCTTTCCTCTACATCGACGAGTCCCGCGCGCTCGATGCGCTCCACATGCCCGTCTTCGTGGACGGCGAAGTGCCCGAGACCTACCCGAGCGGGATGTGAGCCATGCGCCACCGGCCCGCGTTGCCACGGAGGCAGCGATGAGTCGATCGCGGACGAGAAGCTCATCCGGTGCAACGCACCGGTGGTCGGCACGCGTCACGGCACGCAGCAACGCACTGGATCTCGACCGGAGCGTGTTCACGTGGAAGGATCCGCGGCGGATCGCGCGATCACTCAAACGCTCCGCCGAGCGGAGTCGCCGGCGAAAGAGCGACCCGTATCGCTCGGCGATGTCGATGCTGACGTTCTACATCAACCGCGCCGGCGACAATCTCGGGGTGCGCCAGCGGCAGGTGCTCGAACGAGCGAAGCAGGAGCTGCGACACAGCTTCGGGCGTGATGGCAGCGGACGTACACCCTCGTGAAGCCCGGTTCGATCGATACGCCGCTCTTCGACAAGGCAAAGAGTTACATGGCCGGAGCCGCAGCCGGTCCCGCCGGTCTACGCACCGGAGGTCGTCGCCGAGGCGATCCTCCACTGTGCCCAGCACCCGACCCGCGACATCATCACCGGCGGGATGGGCAAGTTGCTGAGCGTCGCGAACGACTTTCCTCGACTCGCTGACAAGTACATGGAGCGGACCACGTTCGAGTCGCAGAAGACCGACAAGCCGACGGGCGACCGGCCGGACAATCTGTACGCGCCGGTGGCGCGCGATGGGGGCGAGCGCGGGAGCAACTGGACGGGGCGCACGAAGAGCACGAGTCTCTACACGAAGGTCATGCTGCACCCGGAGATTCCTGCAGTCGCAGCGGCGGTGGGAGTCGGAGCGATCGTGGCGGCGCTCGTCGGGCGGAGAGCGGCGCTTGCGCCGCCATCGTCCCCGCGTCAGGCGGTGTCCGAATCGGACGCGCAGAAACCCACGCCCGAGCAGCTCGCCATGCCATGACTCGATAGGAATCGCGCCGAGCAGGACGGCATGGGCAATCGAATCGGCGGTCTCATTGCGCGGCGCGTCGCGAGATCGGATACTCGGCGAACGCTGATACGGTCGGAAACGCCTCACGCCGAGTTACATGTCCCTGATGCCCGCCGAAGCCGTCGTTTCGTCGCCGCTGTCCGGGCGCCCGAGGCCAATGGACCTCCGCATCGTTTACTGGGCGATCACCTCGGCACTCGCCGGCTTTCTGTTCGGCTTCGACACCGTTGTGATCTCGGGCGCCGAGCAGACGATCCAGGCCGTCTGGGGATTGAGTCCCGGCGTCCACGGCATCGCGATGGGTGCCGCGCTCTATGGCACGGTGGTCGGTTCGCTCATCGGCGGCTGGCCCGCCGACCGGTTCGGCCGGCGCGCCACGCTGCTCTGGGTCGGCGTGCTGTACATCGTCTCCGCAGTCGGATGCGCCTTCGCCTGGAACGTCGAGGTGTTCATCGCGGCGCGCATCATCGGTGGGATCGGGATCGGTGTCTCGACCGTCGTCGCACCGCTCTACATCTCCGAGATCGCGTCGCCGGCACATCGCGGCAAGCTGGCCGCGATGTTCCAGTTCAACATCGTGCTCGGCATCGTCATCGCGTTCGTCTCCAACGCGCTGCTCGCCGGCATCGGCGAGCACGCCTGGCGGTGGATGCTCGGCGTCGCCGCGCTCCCGTCGGTGCTCTACACGCTGATGTGCCTCGGCATCCCGGAGAGCCCCCGGTGGCTGCTGACGCGGAAAGGGGATCGCGCGGCCGGCCTGCTCGTGCTCGGGCTCGTCGAGTCCGACGCGACGCTCGAAGAGCTCGAGTCGATGGCGACGGCGATCATCTCCGCCGCCTCCAAGCAGCGGACCACGCGGGGATTCTGGTCGATGCAGCTGCGCATCCCGATCCTGCTCGCCTTCCTCGTCGCATTCTTCAATCAATTGTCGGGGATCAACGCGATCCTCTATTTCGCGCCGCGGATCTTCGCGATGACGGGATTGGGCGCTCGGGCCGCCCTCCTGCAGTCCGTTGGCATCGGCGTCACCAACCTCGTGTTCACCTTCGTCGGCGTCTCGCTGATCGACCGGCTGGGCCGGCGCACCCTGCTGACAGTCGGCGCCTACGGCTACCTCGCATCACTCGGAACCTGCGCGTGGGCGTTCTTCACTGGACACTACGCGATCGTGCCGCTCTGCATCTTCGCCTTCATCGCCGCGCACGCGATCGGACAGGGGACGGTGATCTGGGTGTTGATCTCCGAGATATTCCCCAACCAGTACCGCGCCGCCGGCCAGTCGCTTGGCAGCGCGACGCACTGGGTGTTCGCCGCCGCGCTGACGACGGCGTTCCCCGCGATGGCCAGCGCCTTCGCGCCGGGCTACATCTTCCTGTTCTTCTGCGGCATGATGGCGCTCGAGCTGGTCTGGGTGCGCACGATGGTGCCCGAGACGAAGGGCGTTCCCCTCGAGGAGATCCAGCGCCGGCTCGGAGTGCAGGTGTAACTGCGACGCCTACCATCCCCCCACCGTACTGAGCCTCGCATGAAGCGCATCGCCCTCCTCCTCGCCCTGCTCGCCGCCATCGCCTCGGCTGGCGCGCAGAACGAGCCCTTCCGTCCGAAGTTCCATTTCACTCCAGAGCGGAACTGGATGAACGATCCCAACGGGCTCGTCTACCTCGACGGGGAGTGGCACCTCTTCTACCAGTACAACCCGTTCGGCGACCGGTGGGGCCACATGAGCTGGGGGCACGCCGTGAGCCGCGATCTCGTGCGCTGGCAGCATCTCCCGCTCGCGTTGGCCGAGGAGAACGGCGTGATGGTCTTCTCGGGGAGCGCCGTGGTGGATGTGAAGAACACGAGCGGCTTCGGCGTAGGAGGACGACCGCCGATGGTCGCGATCTACACGGGGCATCGCGAGGGACGCCAGGATCAGCGCATCGCCTACAGCAACGACCGCGGCCGGACGTGGACGAAGGTGCCAGAGCCCGTGATCGACCTGCAGTTGGCCGACTTCCGCGACCCCAAGGTGTTCTGGCACGACGGTACCTCGCGCTGGATCATGGCCGTCTCGCTGCCCAACGAGCACGTGATCCAATTCTACGCCTCGCCCGACCTGAAGAGCTGGACGAAAGTCGGCGCGTTCGGGCCCGCCGGTGCGACCGGTGGCCAGTGGGAGTGCCCCGACCTCTTCCCGCTGGCGGTCGAAGGCGGCGGAACGAAGTGGGTGCTGATCGTGAACATCAATCCGGGCGGCGTCGCCGGCGGCTCCGGGACGCAGTACTTCGTCGGCGACTTCGACGGCTCGCGCTTCGTCGCCGACAGCGGCACGACGGAGACGCGCTGGGCCGACTACGGCTCCGACTTCTACGCGGCGGTCTCGTGGAACGGCGTTCCGCGCGGCGACGGCCGGCGTGTGTGGATCGGATGGATGAGCAACTGGAAGTACGCGCAGGACGTGCCGACCTCTCCATGGCGCAGCGCGATGACGGTTCCGCGCGCACTGACCCTGCGCCGCACCCTCGCTGGCCCCGTGCTCGTCCAGACCCCCGTGCGCGAGCTCGACGCGCTTCGTACGTCGGCGGCACGTCGGTTCGACGGCGGCACCCTCGCCGCTGCCAACGCGTGGCTAGCCGCGCAGGGCGACCTGCCCTCGCTGCTCGATGTGGAGTTCGCGTTCGACGGCGTGCGCGACGCCACGCCGTTCGACATCCAGCTCGCGAGCGGCGCCGACGAGCGCACCGTAGTGCACGTCGATCCGGCGGCGCATCAACTCGTGCTCGACCGGTCTCGCGCGGGACGGACGACCTTCCATCGCGACTTCACGCTGCGCCACTCCGCGCCGCTTCGCGTCGTCGGCGGCGATGTGCGGGTACGGTTGCTGCTCGACGCCTCCTCGCTCGAGGTGTTCGCGCAACGCGGCGAGACGGTGCTGACCGACCTCGTCTTCCTCTCGCCCGGCCCGCGCCGGCTGTCTCTCGCGGCCGATGGTGCGTCGCCGCGCGTGCGCTCGATCGTCGTAAACCCGCTCGCCGTGGTGCGGTGAGCTAGTTGCGGACCAGACCGAGCATTCCGGCGCTCGCCGGCGGTATCAGCTCTTGCCCTGTTTGGCTTCTTTCGCTTCGTGCGCTTGGTGCGCTTGGTGCGCGTGCCGCACGGAGCTCAAGAGCGCCAAACGCATGCCGGTGGTGCCAAACGCTTGCCGCTCCACTGCGGATTGCGCCGCTGGAGGAGTCTTCACGCATTCTTTTTGACGTCGTCCTCACTCCGAGACAGGCTGTCGTAGACGTTGAACGACTCGGGGTGATCGACAACGTTCTGCTTCAATACCTCGATCGCGTCCTTGGCTCGCCCCATGCGCGACAGGTCGAGAGCGAATCGGTTCATCTGATCCTCGTTGACCACTTGATCGTCGGCGCGCCCTTTCCGCGCTGCCCTTCCTATCGGCCGCTTCGGCTCTGATGCTCGCGACCGCGCTTCGGCATCTGGCGAGTTGGTGAAAGTCGCGGCCAACTGCGAGTCGTAGGACTTCAACTCCGTAAACCGCATGGCCTCACCGCGCGTTGGTCAACACTCTCGGCGCGCGCCGCCCAACTCCTCCCATCCCAGACCTGATGAGCAGAGATGGATCGTGGCGGTCGAAACGGTGATGATACTCGACGAGTACGTCAGAATCGGCCGCCGTCTCTCCGTCCTCACGGACGAACGCGAATGACCGTCTTCCCCGCGCGCCGCTCGGTCGAGTTGAAGGCGGCGACGGCATCGTCGAGGGGCGCGACGGTCCCGATGTTCGTCCGCAGTCGTCCGTCCCGCACCCGCTGGACGAGCTCACTCAGTTGGACATGATCGGACTCGACAACGAAGTCGATCGCAAGGCCGTCAACGGGCCGCGCCTCAGACGGCCCGACGATGGACACCAGCGTTCCTCCGGGTCGAATCAGGCGCGCGGACCGCTTCCCGATGTCGCCGCCGATGACATCGAACACCAGATCGACGCTGCCGACGTCTTCCAGCGTGCCGCTGTCGAGGTCAACAAACTCAAACGCGCCGAAGTCGAGCGCCTTCTGACGGTCGGCGGCGCGTCCAGTGCCGATCACGTGGGCGCCGGCCGATCGTGCGAGTTGCGTCACCATCGACCCGACTGCACCGGCCGCGCCGTGCGCGATCACGCTTTGCCCCGCCCGAAGCCGGCCGTGCTCGAACAGTCCCTGCCACGCGGTGAGGCCCGAGATTGGGAGGCTCGCGCCCACTGTGAAGTCAACGTCGCCTGGCAGCGGCGCGAGGTTGCGCGCCTCGATCGCGACATACTCCGCCAACGTACCATTGCGATACCAATCCGCGAGACCGAATACCCGCTGCCCTACCGATAGCCCGGTTGTGCCATACC
>JBJMNN010000018.1:0-10040 GCA_045804245.1 Gemmatimonadaceae bacterium | reverse complement strand
CGCCGTGTTGAGCAGCTTGAAGTGCTTGAGCCGCCCCGTGTCGGGGACGTGCGGTCCCTTGCACAGATCGATGAACGGCCCGTCGGTGTAGGTCGAGATGATCTCGTTCGGATCGGTGAAGTCGTCGAGGCGCTCGAGCTTGAGCGGATCGTCGACGAACCGCCGCCGCGCTTCCGTCGGATCCACCTCCTCGCGCACGAACGGATACTTCTCCGCCGCGACCTTCCGCATCTCCTGCTCGAACGCCTCGAGGTCCTCGGGCGTGAATGGCGACGCGACCTCGAAGTCGTAATAGAAGCCGTCCTCGATCGCCGGACCGAATCCGATCTTCGCGTCGGGGCGAAGCCGCCGCACAGCGGTCGCGAGCACGTGCGCGGCGGAGTGGCGCAGCACGCCGAGCGCTTCGGGATCGCGCTCGGTGAGAACGCGGAACGCGCCGCCCGAGCGCAGCGGCGTCATGAGATCCTGGATCTGGCCGTCGACCGACACCGCGACGGCGGCCGAGAGCAGCCGCTCGCCGATCGAGCGCACGACGTCGGCGGGGAGCGTGCCGGCAAGGACGGTGCGCGTCGCGCCGTCGGGCAGAACCAGCGTCAGCTCCGCGTCCTGGAGGACGGGAGCGTCGGGACGATCGATCATGTCGTGAGTCGGTGGAACGGGTGCGGTCGCGTCAGCCCAGGAGTGGCGCGAGCAGCTTCGCGTACTTGAAGTAGGACACGACGCCGGCGACGATCGCGAGACCGACGACCACCCAGAGCACGACCTTGCGGTAGGAGACCTCGTTCTCGGTCTCCGTGATCTCGGGCTCTACCCGGAACTCGCGCGTGGGACGCATGTGCAGGCCGATTTCTGAGGGGCGGCGGGCGGCCTTCTTCTTGCACCGCTTCGCGAAACTTTCCGTCGTAAGCTATCCTTGCGGCTGACCCTACGCCACAGGTTTTCCGTCATGCCATATCTGCGTTTTGAGGATGACGACGAGTCGTCCCTCGGGGGCACGATCACCACTGCACTGCTCGGGGCCGTCGCCGGTTTCGCCGTCGGCATGCTCGTCGCACAGCGCGTCGGTGGATTCAGTGGACTCGTGGAATCGGTGAAGCGCCGCAGCCGGACCGAGGGCGACGAGGCGGCGGAGGCAGCGGGCCCCGTGGTGGCCGACGACTTCAGCGAGTACGACGACGACGATTACGACGACGAGCTGGAGGATGAAGGGGTGCCGAACGAGGGGCTCGAAGAGCGCGTGCTCGAGGCGTTCCGCAACGATCCGATCCTCTCCGAGCGGGCGATCGACATCGGCGGGATCGGCGAGGCGACGATCGAGCTCGCGGGGTGGGTGAACAGCGAGGACGAGGCGGACCACGCCGTGGTGCTGGCGCGCGGCGTCCCCGGCGTGGCGACGGTCGTGAACCGCATCGCCGTCGGCGACGTCGAGGAGCGGATCCGCGATCACTCGCGTCGCCTCGAGGAGGGCGACGACGCGCTCACCGAAGCGCGCTGGGAAGGGCGGACGATCGGCACCGGCCGTCGCCGCCAGGGCACCTCCGACGAGCCCGATCGGCACGCGACACCGCGCGTCGAGCTCGAGGAGCGCTGGACGAAGACGGAGCTCGAGCTCCAGCACGCGGCCGACGAGACCGCGGGGATCGCCGAGCGGCGTGCCCCCACGAAGAAGGCGCAGAAGGGCGATCGCACCGGCGGCGCGCCGGTCGCGCCGACGGGCGTCCCGAAGGGCGATCACGTCGCTGATCCGACCTCCGAAGCGTGAGCCTTCCGGGGCGTCCCGCGCCTCTGATCGACCTTCAACCGACATGACCCGCGGGTTAACTTCCGCGGGTCATGTCCATTTCAGAGCCGCTCGAGTCCGCCCCCTCAGCGGGGCTGTTGTCCGCGCAATACGACCCGGCGGCGACCGAGCCGGCGATCTACGCGCGCTGGGACCAGGCCGGCTGTTTCACCGCTGACGCCTCGCGCGTGCGCCGCACTCGGGCAGACGAGCCCCGGTCGGCCGACCATGACCTGCGCGATCCATACACGCTGGTCATGCCGCCGCCGAACGTCACGGCGATCCTGCACGTCGGGCACGGGCTGAACAACACCGTGCAGGACGTGCTCGTGCGGTGGGCCCGCATGAAGGGACGCGAGACGCTCTGGGTCCCCGGCACCGACCACGCGGGCATCGCGACGCAGAACATCGTCGAGAGGCAGCTCGCGAACGAAGGCCTGACCCGGCAGGACCTCGGCCGCGAAGCGTTCGTCGCGCGGACCGTGGCGTTCGTCACCGAGACCGGCGGCGTGATCCTCGACCAGCTGCGCGCCATCGGCTGCTCGGCCGACTGGTCGCGCACGGCGTACACGTTCAGCCCCGAGCTGAGCACCGCGGTGCGCGAGGCATTCGTGCGCCTCCACGAGCGCGGGCTGATCTATCGCGGCCATCGCGTCATCCACTGGTGTCCGCGCTGCCTCACCTCGCTCTCGGACGAGGAGGCGGAGCCGACGGAGACGACCGGCACGCTCTATCACCTGTCGTACCCGCTCGTCGAGTCGGAGCTGCCGGCCGATGCGACGCGCCGCGCGCTCTCGGTCGCCACGACGCGCCCCGAGACGATGCTCGGCGACGTCGCCGTCGCGGTCAATCCGCACGATGAGCGCTATCAGGGTCTCGTCGGCAAGCACGTGATGCTCCCGATCCTCGACCTCCCGATCCCGATCATCGCCGACGAGTACGCGGATCCCGAGTTCGGCACCGGCGTCGTCAAGATCACGCCAGCGCACGACGCGAACGACTTCGAGGTCGGCCGGCGCCACTCGCTCGCCATGCCCGTGGTGATCGACGAGCACGGCAGGCTGCGTGAGGTGGCCGATGCGGAGGAGCGCGTGCCTCACGCGCTCGAGGGAATGGACCGGTTCGAGGCACGCGAGCGCATCGTGGAGATGTTGCGCGAGCGTGGGCGCCTCGAGCGGACGGAGGTGCACCAGCACAGCGTGCGGCACTGCTACCGCTGCGACACGGTCGTCGAGCCGCGGCTCTCCGATCAGTGGTTCGTCCGCATGGCGCCGCTCGCCGCGCCGGCGCTCGAGGGCGTGCGCTCCGGTCGCATCCGGCTGCTCCCCGAGAAATGGGTCGGGGTGTATGAGCACTGGATGTCGAACATCCGCGACTGGAACATCTCGCGGCAGCTGTGGTGGGGTCATCGCGTGCCGGTCTGGTACTGCGCAGAGTGCGATCCGCCGCAGAACGTCATCGTCTCGCGCGAGGATCTGACGAGCTGTCCGTACTGCGGCAGCCCCGTCACGCAGGACGAGGACGTGCTCGACACCTGGTTCTCGAGCTGGCTCTGGCCGATCTCGACGCTCGGCTGGCCGAACGAGCAGTCGACCGACCTGCGCACGTTCTATCCCACCGATGTGCTCGTGACCGCGCCGGAGATCCTGTTCTTCTGGGTCGCGCGAATGATCATGTCGGGATACGCGTTCATGGGGGATGCGCCGTTTCATTCCGTCTACTTGCATGGAACGGCTCGCGATACCCAGGGCCGCAAGATGTCGAAGTCGCTCGGCAACGGGATCGACCCGCTCGACGTCGTGCGGCTCTACGGCGCCGACGCGCTCCGCTGGACGCTCGTCTCCGGGATGGGACTCGGCGCCGACGTCGTGCTCGATCCCGCCGACCTCGAGAAGTCGTTCGCGACGGGCCGCAACTTCGCGACGAAGCTGTGGAACATCGGCCGCTTCCTGCTCAACAACGTCGGCGGCGATCCCGTGCGGCCGTTCGCCGAGCTCGATCGCGATGGGCTCGGCCGCGCCGACGCATGGATCGTGGACCGGTTGGAGGTCGCGATCCGCGAGTGCGATCGTGCCATCGGTCCGCTCGAACCTTCGCGCGACGTGTGGCGCGAGGACGAGCTGGGCTCTGGACTGCGGTTGAACGAGTACGCCGAGACGGCACGCCGCTTCGTCTGGAACGAACTCGCCGACTGGTATCTCGAGGCGATCAAGATGCGCCTCCTCACACCCGGCGACGACCAGCAGGTCGCGCGCTCGGTGCTGGTGCACGTCTTCGATCAGGCGTTGCGGCTGCTGCATCCGATCGTGCCGTTCGTCACCGAGGCGCTGTGGCAGCGGCTGCCCGGCCACGTCGACGGGACCTTTCTCACGACGGCGAGCTGGCCCGTCGCGCGCGCCGAACGCGAATCGAGCTCGCTCGTCGGTCAGTTCGAGCTGCTGCGTGAGATCGTCGAGGCGATGCGGCGCGTGCGCTCGGAGTACGGCGTCGCGCCGAACAGGACGATCGATGCGTTCGTCGTCGCCGCGCCGGGGTACCGCGAGATGTTCGACGCCGAGTCCTCGCTGATCGGCCGGCTGGCAAAGACTGCGCTCGCTCCGGTCGACCGCGCACCTGGCGGAGCGGCGGCGAACGTCATCATCCCTGGCGGGACGGAGCTGATCGTTCCGCTCGAGGGGCTGATCGACGTCGCGAAGGAATGTGCACGCCTGCGCACCGAGCTGGCCGGGTTGGAGAAGCAGCTCACCGCGCTCGAGGCGCGGTTGGAGAATCCGGGCTTCCTCGGGCGCGCACCAGCGCAGGTCGTGGAGTCCGAGCGCGCGAAGGCGCAGGAATGGCGCTCGCGGCGGGACCTGATGCGCTCACGAATCGAGGGATTGTGCGGCGCGGTCTGATCGCCGCCTCGCTGTTCGTCGCCGCCTGTGCCTCGGCCGGCCCGCCACCAGGCGGGGCGGAGGATCGCCAGCCGCCGCGCCTGGTGCGCGTCACGCCAGACACGAACGCCGTGAACGTCGGGGCGAAGGTGGCGACCTTCTACTTCGACGAGACGATCAACGATCGCGGCTCGGATGCGCAGGACGTCACGAACATGTTTCTCGTGTCGCCCTCCGATGGCACGCCGCGGGTGAGCTATCACCGCTCGCGCATCGACGTGCGGCCGCGGCACGGCTTCCGGCCGAACACGGCGTACACGATCACGCTGCTGCCGGGCCTGAGCGATCTTCGCAGCAACACGATGAAGACGGGTGCATCCGTCGTGTTCTCCACCGGTCCGACGATCCCGACACAGCGCGTCGCGGGGACGGCGTTCGATTGGGTCGCCGGGCAGCCGGTGCCGAAGGCGCTCATCGAGGCGGTCTCGCCGGACAGCATCGTGTATCTCGCGCAGGCCGACTCGCTCGGTCGCTTCTCCGTCGGGCCGATGAACCCGGGGTCGTACCTCGTGCGCGCGACGGTCGACCAGAATCAGAACCACAGAGCGGACCGCGGCGAGTCGTTCGATACGCTGCGCGTGAGCGTTCCACATCCCGCGCCGGTCGAGCTGCTCACGGCGTCGCGCGACACGCTGCCCGCGCGCATCGTCTCCGCGACCGTCGCCGACTCCACGACGCTCCGCGTGGTGTTCGACCGGCTGCTCGATCCCGCCCAGCAGTTCCCGCCGGCCAACTTCCACCTCGCGGGCGCGGACAGCGTGCGGATTCCCATCACGGCGGTCCGCTCGCCGGACCAGGACGCCGCGCGTGCGCGCGCGCTGCAGCAGGCGTCCGCCGATTCCGCGCGCCGCGCCGACTCGCTCGCCGGCCGTCCACGCCGGGCCGTGCCACCGCCCACCGCCACATTGCCAGCCGACTCGACGCCGAAGCCGAGCCGCCCGGCACCCTTCACGACGATCAGCGTCGAGCTTCCACGTCCGCTCGCACCCAACGCGACGTATCGCTTGCGGGTGACGACGGTGCGGGCGCTGAGCGGCCGCGAGACGGGAAGCGAACGCTCGTTCACGACGCCGAAGCAGGCTGCGGCACGGCCGGCTGCCGATTCCACGGCACCGCGCGCCGCGCCGCGACCGTCACGACCATGACCGACGCGCGCCGCGCGCTGCCGAGCGTCGGCGCGCTGCTCGAGCGCGCACCGGTGCGGGCTCTGCTCGACTCCGCGCCGCGGACGCTCGTCGTCGATGCGGTCCGCGCGACCGTCGCGCGGGCCCGCGAGACCGCCACCACACCCGGCGACGACGATGCATGGGCCGCGGCGATCACCGAGCGGCTCGCCGAGCTGTCGCGGCCATCGCTGCGCCGCGTCATCAACGCGACCGGAATCGTGCTGCACACGAACCTCGGACGAGCGCCGCTCGCCGACGCGGCGCTCGACGCGATCGCCACCATCGCGGCTGGGTATTCCAACCTCGAGCTCGACCTCGGGCGCGGCGCACGCGGCTCGCGCTACGTGCACTGCGCATCGCTGCTGCGCGAGCTCACCGGCGCCGAGGACGCGCTCGTCGTCAACAACTGCGCGGCCGCGCTCGTCCTCGCCCTCAACACGCTGGCCGACGGGCGCGAAGCGCTCCTCTCGCGCGGCGAGCTCGTGGAGATCGGCGGCAGCTTCCGCGTTCACGAGATCATGGCGAAGAGCGGCGCGCGCCTGCGCGAAGTGGGCGCCACCAACCGCACTCATCTCGCCGACTACGAGCGCGCGATCGGTCCGGACACCGGCGTGCTGCTCAAGGTGCATCGCAGCAACTTCACGCTGCACGGGTTCGTCGCCGAGGCGACGGTGCGCGAGCTCGCGCCGCTCGCCGCGACGCACGGCCTGCCGATCCTGCACGACCTCGGCAGCGGGCTGCTGATCTCGCTCGACGACATCGGCCTGCGTGGCGAGCCGACCGCGCGCGAGGCGTTGGACGCCGGCGCGACCATCGTCGTGATGAGCGGCGACAAGCTGCTCGGCGGCCCGCAGGCGGGATTGATCGTCGGCGACGCGCGCTGGCTCGACGCGATGCGCCGGAACCCGCTCGCGCGATCCTATCGTGTCGACAAGCTCACACTGGCGGCGCTCGAGGCAACGCTCGCGCTCTATCGCGATCCGGCGCGCGCAATGACCAAGATCCCAACGCTCGCGCTGCTCGCCGCGCCGCTCGCGGTGCTGCGGGAGCGTGCGGAGTCGCTGCGGCTCGTGCTCCAGCGCGAGGGCATCGCCGGCGAGACCGTCGAGACAACGGGAAGCGTCGGCGCGGGCGCGTTCCCCGACGCGGCGCTCCCGGGTGCCGCGGTGGCATTGGTTGGCGACGCCGAGGGGTGGGCCGCGCGGCTCCGGGCAGGTTCGCCGGCGGTGGTCGGCCGCGTGCACGACGCACGCATGCATCTCGACCTGCGCGCGGTGCTCGCGCACGAGCTGCCCGAGCTCACGCGCGCCGTGGTGGACGCGCGTGGCTGACGGGCGACGCCGGCGCGCCGCCCTCCTCGACCGCGACGGCACGATCATCACCGACGAGCATTACCTCGCCGATCCCGGGCGCGTCACGCTGCTGCCGGGCGCCGCCGAGGCCATCCGGCTCCTCGCGCATGCGGGAGTGCCGTCCATCGTGTGCAGCAATCAATCGGGGATCGCGCGCGGCCTCGTCACGCTCGAGCAGTATCGCGCCGTACGCGTGCGGGTCGGCGAACTTCTCGACTCTGCCGGCGCGACGCTGCTGGATTCGTTCGTGTGTCCGCATCACGAGCAGTTCACCGGACCGTGCGCCTGCCGCAAACCGGGAACGTGGCTCTTCGAGCGCGCCGCATCGCTCTACGACCTCGATCTCTCGCGCTCGATGTTCGCCGGCGACAAGCACCGGGACGTCGCGCCCGCGGTGCGCTTCGGCGCACCGGCCTACCTGGTGCGCTCGTCCGACACGCCCGAGGAGCACGTGTCGCGAGCCCTCGCGGAGGGCGCCCACGTGGTGGATTCGCTGCTCGACGCGGCACGTCACTATCTGGAGCGCGTGCAGTGACGCGCACTCGGATCGCCGTGCTCGCCAGCGGCGGCGGCTCCAATCTCCAGGCGATCCTCGATCATCTCGCGACGCTCGGCGAGGCTCGGCACGGCGACGTCGTGCTCGTCGCGTCGAATCGTCCCGACACCGGTGCGCTGGCGCGTGCCGAGCGCGCAGGAATCCCGCGTGTCGTGCTCCGGTCGCCGCACGCACCCGATGGTCTCGAGCTCGACGCGGCGCTCGCCGCGCATGGCGTGCAGCTCGTCGCGCTGGCGGGTTACATGCGACTCATCCCGGCCGAGGTGACCGCCGCGTATCGCGGGCGGATGCTCAACGTGCATCCCGCGCTGCTCCCCGAGTTCGGCGGACCGGGGATGTACGGACCGCGCGTGCACCGCGCGGTGCTGCACGCGGGCGCGACGCTCTCCGGTCCGAGCGTGCACTTCGTGGACGAGGTGTACGACCACGGCGCGGTGATCGCGCAGTGGCCGGTGCCGGTGCTTCCGCACGACGACGAGCACTCGCTCGCCGCGCGCGTGCTGCGGGCCGAACACCTGCTCTACCCGCGCGTCGTCGACGCCGTCGCGGCCGGCGAGGTCCGGCTCGGCGACGACGGCCGTGTCGTGAGCGAGCGCTTCGCTCAGCCGCGACTGCCGACGATGGACCCGAGCCTCGATGACGCCGGACTTGCCATAGCGCTCGATGAGCTACTGAGTCCGAAGTAGGGATCGCACGAACCCACGTACCCACGAATCAACGCAACCACCAGATGCCTCGCGCCCTTCTCTCCGTCTCCGACAAAACCGGCCTGCTCGACCTCGCTCGCGGCCTGCACGAGCGCGGCTGGGAGCTCATCTCCACCGGCGGCACGGCGCGCACCCTGCGCGAAGCGAACGTGCCGGTGCGCGACGTCGCCGACGTCACCCAGTTCCCCGAGATGCTCGACGGCCGCGTGAAGACGTTGCATCCCGCGGTCCACGGCGGACTCCTCGCGCGTCGCGATCTCCCCGAGCACATGGCGGCGATCGCCGAGCACGGCATCGCACCGATCGATCTCGTCGTGGTGAACCTGTATCCGTTCCGGCAGACCGCGTCGCGCGCCGGCGTCACACCCGAAGAGGTCATCGAGCAGATCGACATCGGTGGACCGAGCATGCTGCGCTCGGCGGCGAAGAACTTCGCGTCGGTGACGACGGTGGTCGATCCGGCGGATTATCCGAGCGTCCTCGCGGCGCTCACGGCGAACGACGACGATCTCGACTTCCGCCGCCGGCTCGCGGCCAAGGTGTTCGAGCACACCGCGGCGTACGACGCGGCGATCGCCACGTGGTTCGCCGGGCAGCGCGCCGAGCGCTTCCCCGAGCGCATCTGCCTGCCGCTCGAGCGCGCACAAGGACTGCGCTACGGCGAGAATCCCGGCCAGGCCGCGGCGTTCTACGTCGAGCGCGCGGGCGCGGGGCTGGCGGGACTCACGCAGAAGGGTGGCAAGGAGCTCTCGTTCAACAACCTGCTCGACCTCGAGGGCGCGCTCCTCGCGAGCGAACCGTTCGGCGATCAACCGTGCTGCGCGATCATCAAGCACACCACCCCGTGCGGGCTCGCGGTCGGCGCCGATGCGCTCGAGGCGTATCGGAAGGCGCTCGCATGCGACCCGGTGTCGGCGTTCGGCTCGGTGATCTCGTTCACCGTGCCCGTCGACGAGGCCGCGGCGGAGGCCGTATCCGGGCTGTTCGTGGAGTGCGTCGTCGCGCCGTCGTTCAGCGCGGGCGCGCTGGAGATCCTCGGCCGCAAAAAGAATCTGCGCGTGCTCGAGGGCGTGGCGCGCTGGTCGCGCGGCGCGCTCGACTACAAGCGCGTGCGCGGCGGCCTGCTCGTGCAGGATCGTCCCCCCGCGTCGATCGACGACAGCGCGTGGCGCGTCGTGAGCAAGCGCCCGCCGACGGACGAGGAGCGTCGCGACCTGTTGTTCGCGTGGCGGGCCGTCGCGAGCGTGAAGTCGAACGCGATCGTCCTCGCCCGCGATGGTGCGACGATCGGGATCGGCGCGGGCCAGATGTCGCGCGTCGACGCGGCGTTCCTCGCCGTGCACAAGGCGACGACGACCGGCCATTCCACGGAGGATTCGTCACTCGGATCCGATGCCTTCTTCCCCTTCCGCGACGGCATCGACCAGGCCGCCGAGGCGGGAGTGCGCGCGATCGTGCAGCCCGGGGGATCCGTGCGCGACGCCGAGGTGATCGCGGCGGCGAACGAGCACGGGATGACGATGGCCTTCACCGGTCTGCGCCTGTT
>JBJMNN010000017.1:0-7429 GCA_045804245.1 Gemmatimonadaceae bacterium | reverse complement strand
CTCGCGCGCGACGTGCGGCACTATCGCCGCGTCGCGATCAAGGTGCTGCGCGAGGAGCTCGCCGCGGCGGTGGGCGCCGAGCGGTTCCTCGAGGAGATCCGCGTCACGGCGTCGCTGCAGCATCCGCACATCCTCCCGCTGTTCGACTCCGGCAGCGCGGAATTTCCGCCGGAAGCGGGTGGCCGAGTGCTGTGGTACGTCATGCCCTTCGTCGAGGGCGAGACGCTGCGCTCGCGGCTCGCACGTGAAGGGCGGCTGCCCGTGGACGTCGCCCTGCAGCTGGCGCGCGAGATGGCGGATGCGCTCGAGTACGCGCACCGCCACGGCGTCGTGCACCGCGACGTGAAGCCGGAGAACGTGCTGCTGCAGAGCGGACATGCGCTCGTCGCCGACTTCGGCATCGCGCTCGCGCTCGAGCACGCGGGCGGCGATCGGCTCACCCACACGGGCATCACGCTCGGCACGCCGCAGTACATGGCGCCGGAGCAGGCCGCCGGCGGGCGCGACGTCGATGCGCGCACCGACGTCTACGCGCTCGGCGCGGTGCTGCACGAGATGCTCGCCGGCGAGTCGCCGTTCGCGGCCGACTCACAGCACGCCGTGCTGCGGCGCGTGATGAACGAGACACCGACCGCGCTCGCGTCGCGTCGCGCCGACGTCTCGTCGTTCCTCGACGCCGCAGTGCGACGCGCGTTGGCGAAGCGTCCCGACGATCGGTTCCCGAGCGCCGCGACTTTCGCGGCGGCACTCGCCCTGCCCGCAGGAAGCGCGGATTCGGGATCCGGCGCACCCGGCCACGCGTCGGGTGCGGAGGCACGTGACGACTCGACCGGCGGCGCGCACGCCTTGCGCACGGGCCGTCGCCAGGTCTCGGCGCGCGCGGCGATGTACGCCGCCGGCGCGATGCTCGCGATCGGCCTCGCCGGCGGCTGGCTGCTCGCGCGCTCGTGGAGCGCGGACACCGAGCCCAACGCGGTCTCGAAGGTCGTGCACTCGCTCATGGACCGCGGCGGAACAGCGGAGCCCACGGTCACGGTCGGGGGCCCTGCCACGGAGGAAGACCTGACGCTCACCCTGGTCGATCGCGCCGGACGTCCGCAGCGCACGATCGTGGCGGATCGTCCGTGGACCCCGCGCTTCTCGCCGGACGGGCATCGCGTCGCGTACGGCGCATTCGGTACCGGCCGTCACACGAGCGACCTCTGGGTGATGGACCTCGACGCGGGGACGACGAAGCGACTCACCGACGACGGCGACGACAGCAATGACCCACAGTGGAGCGCCGACGGCAAGTCGATCGTCTACTCGGCCGCTGGCGATGGCGGGAAGGACGTGATGTCGCTGCGCGTGGACGGAAGCACGCCCACCCTCGTCGCGGCGCGCGACGGAACGCAGTTCCCGAGCGACTGGCTGCGCGATGGCAGCGCGCTGCTCGTCACGGAAGAGTCGGGGGGCAACAAGCACGACATCCTCGTGCAGCCCATCGGCGGGTCGACGCCGCGGGCGTATGCGACGACGGCCGCCGACGAGACCACCGCGCGCATCTCACCGGACGGGCGCTGGGTCGCGTACACCTCCGACGAATCGGGGCAACCGGAGGTGTACCTCGATTCGTACCAGCAGCCGGGACGACACGTCGTCGTCTCGCTCGGCGGCGGCATCCATCCCGTGTGGCGTGGTGACGGGCGGGAGCTGTACTACTGGAACAATCAGGCGCTGGTCGCGGCGCGGCTCGGCGCGTCGAAGGGCGACGCGCCACCGGCGGTCGAGACGCGGACCCTGCTCTTCCGCGCGCCATATCATGGCGGCGTCAGCACGATGTACGACGTGTCCCCTGACGGGGAGCGGTTCGTGATCGTTCGGGCGCGCGAGACGCCGAAGTACTGACGCGGCTCAGTACCCGATCGCCATGCCGTCCTTTCGCGGATCGCTTCCGGCCGCGTAACCCTTCGGCAGGCGAATGATCGCCTGCGCGCCGCCGAACGACACTGACCGCTCGTCGACGATCTCGTGGCCCATGGCGCGCAGGGCCGCGCGCACCTCGTCCGTGATCGGCGCCTCGAGCGCGACACGGAGTCCGTCGAGGTGTCGAAAGCGCGCGGCGTCGGCCGCCTGCTGCACGTCCATGCCGAACACGAACATGTTGAGCAGGAACTGCACGTGTCCCTGCGCCTGCATGCCGCCGCCCATGAGGCCGAAGCTCATGTACGGTTGCTCGAGTCCGCGCTCCGTCTTCGTGACGAAGGCGGGGATGAGCGTGTGAAAGGGACGCTTGCCGGGTGCGACGGTGTTGGGCAGCCCCGGCGTGAGCGTGAAGCCCGCGCCCCGATTGTGCAGCGCAAAGCCGAGTCCGGGTACCACGATGCCGGACCCGAAGGCGTCGTAGTTCGAGTTGATGAACGACACCATGTTGCCCTCGGCGTCGGCGGTGGTGAGGTAGATCGTCTCGCTCGCCGTGCGCAGCGGTCCCGGGTCGACGCGTGACTGCGCCTTGCCGTCGTCCAGGTGGCTCCGACGCTCCGCGATGAACGGGTCGGCCAGCATCCGGTCGGCCGGCATGTCGAGGTGATCCTGGTCCCCGACGAACCGCTCGAGGTCGGCGTACGCGAGCTTCTTCGCTTCGATGAGGTGATGCAGGTATGCCGCCGAGTTGTGCCCCATGGCCCTGAGGTCGATCGGCTCGAGGATGCGCAGCATCTCGAGCGCGGCGATCCCCTGGTTGTTCGGCGGAAGCTCCCACACCCGATAGCCGCGAAAGGGGACGGAGATCGGCGTCACCCAGGTGGGCTGATTCCGCCGGAGATCGTCCAGTGTGACGAAGCCATGCAGCGCATCGAGGCGCCCGACGATCCTGCGTCCGATCTCGCCGCCGTAGAACGTGGCGATCCCATGGCTCGCGATCGCCTCCAGCGTGCGCGCGTAGTCGGCATTGCGGAACCACTCGCCCGCGCGCGGCGCTCGTCCACCGGGCAGAAAGGTCGCGGCGGCGGCCGAGTCCTTCATGAGCAGCGAGGTCTCCTCACTCCACTGGGACGCGATGATCGGCGTCACGGGGAATCCGTCTCGCGCATAGCGAACTGCCGGCTGCAGCGCGGCCGCGAGGGTACGCGTACCGTGCAGGCGCACGAGCATCTCCCAACCGGCCAGCGCGCCGGGGACGGTGATCGACTCCACCCCCCGCTGCGTACCCGAGGCGAATCCCCGGGACGCGAGCGCATCGCGCGTCATGCGCGAGCCGGCGCGGCCACTCGCGTTGAGCGCGACGAGCTTCTGCTCCTTCGCGAGCCACACGATCGCGAACATGTCGCCGCCGATCCCGGTCATGTGCGGTTCGGTCACGCTCAGTACCGCCGCGGCAGTGACGGCGGCGTCGATCGCATTCCCGCCGTGCTGCAGCACGTCGAGGGCGGCGGACGACGCGAGCGGCTGACTGGTCGCGACCATGCCGTGCGGCGCGTACACGACCGACCGGCCGGCGAGGGACATCGGACGCTGTGCGTGGGCCGCTGCGGGCGCCAGCACCGCATACGTCGCTAAGACGAGGACGAGGCGAGTTCGCGGAGCGATGGAGGCGATGGTCATGGATGGGTGGAAGTGGCGTGAGACACGAGTATGTGTGCGCTCGTGAGAATTCGCAGCGGACGACTCCCGGCAAACCTTTGTATGAGGAGTCGCCCCCGCGCCGCCTACGTCATCGTGCGCGCCGACTACGTCACCTGACGCATGGATGGCAGTTCACGCCAGCCCTAACCTCCCAGTGAAGATCCAGCCGGTCCTGTCGACCGGCCCACCGGGAGCCGCCATGCCTACTCAACGACGAGTCCGCCCCACCCCCACGACCCCCACCCTTCGCGAGCGTCTGGCGTTCGCCGTCCAGCTGCCCTGCGACTTCATCCTCAAGATCGCCTGCGGGACGTACCCGACGTTCCTCGGCGTCTTCAAGCTCCTGCCGCCGTCGTACCTCGCGTGGGCATCACGGGTGAAGGCGCGGAAGGCGTACTATCGCGCCCTCCGGAAGGTGCCGGCGTACGGCGCGTTCGTCGCCGATCGGCGCGGCACGAGCGTCCCGGAGACGGACAAGGAATCGTACATCAGGCCGTTCCCGACGGAGGCTCGGTGCCTGGACGGCACCTTCTTCCACGCACGGACGATGATCGACGAGTCCTCCGGCTCGACCGGCACGCCGTACAACTGGGTGCGCAGCGACCGCGAGCGCCACGAGAGCCACACCTTCGTGAGCTACTTCGCGACGTACTGCTACGGTCGCGAGCCATGGATCACGATCAACGCGTTCAGCATGGGCGCGTGGGCGACTGGCCTGAACATGGGTCTGTCCCTTCAGCAGAACGGGCTCGTGAAGAACACCGGCCCCGACATCGCGAAGATCCTCCACACGCTTCGCTTCTTCGGACCGCAGCACACCTATCTCATCTGCGGCTATCCACCCTTCCTCAAGCATCTGATCGACGTCGGCAACGCCGAGGGTTTCCCGTTCGAGCAGTACAGGCTGTTCGGGCTCGCGGGTGGCGAAGGGATGTCCGAGGGACTGCGCGACTACCTCCTGCGGCGGTTCGAGAAGGTCTACAGCGGCTACGGCGCGACCGATCTGGAGATCGGCATCGCGGGTGAGACCCCCGTCTCCGTCGCGATCCGCCGCCTGGCTCGCGAGCGCGAGGACGTCCGCCACGCGCTGTTCGGCCGCGACTCGCGACTGCCGATGCTCTTCCAGTACAACCCGATCATGCATCACGCCGACGTGAACGAGCATGGCGAGGTCGTGTTCACGATCACGCGCGCATCGGTGCTCTCACCGCGCATTCGCTACAACGTGCACGACGTCGGCAGCGTGTGCACGAGCGACGACATGGCGGCTCGGCTCGCGACGGTCGGCGTCGACATCGAGCAGCTGCGCCGCGCGAGCGGTGACGGCGGCGTGCGCCTTCCCTTCCTATGTATCTACGGCCGGCGCGATTACACGATCAGCGTCATGGGCGCGAACATCTATCCGGAAGACATCGAGCAGTGTCTGTATCAGGACAGCGAGCTCGCCGAGCTCACGCACTCGTTCTGCCTGTCGGTCGCCGAGGGGGCGAACGGCGCCGTGCGGCCGCGGTTCCTGTTCGAGGTGTCCGAGGAGCCCGACGCCGATCTCGAGCGCCGGTTCGCCGAATCGATCGTGCCGCGACTGGTCGCCCTGAATGCCGACTTCCGCGAGGCGTGGCACGAGTGTCCGGAGACCCTCGTCCCCGAGATCGTGCTGCATCGCCTGGGCGAAGGTCCCTTCGCTGCCGACGGCGGAAAGATCAAGCAGGCCCGTTTTCTCGCCGCCGGCCCAGGCAGGGCCGAGGACGCGCGCGAGCTCGCCACCGTCTGACGCATCGAGGACACTTTCATGAGAGCCCTGCTTCGCTTCTCGCTGCGTCGGCCGCGGCTGGTCATTGCCCTCTGGCTCGCCCTTCTCGCTGGTGCCGCGCCGTTCGCCCTGCGTCTCGCCGGTGTCCTGCGCGGCAGCACCGACATGGTGCCCGGCAGCGCGTCGGAGCTCGTGTCGCGCGACATCGACCGCGCGTTCGGCGACGGATCCGCCTTCGTGTTTCCGGCGGTGCTCACATCGCCCACGCTGCGCTCCGACGATCCACGGTTCGCGGCCGCAGTTGTCGCGCTCGAGCATGCCCTCGGTGCGGCGGGGATGAAGTCCGTCCGCCACGCCTGGAACAGCGCCGACACCGCGATGCTCGGCCGCGACGGCCGGTCGGCGCTGCTGCTCGTCACGCCGCCCGCGAAGAGCTTCTTCGATGCCGAGACGATGGTCGACAGCATCAGGCACGTCGTGCGCGGTGCGGGGCTCGCGCCTGGATTCGAGGTTAAGGTCACCGGCATGGTCTCGCTCTTCCACGATCTCGATACCAGCGCGTCGGAGGATCTGCTGCGCGCCGAGCGTATCGGAGTGCCGCTCACGATGCTCGTGCTGCTCGTCGTGTTCGGCGCGCCGATCGCGGCGGCACTCCCGCTGCTCATCGCCGTCGGCGCGACGGTGCTGACGCTCGCTGTGCTGTACGCGCTCTCGCATGCGATGCCGGTCAGCGTGTTCGCGCAGAACGCCGTGACGATGATCGGACTCGGCGTCGGCGTCGACTACGCGCTGTTCCTCGTCAGCCGCTGCCGCGATGAGCTGAACGCGGGCAGGTCGTTTCACGACGCGGTGGAGATCGCCACGCTGCGGACCGTCCACGTCGTCGTGGTGTCCGGTCTCGCGGTGTGCACCGGCTTCCTGGCGCTGCTGCTCGTGCGCATCCCGTTCCTGCACACTCTCGCGTTCGGCGGCGTGACCGTCGTCGTTTCGGCCATGCTGATGACGCTGACCGTGCTGCCCGCGCTGCTGATGGTCGTCGGCGAACGGGTGAACTGGCCGCGGCGCTTCTCGCAGCGGTCGACCTCGGGCGCGGTGATGTGGGGCCGCTGGGCGCGGCAGACGATGGAGAAGCCGTGGCGGTATCTCGTGCCGGCGCTCGTCGTGCTCGCCGTGCTCATCGTCCCGACCCTGCGGCTCCAGGCCTGGAACGTCGGCGCGCACGACCTGCCGCCGGCCACGGAAGCGCGTCAGGGCTATGATCTCCTCGAGCGGAACTTCGCGCCCGGCTGGATGGCGCCGATCGCGCTGTTCGTCGAGAGTCGCACCGGAGCGATCGCGACGCCGGAGCGGCAGGGCGCACTGATGGCGGCGTTTGGACGACTGGCCGCCGACCCGCGCGTTCGGATCGCGCGAGCGCTGCCCGCGCCGGATGGTCGATCGGCGTTGGTGATGCTCGTGCCGCGTTCGGCGCCCGAGTCCGACGAATCGATGCGCTTCGTGCGCGAGCTGCGCGCGGCTGCGTGGCCGAGCCTGCGCGACGCCGACCTCGGCGTCCGAGTGGGTGGCTTCAACGCCGCGATCATCGACTTCGACGAAGAGCTGTTCGGCAGCGTGAAGCGCGTCGTGCCGCTCGTGCTGGGCGTCACCTTCGTCGTGCTGCTGATCGCCTTCCGGTCGATCGTCGTGCCGTTCAAGGCGATCGTGATGAACCTGATCTCGGTGCTCGCGGCGTACGGCTTTCTCGTCTACGTCTTCCAGGATGGCGTGGGCGCGGGGGTCATCGGCCTCGTGCCGCCGGGCGGGCTCAACTCGTTCATCGTGCTGATGCTGTTCACGATCCTGTTCGGTCTGTCGATGGACTACGAGGTATTCCTGCTCAGCCGCATTCAGGAGGAGTATCGCCGCTCGGGCGACAACGCCGCGTCGGTGGTGAGCGGCCTCTCGCAGACCGGAGGGCTGATCACGAGCGCGGCGCTGATCTTGGTCGTGCTCTTCGGGTCGTTCGGTTTCACCCGTCTCGTCGCGACGCGCGAGTTCGGGCTCGGTCTCGCGTTCGCGGTGGCGCTGGACGCGACG
>JBJMNN010000016.1:0-10136 GCA_045804245.1 Gemmatimonadaceae bacterium | reverse complement strand
GGCCACCGTCTATCTCGCCGAGGATCTGAAGCACGCCCGCAAGGTAGCGCTGAAGGTGCTGCGGCCCGAGCTGGCCGCCGTGCTCGGCGCCGACCGGTTCGTGCAGGAGATCAAGACCACCGCCCAGCTCCAGCACCCGCACATTCTGCCGTTGTACGACAGCGGCAGCACGACAGCGGCGCAAGGCGGCGGTACGGAGTTCCTGTACTACGTCATGCCGTACATCCAAGGCGAGACGCTCAGACAGAAGCTCGACCGCGAGCTGCAGCTCGGCGTCGACGACGCAGTGAAGATCACCACCGAAGCGGCGGAGGCGCTGCAGTACGCACACGAGCAGGGAATTGTCCACCGCGACATCAAGCCCGAGAACATCCTCCTGCACAACGGTCGGGCGATCGTGGCGGACTTCGGGATTGCGCTGGCCGTGAGCGCGGCGGCCGGCGGGCGGATGACGGAGACGGGTTTGTCGCTCGGCACGCCGCATTACATGTCGCCTGAGCAGGCCACGGCGGACAAGCACATCACCAACCGATCGGACATCTACTCGCTGGGCTCCGTCCTCTACGAGATGCTGACGGGCGAGCCCCCGCACACGGGCTCCTCGGCGCAAGCGATCATCATGAAGATCGTCGTGGACGAGGTCCGGCCGGTCAGAGAGTTGCGGAAGGCGGTGCCGCCGCACGTGGCGGCGGCGGTCGCGAAGGCGGTGGAGAAGCTCCCGGCCGACCGTTTCGAGAGCGCGAAGGCGTTTGCCGACGCGCTCCACAATCCTGCCTTCGCGTCGTCCGTCGCGTCCGTCTGGACCGAGGGGATGATCGGTCCGCGCTCCCGTCGGTTCGTCGTGCCCGCCTTGGCCGCGTTGCTCGTGCTGCCCGCCGTGCTGGCCGCCTGGGGCTGGCTCCGACCGAGTCGGACGCGGCCCGTGACCCGATATCCGATCACGCTCGGCGCATCCGGCGCCCTCGATGGGCTCACGTTCGGCGTGGAGGTGGCGCTCTCACCCGACGGATCGGCGCTGGTGTTCCGTGAGCCGCTCACCGGACCGGGGCAGCTCTTCGTCAAGCGCCGCGACGAGGTGACCGCGCGGCCCCTGGCCGGTACCGAAGGCGGCGCGGGGCCTTTCTTCTCCCCCGACGGCGCGTGGATCGGATTCGTCGCGCACGGCGAGCTGCGCCGGGTCCCGAGCACGGGTGGCGCGTCGCTCAAGCTCGCGGACTCCGTGATCCCCGTCTTCAACCACGGAGCATGGCTGGAGGATGGCTCGATCTTCTACTACGACGTCAGGACCCACTCCATTCTTCGCCTCCGGTCGGGAGAAGCCCGGTCGCAGGTGATCGCATCGCCGGCGATGCTGGGCGGGCGCTACGCATCGTTCCCCACGCCACTTCCGTCCGCGCGCGGCGTGCTGTTCACGTCACATCTCACCAATTGCGTCGGGCCGGTGAGCTGTCGTCCGAGCCGAGTGTACGTGTACGATGCGCGGCGGGATACCGTGCGCGCGCTCTTCGACGACGCCATCGGCGCGTGGCACGTTCCCACGGGGCACGTGCTGTACCTCACCAGCGCGGGGGTGCTGATGGCCGTGCCGTGGGACGACGCGGCGCTCGCCCCCAGCGGCCCGCCCGTGCCGATCCTCGACGGGATCCAGGCACCGGGATTCACGATCTCGAACGACGGGACGGCGCTGTACCTGCTGGGACGGCCGGAGTTCGCGCCCGGCCCGACGCCCAACGCTGCCCTCGTGTGGCTGGATCGGAGCGGAAAGTTGGAGCCCGTCGATTCCACGTGGCAGGTGAATACCGGCGGGAGCTACGAGGCCGCGTCAGGGGTCGAGACCGACTGGGGGCTCGCACTGTCGCCGGACGGACGACGCATCGCGCTCACGCTCCTCACCGATCTTGGCACGGACATCTGGGTCAAGCAGTTACCAACAGGTCCCATGTCGCGGCTCACGCTCTACGCTGGGGAGGATCGAGCGCCCGCGTGGACGCCCGACGGACGAGCCATCACCTTCCTCTCGGACCGGCCCATCCCGCCTGATACGACGCGGCGGCCGGGCCAGTTTGCTCTTTGGGAGCAGGCACCTGACGGCACGGGCGAACCTCGACTGCTCTGGAGAAAGGACGCTCCGTCCGACGGGTTCTGGAGTCCCGACGGGCGATGGATCGTGCTCGGCACAACCGGATCGCCGGGGCGTTCAGCAGGGAGCGACATTCTCGCGGCGCATCCGGGAGTGGACAGCGCCGCGCGCCGGATGGTGGCAACTGGATTCGACGAAGGAGGTGCGGCGTTGTCGCCCGACGCACATTGGCTGGCGTACGTGTCGAACGAGCAGGGAGAGAATGAGGTGTTCGTCCGCCCGTTCCCGGACGTGAACGGCGGCAAGTGGCAAGTCTCGAGCGGAGGTGGCAGCGCTCCGCTCTGGGCCCACAGCGGCCGCGAGCTGTTCTACGTCAGCGACGGGAAGATGAACGTCGTAGTGATCCATCCGGGCCCGCCCTTCTCCGCTGAACCGCACCGCGTCCTGTTCGCGATCCCGGAGCGAGTGCGCGCAGGAGCGCCGCTCAGGGGCACGTTCGCGACCACGCCGGACGATCAGCGCTTTCTCATGGTGCGAGACAACAGTTGGCAGGACATGGCCGGCACGCCTACGGTGGTGGTGGTGGAGAACTTCTTCGAGGAGTTGCGGGCGAAGGTGAAGAAGTGACGAGCGCCGGGGAGAAACTCTCGGAGATGGGTGGCTTAGTGCGGCGGCGCGCGCTCCTCGCCACGCTGGCCCTCCTGCTCGCGTCCGGCTGCTCGCACGCCGCCGTTCGGCGCACCCAGCCGTCGTTCCGGGTGCTCGGCTTCTTCACCGGCAAGCAGGATCAGGCGCACATCAGCTTCCTCGGCGAAGCGGTGCGCTGGTTTCCGGCCCAAGCCGCGCGACACGGGTTCTCATTCGACACGACCTCCGACTGGAGCCGCCTGAACGACGCCGAGCTCGCGCGGTATCAGGTCGTCGTCTTCCTCGATACCAGGCCGGAGGACCCGGCGCAGCGCGCGGCGTTCCAGCGGTACATGGAGCGCGGCGGCGCGTGGATGGGGTTCCACTTCGCCGGCTTCGCGCTCGGGAAGTCGGCGTATCCGGCCAACTGGCCCTGGTACCACGACACCTTCCTCGGCTCCGGCGAGTACGCGAGCAACACCTGGCGTCCGACGTCGGCGGTGCTGCGCGTCGAGGACGCGGCGCATCCCGTGACGCGCGCGCTGCCGCACACCTTCCGCTCGAACCCGAGCGAGTGGTACCGGTGGCAGCGCGATCTGCGCGCGAACCCGGACATCGACATCCTGCTCGCCGTCGACTCGACGAGCTTCCCGCTCGGCACGGGCCCGAAGCCGCACGAGATCTGGCACTCCGGCTACTACCCGGTGGCGTGGACGAACCGGAAGTACCGGATGGTCTATTTCAACTTCGGCCACAACGACATCGACTACGAGCACAAGTACGACACGACGAACAGGACGTTGTCGTACACGCTCGGCAATCCGGTGGAGGACCGGTTGATCGTGGATGCGTTGGTGTGGTTGGGAGGAAGGAGGCGGTAGGAACTGCGACGGCAACAGCTTGACAGGGATCTGCACTTGGCTCCTCCGGCCACTCCCCCCAAAGTTCCTGCCGTTGTAGTCCTCCGCGGTCTCGCAGCTCCTTCCGCGTCCTCCGCGTCAATCTGTTGACGTTGCCGTCCTCCTCCGAGCTAGATCACCTCAGTCACGTCGACGCTGGCGCGGCGGGTCGCGCGGCGCAGGAACCAGGCGCAGGCGAGCGAGAACACCAGCACGACGGCCGCGCCGACCCAGAGGCCGCCGCGCTCCTCGACGGGCATGTCGAGCATCGGACCGAGCGACGCGATCATCCCCGCGGTGACAAATCCATAGGCGGTGGCGGCGGCGTACGACCAGCGCGCTCCCGACCACGCGCCCCACGTCGTTGTCACGGCGAGCGTGCCGACCAGGGCCTGCAGGGCGCGGAGCGTCGGCGGGCTGTCCGACCAGAACGTCTCTCGGAGCGCGTTCACCCCGAGCAGCGCGAAGACCGCGGCGATGAGGATCCGGCCGATGGAGCGGCGGCGCGTCGTTGGTACGCTCATGGCGCCGTCGGGCTCGCGCGCCGCACGATCCAGATATTCGCCTGGGACTGCCGCGCCGCGTAGTACAGCGTGCGCCCGTCCGGCGAGGCGATGACGCCCCCGGTGAGCTCGGGCGGGAACGGCAGCGATCCCGCGAGCTCGCGACGCTCGAGAGTGACGACGTCCTGCATCACGAGATGTCCCTGGTTGGTGAAGTACACCACCCGCTGGTTGTCGGGAAGCCAGGCCAGGTCGTAGCCGCGCGAGTCGTCGTTCAGCTGCTGGGCTTTTCCCGTCGTCACGTCGAGCAGGGCGAAGCCGATCACGTCTCCTCCGTTTCTCGTCACGTAGCCGGAGATCCAACGGCCGCCATGCGACCAGTACGTCGGCGTGAACTCGCCGTCGCGCACCCGGACCTCGCGCGGCTTCGTGGTGGCGAGCGTCATCGGCCACGGTGCGGAGCCGATCATCATGAGGTGCGGGAGGCCTGCGGATACGAGCCGCGTGCCGTCAGGTGCGAACATCGAGAAGGCGATACCGGGCGCGATGTCGCTGAGCCGCGTGCGGCCGCTCCCGTCGAGCCGGATCGACCACGCGTCGTACTTGCCGCTGAGATTGGAGTAGAAGACGAGCCCCTTGCCATCCGGCGTGAAGCGTGGCTCCCAGTCGCGCGCGGCGTCGTCCGTCAGCCGGGTGAGCACCGTGCCGTCGGGGTGCATGATGAAGATGTCCTGCTGCCGATCGAAGGTGTTCGCGAGCGCGACCCAGCGTCCGTCGGGTGACACATCGGTGGGCGAGAGCGTGCCCGTGCGATTCTGCAGCAGACGGACGTCGCCGATGCGCGACCTCGCCGGATCGAAGGTGATCGCCGCCGGGTTGGTGGTCTCGAGCATGGAGCGGAAGAGCAGCGCCGTGCCGTCCGCCGACGGATGCGGCAGATCCATGGCGACGTCGACACCGGACGCGATCGGCACAGGCGCGCCGCCCGGCTGTCCGGACGACTGGTCGATGCCGATGCGCCAGAGTCCCATCGTGCCGCCGCGGTCGCTCGCGAAGTACAGTGACTTGCCGTCCGCCGACCACGCCGGCGCGAAGTCGACCGCTGCGTCGTTCGTCACCTTCACGCGGTCGCTGCCGTCGATGCGCACCGTCTCCAGATCGCGCTGTCCGCCGATGGTCGACCAGAATGCGATGCGCTCACCCGACGGTGACCACGCCGGTTGGTACAACCCCGAGGTCCAGCCGCGGTCGATGCGTCGCGGCTCGCCGCCCGCGACGTCGACGATCCAGAGCGTGCCGCCCGCGTTCACGTTGTACGCCGACCGCACCTCCTCCGAGCCGAAGGCGATGAGCTTCCCGTCGGGAGACCAGGCGGGGTTCGCGCCGACGGTGGTGAGCCGGCGCGCCGACTCGCCGGTGGCACCGACGACGAAGATGCCGCCGCCGCGCACATTGTACGCGATGCGCTGGCCGTCGGGTGAATACGCCGGCCACATCTCGTCGGTGGTCGAGTCGCCAGCGACGAGCACGGGGGCACGTCCGCCGACGCGCTGGACGTAGATGTCGAAGGTGCCGTGCGCGTCGCTCGCGTAGGCGAAGTACTGGCCGTCGGGGGAGAGCGTCGGCGCCGTCTCGACCCCCGATGCATCGGTGAGCTGGGTGTACGACGACCATGACGCGCCGGGCGCGGCGCCGCGCCGCACGAGCGACCAGGTGACGACGACGGCGAGGAACATCGCGGCGGCGAGCACCGCGAGGTCGGCGACCCGCGAGCGACGAGTCTTCGGGCTCGGCGCCGCGCGGGTGCCCGCCCTGCGCTCCGCCTCCAGCCCACCATCGGTGACCGCCAGCGCCTCGACGAACTTCTCCGCCGTCGCGAACCGGTCCGCCGGCAGCTTGTTCAGCGCGCGCAGCACCGCGCGCTCGACGCTCGACGGGATGGTGTCGCGGATCGCCGTCGGCGCCGTCGGCCGCTCGGTGAGCACCTTGGCGACGATCGCCTGCACCGTCGAGCCACCGAACGGCGGATCGCCGACGAGCATCTCGTACGTCACGGCGCCGAGCGAGTAGATGTCGCTCCGCGCGTCGATCGTGCGCTCGCCCATCGCCTGCTCGGGGGACATGTACTGCGGCGTGCCGAGCGAGAGCCCGGTCTGGGTGATGCGATGCCCGCCCGCCGACTGGACGGCGAGCGCGATGCCGAAGTCGGCGACCAGCGCGTGGCCGCCGTGCAGGAGGATGTTCTCGGGCTTGATGTCGCGGTGGACGATCCCGTGCGAGTGCGCCTCGCCGAGCGCGTCGGCGATCTCGCGGGCGATGCGCAGCGCGTCGTCGATCGGAAGCTGCCGCTCGCGATCGATCCGCGTGCGCAGCGTCTCGCCGGTGACGTACGGCATCACGTAGTACAGCAGCCCGTCGGTCTCTCCCGAATCCAGCAGCGGCAGAATGTGCGGGTGCTGGAGCCGCGCCGTCGTGCGGATCTCCGAGAGGAATCGCTCGCTCCCGAGCGCCGCGCCGAGATCCGGGTGCAGCACCTTGATGGCGACGTCGCGATCGTGCCGCACGTCGTGCGCGAGGTACACCGTCGCCATGCCGCCGGCGCCCAGCTCGCGCTCCACGCGATAGCGCTCGGCGAGCGTCGTCGTGAGGCGGGTGAGGACGTCGGTCATTTCGCGGGGTCCGGAAGTCCGGGAGTCCGAGCGGCGGGGGCAAGTGAGTATGTCGCGCCCGGCTGCGGGCGGCAATCGAGCCGAGTCGGAGCTGTGCTCAGTGCGACGCGTGCGGGACGATCGCTTGCTCGGGTGGCGCGAGCGCGGCGGGCGGGTGTTCGGTCCGGGGGCGGGCGTGCACGAGGACGAGCAACAAGGCCGCCGCCCAGAGGTTTACGGCGACGCCAAACGTCGCGCCGGGCATCAGCAGCAGTGTGAACGTCGCCTGGAAATTGGGATTGAGGCTGATACGCTGATCGAGGTGCGTCAGGTCGATCGCGATGCCCGACATGGCAACGTACGTGAGCCAGGGTGACTGCAGGCGGATCAGTTGGATGAGCTGCATCGTTCGCGTCAACGCGTAGCCGCGGGCGTCGTCCCGCCACAGCCAGGTGCCCCCCGCGAGCGAGAGACCGGCCAGCCCTTCGAGCGTCAGGACGAACCACCATGGCGCGCGCATGAACGCGGAGAGCACCATCAACGTCGCTCCAGCCGCGATCTCGTACCCGGCGATGAATCGGCGCGTACGCCGCGAGAGCGTGAATGCGTCGGGGTTCACCGACTCCACGGGCGTCTGCACGCAGTAGCGAAGGCGACCAGCAAGCGTCGATTGCGCAGGCCTTCCCAGTGTTCGGTCCATTCGGGAGTGGCGTTCACGGCGGTGTTCAGGCGGGCTCGCGACGGCGTGCGGTTCGGGCGAGCGCAGATGGGTCGCGCCGTCGCGTGATGATGGCACTGCCAGAGTCCGTTAGCAACTCGTGCCGGGCGCAGTCAGGCGTGCATTCCGGTGTCGATTTCGCGACCGTTCATTCGACGTCTCCATAGAGCGCGCACCACGGCGCGCAACAGGAATCCGAACCGGAACCGATCATGACGCGCTCCTCCTCGATCGCAGTCGTCGCCGCAGCCTTCGCCACCCTCGCAATGACTCCCGTCGCCCACGCGCAGCAGCCCGCCTCGCCGGACTCGAGCGGCTACGTCGCCGCCAACGGCGTGAACTACTGGTACGAGATCCACGGCAAGGGTGAGCCCCTGCTCCTCTTGCATGGCGGGCTCTTCTCGACCGGCATGTTCGGCCCCACGCTCACGACGCTGGCCCAAACCCGCCGCGTCATCGGCGTCGACCTGCATGGTCACGGCCGCACCGCGCTCGGCGAGCGTCAGAAGATCAGCCTCGTCGACATCGGCCGCGACCTCGCCGTCGTTGTCCAGAAGCTCGGCCTGCGCCAGGTCGACGTCATGGGCTACTCGTTCGGCGCCGGCGCCGGGATGCAGCTCGCATTCCAGCATCCCGAGCTCGTGCGCCGGCTGGTCGTCGTGTCCGCGCCGTACGCGCAGAACGGGTTCTTCGCCGAGATGCTGCCGCAGCAGGCCGCGGTGAGTGCGGCGATGGCCGACGCGATGAAGGAGACGCCGATCTACAAGTCCTATGCGGCGATCGCGCCCCGGCCGCAGGACTTCCCGCGGCTGCTCGACGCGATGGGCGAGTACATGCGCCAGCCCTACGACTGGTCGGCCAGCGTAAAGCAGCTCTCGATGCCGGTGATGCTGGTGTTCGGCGATGCCGACATGATCCGTCCCGAGCACATCGTCTCCTTCTACCAGCTGCTCGGTGGCGGGCTGCGAGACGCCGGCTGGACGCGCGAGCACATGTCGAGGAACCGGCTCGCGATCCTGCCGAACCTGACGCACTACGAAATGGGCACGGCGCCGATCCTCGTCAGCACGGTCGTGTCCTTTCTCGATGCACCGAGCGACGTGAAGGGAGGAGCCGGGTCGTCGCGACAGTGAGGGGCCTGACCTACCCCACGTCGCTCTCCGACACGATCTGCCGATAGCGCACTCGCGCCTGCTCGTACGCGCGCTGCGCAGCATCACGCTCTCGCGCTCTGATCCGGCGCATCTTCTGCGACCAGCACTGGTCCACCGCCTGAAGACACCACTCGGCGCTCCGGCGCGATGCCCGGATCGGCCGACCACCCACGACCACGAAGATCGGATTGGTGTGCGCCGAGCCCATGATACGGAGTGCCAACCACGCACTTCGCTCCATGCGCGTCTCGAACGATACGTCGCGCAGCACTCCGTCGGCGCGGACGCGCTGGCTCGCTACGGGCTGCCCATTCCGGATCAGCTCCACGGTGACGTCGCGCGACCCCGCCACTCGCGCGTGCTCGGGCGTCCAGAACGGTTGGCGCGTCGGGTCGGGAGCCTCGGTGGTGAGCGGCACCGGAGGCAGCAGACACGCCACCTTCGCCGTGGCGCGCACGCTACCGGGTTGCGCCAGTCGCAGCTCGCTGCCGTTCGTCCCCATCGCCGCGCCGTTCACCACGAAGTCCATGAGGTGACTGAGTCCATCCGACACGTAGCAGCGACCGTCGCGCACGCCGGCGCACCACGCGTCGTATGTCAGCGCCCGCGGCAAGTGTACGTACGAGCGACCGGCGCCCACGCGTGCGTCGGTGAGGCAGGGGAAGTCCGTCTCGCCGCTCACGCGGGTTCTGAAGCCGCAGTTGAGCGTGTGATACCAGATGTTCCACTCGAACAGGAACGGCGTATCGGCGTTGGAGATGAAATCCACCGCGTCGTGCGCCACGTCGACGATGTACTCGTTGGCGCCGATTCCGTCGAACGGCGGCATCTCGAAGTTGGGCAGCTCGCGGCTCTTCACCTCGAGTCCGGTGCCGGAGTGCGCGAAACCAACCATAGCGCCCTGCGACTTTCCCCACTGGAGAATCGGAAGATCCCACGATGGCCAATCCTCGATCTGTCGGCAGTCCGGGTAGTCCTGCTCGCGAAGGCGCAGCAGCACGAGGTGCCCGGCGTGACTCGATGGAAAGCCGGAGACTTCCAGGTCGTAGCGAAGCAGCGTGGACGGCGTCGAGAGCTTGTTGTCCTTCCCCTCGAAGAACTGGCGCTGATGGTAGTAGCTCGGCCCCCAGTTCAGCACCGACCCCACGCTCAACGCTTCGCCCACCACGTGCCGCATCATGTCCTCGGGTCGCACGCCCTCGGTTGGACTCTCGTAGTGACTGCACCCCGCCGCGTGGATGTGATGATCGCCGGAATACCAGCCGAGCACTGGCGGATTGATCCAGCGCCGCAGCTTGAAGTCCGCTGACGCGTTCGTTCCGCCGACGGTGACATCGCGCGTTTCGGACAGGTACTCCGGCCCGCGGCTGCAGGTCACGCTGAACACGCCGGCCGGGAGACGCACGCTCTCGCCATCGGCGCGGTAGATCTGCTCCTGAAAGAAGAAATCGGGCGCCAGGCGCTTCGAGCGCGCCGGATATACGCGGCCGATCTTGTCCTTGATGAG
>JBJMNN010000015.1:0-21928 GCA_045804245.1 Gemmatimonadaceae bacterium | reverse complement strand
GGCACATTCACGTCGCGCCCCTCCGAAAGGAGGCTGCCGAGCGCGGCGAAGATGTTGTTGGGGCTGCGACTCGAACCGGCGCCGGCGATCGCCGCGCCGATGCCGCCACGTTCACCCACCAGCACGACACGCGCGTTGGGATCCTGCTCGATCTGACGACGCTCCGTGGTATCGGTGCTCGTCAGCTTGCCGGTGATCGGGAGCACTGTGCCGTCGGCCAGCGTGATGCGGTCAAACACGACCTCGATCACGCCCGACTGCTGGCGCGTCGCCGGCCGTGCCACGCTCACGACGCCGCGGATCCGGCTGCCGGCGGGGATCACCGCATACTCGTCCACGCCGACCGTCTCGCTCACGGTGGTCTCGAAGCTCTGCCCCGTCTGAGCGGACGCGGATTGCAACGGCGTCGTCGTGCGCACGATGATCACGCTGCCGGCCGGCAGCACGACACGTGACTGCGCGGCCGTCGGCGCGGCCGCAAACGCGAGCGCGAGCGCCGCGGCCAACGCCGCGCGTCCCTGACCCCGTCTGATCGTCGAATGCATCGTCGCCTCCTGTTGGGTTCGACTGGGGCTTTCCTCTCCTAAGCGGTCAAGACCCGTACCGGATAGAGCGGTTCGAACCGGTTGCGTACGGCCTTACCGGACGCGTGCATGGGCGTGGTGAATTGGTGAGCTGGTGAGCTGGTGAGCTGGTGAGCTGGTGGCTGCGCGAGGCCCCGGTGATTCGCCACGCGGAGGAATGGTGTCGCGAGTCTTCGGCCAGGGCGCATCGTCGGCCCATGCAACGCACCACCAACTTGATAGTCGCCGAGTGTGCGCATCAGCTCGCCCTCGCCACCTACCGGCACACCGATTCATTTCCGGCGTCTGAACGCTTCGGAATTACCTCCCAGATGCGTCGCGCGGCGGTGTCCGTCTCGTCGAACATCGCCGAAGGCTGCGGGCGACGCAGCAATCGAGAGCTTCTCGCGTTTCTCTATTACTCATCGGGATCGGCGAGCGAGCTCGCGTGTCAGCTAAGACTCGCGACCGACCTCGGGTTCGGCGATGCCCTCTCGGCGGAGCAGCTTCGCCTTCAGACGCTGCGTGTAGCCAAGATGCTGAGCCGTCTGATCACAGCCCTTCGCAAGCAATCAATCGGAGAAAAGCATTAGGCCGTCCATGAAAGACGGCCCCTATGTCATTACCAGCTCACCAGCTCACCAGCTCACCAGCTCACCAGCTCACCAGCTCACCAGCTCACCAGCTCACCAGCTCACCAGGACACCAGCTCACCGCGCCCCATTGACGCCATTTCCAAGTGCACCCATGATTCCCGCTCCCCTTCCCCAGGAGTGTCACCATGCGCCGAAGCGTGAGGGACACCTCGTACGTCGTACCAGCCCTGCTCCTCGCTCTACTCGCTGCGCCGAGCATCGCGCAGGCGCAAGCCACGCAGGCAGGGTCCCCGATGGCGGTCGCCAAGCTGTCGCCCGAGCTGCTCGCTGCTCGTACCGCGCTCGAGAAGTATCAGAATCCGCTCGTCGCGGTGCGCGACGGGTTCTACTCGTCGATCGCGTGCATCGACTTCCCGCACGGTGGACAGGATGGTCCCGTCACGTACAAGCCGGGCGCGATGGGCGTGCATCTGCTCAACACGTCCAACATCGGACCGCAGCTCGATCCCGCGAAGCCGCAAGTCCTCATCTACGAGCCGGTCGCGGGCAAGCTCAAGCTCGTCGCCGCGGAGTGGTTCATGCCCGTTCAGGTGGCGGGCGGCAAGGCGCCGGCGATCTTCGGTCAGGTGCTCAACGGCCCCATGTACGGCCACGAGCCCATCATGCCCAAGGAGCTGATGCACTACGACCTGCACGTCTGGCTGTGGAAGGACAACCCGCAGGGCGTGTTCGAGTCGACGAACGCCGCGGTGAAGTGCGATCCCAAGGCGGCGTACACGCACGCCGAGGGAATGCATCATTGAGACGGTGAGTTGGTGAGTTGGATCGTGGGTTCGTGAGATCCCACCAACTCACGATCCAACCAACCCACTCACAGCATCCCGGGCTTTTTCCGCCCATACAGCGTCGCCTGCTCGAACGCGTGCGCGATCTGCAGCACCCTCCAGTCGCCGCGATGCGGCCCGACGATCTGGAGCCCGACCGGGAGCCCGCGCGCCGTGAAGCCGGCCGGCACCGAGATCGCCGGGCACGCGGTGAGCGTGACGTACCAGCAGGATCGCATCCAGTCGATGTACGTTGGCATCGGCACGCCGGCGACGTTCGTCGGATACTCGGTCTTCACGTCGAACGGTTCCACCTGCGTCACCGGCGCGATGAAGTAGTCGTAGCGCTCGAAGAACCGAGCCATCTCCGTGTACAGGTGCGCCTGGCGCGCGGTCGCGCGAGAGACATCCGCGCCGGTCATGCGTTGGGCTTCGGCGATCTCCCACTTGATCGTATCCTTGAACGCGTCGGGATGCTCGCGTGCCGCGCTCGCGAAGTTCGCGTGATAGGGGATGTGGCGCAGAATCGGAAACGCGTCGTCCACGCCGGCGAAGTCGGGCTCGTCGTCGTGCACTTCGCACCCGAGCTGGGAAAACACCTGCCGATTCGCGTTGACGACGCGCGTGATCTCGGGCTCGAAGGGGATTCCGCCCATGCTCGTGAACCACGCGACGCGCGCGCCTTTGAAGCTCCGGTCGAGAGGGGCGCGAAAGCTCGCACCGTCGTCGTCGAGTGCGAGTGGGTCGGGCGCATAGGGGCCCGCCATCGCGCTGAGCAGGAGGGCGACGTCGGCCACCGTGCGCGCCATCGGGCCCTGTGTCGAGAGTGGCGACCAGGAGCCGTCGTCGTCCGGCACGCGGCCTGGGGACGGGCGCATGCCGACGACGTTCGTGAACGCCGCAGGGTTGCGGAGCGAGCCACCGGTGTCGCTTCCTCCCGCGATCGGCACCATGCCGCAGCGCAGTGCTGCCGCGGCCCCACCGCTGCTGCCTCCGACGGTCTTCGTGAGATCGTACGGATTGACCGTCGCACCGAAGACCGCGTTGAAGGTGTTCGAGCCCGCCCCCCATTCCGGCGTGTTCGTCTTGCCGACGGTGATCGCGCCCGCCGCGCGGACGCGTTGCACGACCAGCGCATCGGTGGTGGGGACGTTCTCACGCCAGAGCGTGGAGCCGTACGTGGTGCGGATGCCCGCCGTCGCCACGAGATCCTTGTGCGCCATCGGCAGCCCGTGGAGTGGGCCGAGCGTTCCGCCACGCGCCTGATGCTCGTCGGCTCGCCGAGCATCGGCGATCGCCCGCTCGGCGACGAGGGTGACGATCGCGTTCACCTTCGCGTTGGTCCGCTCGATGCGCGCCAGGTGCGCCGCCATCACCTCATACGCCGACAGCTGCTTGCGACGAATCCGTGCCGCGAGCTCGACCGCCGTCAGGTCGCACAGCTCGTCGGATGCGTCCGGCAACGGAAGAGACGCGGCGTGGGCACTGGCCATCGCGTTCGACGTTCCGGTCTCTGCGTTCGGCAGCATTCCGCGCAGTGCGGCGGCGCCGAGCAGCCGGCCGAAGTCGCGACGGGAGACGCCGTCGCGCGGACCTTCACTCATCGCGATCCTCCTGATGGGTTGACGTTCCCAACTCGCCAGAACAGCTCTGCGCTCGCGACCCCGAGCAGCGCACCGGCCCACCACGGGAAGCTCACCGAGAAGAGCTCTCCGTGGAGGTAGGGAGACAGCGCGATCGCGACCGCCGCGCCGATCGCGGCGGCTCCGAGCCAGACCGTCCAGTGCCGCACGAGTCCCAACGCGTGAAGCGTGAAGTACAGCGGAGCCCCGACCGCGAGTGTTGCCAAGTACGCCACTGGCGTGCCGACTGCGAAGACCGCCGCGGTGAGATCGATCGTGGATCGCGCCGTCGGTACGCTCGACCTCACCACCTGAACGCCGAACGCCGCGACCGTGAACGCGATCGGCGCCGCGAGCGGTGCGACGAGGAACGCCAGCAGCAGTCGCTTTCGAGTCGGCGAGCTGAACATGAGCCGCCAACTTCGGCCCACGGGCTCCGCGTCGCAAGCTCAGCCTACGCACCCACGAACCCACGAACCCACCCACCCACCCACCCACCCACCCACGAATCTGGTGCCCCCCTGCGCTGACCGACAGTTTTCCCCCATGTCGGACAAGATGCTCGCCGCCGTCGCATTCGACGTTATCCCATGATCAAGCCGGTCATCCTCGCGATCGACGACGATCCCGCCGTGCTCGGCGCGATCGATCGCGATCTTCGGCACCAGTACCGCCACGAGTATCGCGTCATGAAGGCGGCGTCGCCGGGCGAAGGACTCGAGACGGCGCAGGCGCTCGCGGCGCGCAACACGCCGATCGCGATGTTCATCGTCGATCAGCGCATGCCCGAGATGTCGGGGATCGATCTGCTGCGCGAGGCGATGAAGCTGCACCCCGATTCGCGGCGCGTGCTGCTCACGGCCTACGCCGACACCGAGGTGGCGATCCAGGGGATCAACGAGATCGGGCTCGACCACTATCTCATGAAGCCGTGGGATCCCCCCGAGCTGCGGCTCTATCCCGTGCTCGACGACCTGCTCGGCGAGTGGCGCGCGCGCACGCGGCCCACCTTCGACGGCATCCGCGTGCTCGGCTCGCAGTGGTCGCCGCAGTCGTTCTCGGCCAAGGAGTTCCTGTCGCGCAACCGCGTGCCGTACGAGTGGGTGGACGTCGACCAGGACGACAGGGGGCGCTCGCTCGTCGAATCGCTCACGGGCGACCTGACGACGCTGCCCGTCGTCGTCTTCCCCGACGGCTCGCATCTCGTCGCGCCGACGACGTCGGCACTCGCGACGAAGGCGGGGCTGCAGACGCACGCCAGGCAGCCATTCTACGACGTCGTCGTGGTCGGCGGCGGACCGGCGGGACTGGCCAACGCCGTGTACGCCGCCTCCGAAGGGCTGCGCACCGTGCTCGTCGAGTCGCAGGCCGCCGGCGGCCAGGCGGGCACCAGCTCGATGATCGAGAACTACCTCGGCTTCCCCGCCGGTGTGACCGGGGCGGACCTGGCGCAGCGCGCCACGATGCAGGCGCGGAAGTTCGGCGCCGAGCTGCTCACCGGACAGGAGGTCGTCGGCCTGCGCCGCGAGGATCCGTATCGCATCGTCGTGCTCGGCGACGGCACCGAGCTTTCGGCGTATACCGTGGTGATCACCACCGGCATGAGCGCACGGACGCTCGACGCGCCCGGCGTGGAGACGCTCAACGGACGCGGTGTCTACTACGGTGCGGCGATGACGGAAGCGGCGCGCTGTCGCGGCAGGGAGATCACGATCGTCGGCGGCGCGAACTCCGCCGGCCAGGGCGCGCTGTTCTTCTCGCGCTACGCGAGCCGCGTCACGATGCTGATCCGCGCCGCCGACCTGCTGCCGATGATGTCGCACTACCTGGCCGACCGCATTCGCGCCACGCCGAACATCGACGTCGTGTGCGGCGTGGAGGTGGCGTGCGTGAACGGCGACGGCTCGCTCGCCTCCGTCGTGGTGAAGGCGGTCGGCACGGGCGCTGAGCGCGTCATCCCCTGCGCGGCGATGTTCGTGTTCATCGGTGTGAAGCCGCACACCGACGCCTTCGCCGGACTGGTGGAGCGCGACGAGTCCGGGTTCGTCATCACCGGCGTCGATCTGCCGAAGGAGCACGGCCGTCCGCGCGGATGGACGCTGGAGCGCGACCCGTTCATGTTCGAGACGAGCATTCCCGGCGTCTTCGCCGCGGGCGATGTCCGCGCGGGCGCCAACCGACGCGTCGCCGCTGCCGTGGGTGAGGGCTCGGCGGCGATCTACTCGGTCCACCGCTACCTGCGCACCGTGTGACCGCGACCGCTCCCATCGTCACCGACGATCTCATCGCGCGCCTGGCGAAGCATCGCGCGCTCGGCCACGCACCGCCGGCCGAGCACGCGTGGCTCGCCGCGCACGGGTCGCGCTTCGCCTACGAGCCGGGCGACATCGTGACGAAGAAGGGCGAGCGGTCGCAGCACATGATCATCCTGTTCGACGGACACCTCGTGATCCGCGCCAACCGCGGCGCCGGCTCGCACAAGATCTTCGAGTGGAAGGGGGGCGACGTCGGCGGCACGATGCCCTACTCGCGCGGCGCATCGCCCCCATACGACGCCTGCGCCGAGGAGCGCACGGAGGTCCTCGGGATCGACGAGCAGTTCTTTCCCGAGCTGACGCGCGAGTGCCCCGTCGTGACCGCGGCGCTCGTCCACGCGATGCTCGACCGCGCGCGGTCGTTCACCTCCGGCGATCTGCGCGACGAGAAGCTCGTGTCGCTCGGGAAGCTGGCCGCCGGGCTGGCGCACGAGCTCAACAACCCGGCGTCGGCGGTCGTGCGCAGCAGCAAGATTCTCATGGAGAGCCTGGGCGGCGCGGAGGAGGCGTCGCGCAGTCTCGCCGGCGCGGGGCTGACGGCGGAGCAGTTCGCGGCGATCGACCGTGCGCGCGCGATGTGCGACGCGGCGCTCGGCAATGCGCCGCGCACGCCACTCGAGCGAGCGGACCGCGAGGACGAGCTCACCGACTGGCTGGCCGACCATCGTGCGACGCAGGAGTTCGCGATCCCGCTCGCCGACACCGGCATCACCCCCGACGCGCTCGATCTGCTCGCGAAGACGGTGAAGGGCGACGCCCTCGAGGCCGCGCTCGGCTGGATCTCGGCGAACGTGCTGGTGAAGTCACTGGCGAGCGAGATCGAGCGCGCGGCGCAGCGGATCCACGAGCTGGTCGGCGCCGTGAAGGGGTTCTCGTACATGGATCACGCTCCGGCGGCCGAGCCGGTGGACATCCGTCGCGGCATCGCCGACACGCTCACGATGCTGAGCAGCAAGTCGCGCGCGAAGGGGATCACCGTCGGTGTCGAGATCCCGGACGAGGTGCCGCGCGTGCATGCGGTGGGCGCGGAGCTGAACCAGGTGTGGATGAATCTGATCGACAACGCGATCGACGCGGTGAGCAAGGGCGGACACGTCACGGTGAGCGCCGCACGCGAACGTGAGCGCGTCGTCGTCCGCGTCATCGACGACGGACCGGGCGTGCCGGCCGAGATCAAGGGCCGCATCTTCGATCCCTTCTTCACCACCAAGGGCGTCGGCGAGGGGACGGGGCTCGGCCTCGACATCGTGCGCCGGCTGCTGCAGCGCCACGACGGGGACATCTCCCTCGAGTCCGAGCCGGGTCACACGGAGTTCCAGGTGCGGCTCCAGGCAGAGACGTGAGGGTGAGCGATCGCACGCTTCGTGGCGTGGTGCGAGGGTTGGGCGCGGCCGTACTGCTGCTCTCCGTCGCCGGCGCCGCGCGGCTCTCCGCGCCGGACGATCCGCCGACCGACTGGATCGATCCCGATACCGGCCATCGCGTGATCCGGCTGTCGACCGAGCCTGGCAGTCAGACGCTGTACTTCCACGACAACGCGTACACGCCCGACGGCGACAAGTACGTCTTCAGCAGCCCGAGCGGGATCATGCTCCTCGACGTGACGACGCTCGGGACGTCGCCGCCCAAGCCGGAGCTCGTCGTGCCCTCGGCTTCGGGAGCGTACGCGGCGCGGCGCACGCGCGAAGTCTATTTCATTCGGCGTGGGCCCGGCCCTGGCCGCGGCGCGGGCGGCCAGGTGTTCGCGTACAACATCGACACGAGGCAGCTCCGTCCCGTCCCGAACGCGACGCGCACGCTGATCAACGCGGACGAGACCTTCACCGTCACGGCGATCGTCGCCGAGGATCCCACGGGGAAGACGCCGCGTCCACCGCAGCGCGAGGCGCGCTCGCAGCTCGAGCGGATGTTTCCCGGGAAGACGATGGCCGAGCTGACACCGGAGCAGCAGTACGCGGTCACGAAGGAAGGCGGACTGGCACGCCGCGCTCTGAATCCCGAACCGATGGCGTTCGTGTTCACCAACCTGAAGACGGCGAAGTCCGACACGGTCGGCTATCAGTACGGCTGGCTGAACCACATGCAGTTCAATCCCAAGGACCCGAACCTGCTGCTGTATTGTCACGAGGGGACGTGGCACGAGGTGGACCGCATCTGGACGATCCGCACCGACGGCTCGGAGATGACGCTCCGGCACGCGCGATCGATGGACATGGAGATAGCCGGCCACGAGTTCTGGAGCTGGGACGGCCGCACGATCTGGTACGATCTCCAGACGCCGCGCAGCCAGGTGTTCTGGATCGCCGGCGTGAACGTCGCGACCGGCGGGCGCACACAGTACCGCATCGACCGCGACGCGTGGTCGGTGCACTACAACGTCTCTCGCGACGACTCGATGTTCATGGGCGACGGTGGCGACGAGACCCAGGTCGCGTTCGCGCCGAACGGTCGGTGGATCAACCTGTTCACGGTGCAGCGCGACGGCACGCTGAAGCGAGAGAAGCTCGTGAACATGGCGAAGCACAACTACGTCACGGGCCGCGGCGGCGTCGAGCCAAACGGTTCGATCACCCCGGACAAGAAGTGGGTGATCTTCACCGGCAACTTCCACGGCGCACGGCACGTGTACGCTGTGTCGACGGCGAAAATGCGGTGAAGGGCCCGCGGTTCGTTAGTTCACGGCCTTTCTTGCCAGACGTGTCTCCAAGTGCCGCTTCACGTCCGGCCACTCGTCGAGCAGGATGCTGTAGATGTAAGTATCGCGCGCCGTGCCGTCGCGGCGGGCGGCGTGGTGGCGGATCACGCCGTCGCGTTTCGCGCCGATCCCTTCGATGGCGCGCTGGGAGCGGAAGTTGAAGTTGTCGGTGCGCAGGCCCACGACCTCGCACCCCACTGTCTCGAAAGCGTGGGTGAGCAGCAGGAGCTTGCACGCCGAGTTGACGTGGCTGCGCTGGAAGCGCTGCGCGTAGAATGTGTAGCCGATCTCCACGCGGTCCACGGCGGGCACGATGTCGTGATAACGCGTGCTGCCGATGACGTCGCCCGACGTGGTGTCGCGCACCGCCCACGGCAGCATGTGCCCCGCGGCCATTCCTTCGTTCGCCGCCGTGATGTATTGGGCGACCTGATCGGGCGTCGGGACGGACGTGTACCACAGCTCGAACAGCCGGCCGTCGGCGGCAGCGGCGCGGATGCCCGCCTCGTGCGCGAGCGTGAGCGGCTCGAGGCGGACGCCGTGGCCCTCCAGCGTGACGGGCGACAGCGAGATCACGGCGCCACCAGCGTGCCGGAGAGCGGCTTCCCCGTCGGCCGCTCGCTGCGCTTGAACAGGTACGCGAACGGCATCTCCCGCGCGCCCTGCGCGTCGCACACCGCGTACGATCCGCCCTCGTACGACCGCGCGCCCGCGAACTCGCCCTTCTTGTTGATCGCGTAGTACTCGAGGTCGAAGTACGGCCGACCGCGCTCGTTGAGCAGCCGCTTCTCCGTCATCGCGATGACGCGCTCCATCACCTTCATCAGCGCCGCCTCGGGCGACATCCCCATCCGCATGAACTCCACGGCGAGGAACGCGCCGCACACCTTGATGTTTGCCTCGCCGCGTCCCGTCGATCCTGCGGCACCGACGTCGTTGTCGCAGTACTGCCCCGCCCCGATGATCGGACTGTCGCCGACGCGCCCCGGGATCTTCCACGACAGCCCCGACGTCGAGGTGACGGAGCCGATGTCGCCACTCGCCGTCACCGCGCAGACGTTCACCGTGCCGTACGTGTGGGGGATGCCGTGCTCGTCGAACACGAGGTGCGATCCGGGCTCGCGCCGCATCGAGCTCCGCGACGGCGCGACGGGCTTCGCGATCTTCACGTCATCGTCGTGGTCGAGCCAGTTGTCGTCCGGGTTGAGCTTGGCCTTCCAGCGGAGGTAGTACTGGCGGCTCTTCTCGGTGAGCAGGTTCTGCGGCGTGAACCCCATCTCGATCGCGAACCGTCGTGCGCCCGGGCCGACGAGCATGATGTGATCCGTGTAGTCCATCACCGCCTTCGCCACGAGCGACGGCGTGGCGATGTCCTCGAGCGACGCGACGGAGCCCGCACGCTTGCTCGGTCCGTGCATCACGCTCGCGTCGAGCTGGACGATGCCGTCGCTGTTGGGCAGCCCGCCCAGCCCAACCGACTGATCATCCGGATCGAGCTCCTGGATGTTCACCGCGGCGATCGCGGCGTCGAGTGGGTCGGCGCCGGCCACGAGCCGGTCGTACGCGACCCTCACGCCGCGGATCGCGTTGTGGCTCGCGATCACGGCGGGACGGCCGGCGGCCGACGGAGGCGGCTGCAGCTCGGCGCGCTCGGCGACGCGGACGAACGCCGGCTCGGCGCGACGCGGGAGGACGAGCCCGGCCGCCGCTGCGGCACCGGTGGTGAGGAAGTCACGACGGGTCGTGGTCATTCGCTGCTCGGGGTTCGGGGGTCGGTCGTGAGCTGGTGAGCTGGTGAGCTGGTGAGCTGGTGAGCTGGTGAGCTGCTCGGCGAGCTGTGGCCGGCCGTCGGATCGCGCCGGCGTGTTCCAGCGCACGCACCTCGCGCACCCTGGCGACGTACGCCGCCGGCGTGCGGTCGGCGAAGATCCGCGCCAGGCCGCCGAGCAGTCGCGTGTAGAGCGCTACGACGCCGTCGCGGGTCAGCTCGGAGTGGGCGGGCATGGCGTTCAATATGTGTTCGCACGACGTCGCCGCGAAAGCGTCGCGGCGCTCTGGATGCACTCGCGCGCGTGCACGAGATTCGTCTCATGACGATTCTCATCGAGGCCGCCGTCGAGTCGCTCGAGGACGCGCTCGACGCGATCGCCGGAGGTGCCGACCGCCTGGAGCTCTGCGCCGATCTCGACGCCGGTGGCGTCACGCCGGCACGAGCCCTCGTGGCCGAGGTCCTGGCACAGGTGACCGTGCCGGTGCTCATCATGATCCGGCCGCGCCCCGGCGACTTCGTGTACTCGCGTTCCGAGCTCGATCGCATGCGAGACGACATCGCCAGCGCGCGCGAGCTCGGCACCGCCGGTGTCGTGCTCGGCGTGCTGGACGCATCTCGTCGCGTCGACACGATTGCAACGCGCGAGTTGCTCACGGTGGCGCGTGAGCGTCCGGTCACCTTCCACCGCGCGATCGACGAGACGCCCGACGTCCTGGAGGCGATCGACATGCTTGCGTCGCTCGGAGTCGCGCGCGTGCTGTCGTCGGGCGCCGCACCGACGGCTCTCGACGGAGCCGAGACGCTCGCCTCGATGGTCGCGCGCGCCGGTGATGCCGTGCACATCGTGGCGGGCGGCGGCGTGCGGGCGCACAACGTCGCGGCGATCGTCCGCCGCGCGCACGTACCCGAGGTTCACGCCCGCTGCGGCCGCAACGCGTCGCGCATCCGTGGCATCCGCGAGGCGCTCGGAGAGCACAGCGACCGAGCAGACTGACGAGCTCGCGCCTCTACCGCAGTCGGATCGCCAGCCGCAGCTGCTCCAGCCGGCTCCAGAGTGCGCGCTCGAGCGGATCGTCGCCGTTCCGCACCTCGTGCTGGTCGCTGCGGACGATCCCGCCGAGCTCGCGCGTGTGATAGGATCCGGAGAGGACGACGCGCGATCTCGTCCCCGATCCCGAGATCTCGGCACGGAACACCGCTTCGGCGTCGCCCTGACGGAACGGCTCCGTCTCCGGAGTGAGTCCCGACGTCAGCGATGCGCGCACCGCGTAGCCCTGCTCGCGGAAGGCGGTGAGCGTGCGTCGCACCGCCTCCGCCCGCGAGACCGGTAGATCCACCGCCAGCGAACGCGCTTCGGGCGCGCCCCGGAACAGCCCGCAGCCGGCGAGCGCGCCGAGAAGCGCCAGGCTGAACGTTGCGCGGACCCGTCGGCTCATGCGGAGCGACGGCGCACGAACCCTGCCATCGACGCGCATCTGCACACCTCCGCTACTCCCAACGGAACCAGCGGCTCGAGAACCCGATGCACAAGACGAAGATCAGCCCCAGCGCGCCGAGCGTGGTGACCTGCGTCCCCCATGGAGCGCCCGACCAGACGGCGCGCATCAGCCTCACCGCGTGGGTCGCCGGCAGCGCGTTCGCCACGATCTGCAGCCACGGCGGGAACCGCTCCACGGCGATGAAGATGCCCGACAGTGCGAGCATCACGTACGTCAGCGCGGCTCCGAGTGCCTGCGCGAACCGCGCCGAGCGTACGAGGCTCGCCATCACGAAGCCGAGCGAGAGGATGCTCGTCGTCCCCAGCAGCACGGCGGCGATGAAGCTCGCCCCGTTTTCCGGCATCGCGCCCGGCAGTATCCGCCGGCCGGCGAGAACCATCGACACCATCGCCACGAGCGTGAAGACGAGCTTCACGAGCACGTGCGCGCCGAGGATCGTGACCGGTGAGAGCGGCGTGGCGCGGAGGCGCTTGAGGATGCCGCCCTCCCGGTAGATCGCCATGATCGCCACGAGCGACTGTACGGCGCCGAGCGAGATCAGGAGCGCGGTGAGGATCGCGATGTTGAACGGCAGCCGCGACACCGGCAGCGGCATGCCTCGAGGGGAGAGCTGCAGCGCACGTCCGACGAACACGAAGAGCAGCACCGGAATCACCAACGAGCCGACGACTCCCATCGGCTCGCGCAGGAAGATCTTCATCTCGATCCAGCTCAGCTTCAGCAGCCCCTTGAGCATCGCGTGGCTCCTCAGTCGCGGATCGCGTGGCCGGTGAGCTTGAGGAACACGTCCTCCAGCGTCGGCACCTCGGTCCGGAAACCGCGCACGCGCGCGCCGTCGCGGGCGATCCGGTGGATCACCTCGGTGACGAAATCGTCTCCTTCACCGCGAAGCTCGTGCAGGCGTTCTCCTCCCCCTCCCGATCCGTCGTCGTCGGTCGAGTAGAACACACGTCGTTCCGGGCAGTGTCTGGCCACCAGCTCCAACGGTGTGCCCATCTCGATCACGCGCCCGTGCTCGATGATCGCCACGCGATCGCACAGTCGCTCGGCCTCCTCCATGAGATGGGTCGTGAGGAAGACGGTGGTACCGCGCGCGCGGATGTCGCGCACGAGCTCCCAGATCGCGCGGCGGGCCTGCGGGTCGAGCCCCGTGGTGAGCTCGTCGAGGAACACGAGCTCCGGCTGATGGATGAGCGCGAGCGCGATGAACAACCGCTGCTTCTGCCCACCGGAGAGATTCATGAACCGCGCGTCGCGCTTCGCGGCGAGGCCGAGCCGCTCGAGGAGCGCGTCCCCGTCCACGACGCGTCGGCGGTCGTAGAGCGACGCCCAGAGGTCGAGCGCCTCCCATACCTTGATGCGCTTCTGGAGCTGCGCCTCCTGATGCTGGACGCCGATCCGCCGGCGGAGCGCCGTGGAGTCGCGACGTGGATCGAGCCCGAGCACGGAGATCGTCCCGCCGTCGGCGCGGCGGGAGCCCTGAATGCACTCCATCGTCGTCGTCTTCCCCGCGCCGTTGGGCCCGATGAGGCCGAAGATCTCTCCCTCGTAGACGTCGAGGGAGACGTCGGCGATGGCGACCGTGCGGCCATACCGCTTGGAGAGCGCACGGACGGTGACGACGGGTGAAGGCATGGTACAGATGTAACCAGCGCGCTCTCCGTAGGTCAGTCGGAGGCTGGTCGGCGCTCCTGCCTCGGCGCGCGCATGCGAGCTTGCGTCACTTCGACCGGTGCTCGAGCAGGTGTCGCGTCACGGCGCCGATCGACACTGCGTCGGGATGTACGCGCTGCATCGCGGTACCAGCGACGCCCAGTAACATCGCCACGATGCATGCCGGAATGATCGTCCGACGTATTGCGGTGTCGAGCCACCTCGTTCGATCGCTCGTTCCCGTTCGGTCATCACGGTGATGATGTCTCCGTGGAAGGGCTGTGTCCACTCGTCACTTCGCCGCAGGGCCAGAGCGGGATTCGGTCGCAGCCGTCGCGTGCCTCAGCGCGCGGGAATGTCGGGCGCGGTGCGCAGCATCGCCTGCGAGAGCGCATAGAGGCGCGCGAAGTACACCCACGCATCGCCCGTCAGTCCGGGCACGATCACGCGCGCCACGGCCGCGCACTCGATTAACGCTCGCCACTGCTCCGCCGGCAGCACACCTTCGTGGTCGAGGTACGTCGCGGCGAGGCCGGCGATGTCCGCGTCGAGGAGCACGAGCGCGACGCCTCCCACCTCGTCACCGGCGGAGAGATCGGCCGGATACGGAGCGGTGTCGTGCGCGGCGAGGAGATCGCGGACCGACTCCATGTGGAGTCCTTGCTGTAGGCGTGCATCGACCCTCGTCCCGGTTCGTCACCGTCGTTGCGAGCGATGACGTCCGCGGCGGTCGATGGGGCAATATGTGGATGGTTCGACCCACTGGCGATAGCGATGCCGAGTCGGCACCGCGGTTGCCGCCCCCTCCCGCCGCGGGTATGATTGCGGTCCCGTCGCATCCGTGACGCCGAACCATCCCTCCTCGATGCCCTCCCGCGCGCGCACCACTGCCGCTCTCCGGTCGATCGCGCTCGCGACGACCCTGCTCTTCGGCGTCGCGCCCGCGACGCACGCGCAGAACCTCCGCCAGCGCATCTCCGACCTCTTCATCTTCGGTGAGGGCCAGGAGCCGCTGTTCCTTGCCGGCTCGGGCGACCCGACCAACCCGGTCGCGCAGCAGGCGCACGGCATGCATTTCATCCCGTCGTCGAGCGCCGAGAACAGCGCGCTGATTGCGACGATCGGCGATGCGCTGGCCTCGAGCATCAGCAGCATCCCGATCGGCTCGACGAGCGGCAGCGAGTCGTTCCACTTCGTCGGCGGCGTGCCGGTGCGCACGTCGACGTCGTCCGGCCCCATCTTCGCCGAGCGCGCGCAGACCCTCGGCAGGGGACGGGCGCTCGTCGGGGTCAGCACGACCTCGTTCCGGTTCGCCACGCTGCGCGGCGTCGACATGAACGACATCAAGCTGACGTTCACCCATCAGAACGTCGACTTCGCCGGCTGCGATGCAGTGTTCGGCGGCGATTGCACCAAGTACGGCGTGCCGTCGTTCGAGAACGACGTGATGGACTTCCGCCTCTCGATGGACCTCGACGTGCGGGTGACCTCGGCGTACGTCACCTACGGCGTCAACGATCACTTCGACGTCGGCCTCGTAATCCCGATCGTCTCGGCGGATTTCCGTGGCGAGAGCTTCGCGCAGCTCTCTCCATTCGGCGGGACGACGTCGGCGCACTACTTCGCGGGCACGTCGGCCAACCCGGTGCTCAGCGCGTCGCGCCAGAGCCTCGGGTCGTCGGCGGGACTCGGCGACGTCGCGCTCCGCGCCAAGGTGAACCTGCGCGAGACGTCGGACGCGAGCGTGGCGGTCCTGCTGGACGCACGCTTTCCGACCGGCAGCGAGGAAGACCTACTCGGCGGCGGCAAGTTCGCCGGGAGCGCGCTCGCGATCATCGACTCCCGCTTCGGCGACTTCTCGCCGCACGCGAACGTCGGCTATCTGCACCACGCCGGCGACCGGCAGAACGACGCCGTGCTCGCGACGGTGGGCTTCGATCATCGCATGCGCGAGAACGTCACGCTCGCCGTCGATCTCGTGTCGAATCTCCAGGTCGGCGACAGCAAGCTCATTCTCCCCGGAATCGTCACGTACGAAGCGCCTTTCCGCCGCACGCTGAACCCGACGAACATCCCCGAGATCCGCGACGACATCGTGAACGGGTCGTTCGGCGTGAAGCTGTCGCCGGCCAGACGCACGATCATCGTGCTCAACGCGCTGTTCCCGCTCAATCGCGGGGGCCTGCGGCCGAACATGGTCTACTACGCGGCACTCGAGCGGACGTTCTAGAAACGCGCGATACGCTCTACGCGATGCGCGACGGCCTCGGGAAGCAATCGCCTCCCGAGTCGGTCCTCCGCGCGCTCATCGTGCAACCTCCGCGCGCCTCCGCGTCAATCGGTTCCCGGCGCGCCCTACCGAACCGACACCAACCGCCACGTCGATCCGTCCTTCCTCAAAGCCGCCGCGAAGCCTACCGGCTCGCGCTCGGTGTGGCCGGTCGAGCTCTCGTACTGGTAGCGGCCCGTCACGCGGACCTCGGCGGCCGAGGCAGTACCTTCGACGCCGGCGACGCGGAAGGTGACATTGATGTTGCGCGCCGACTCGAAGAACTGCTCGAAGTTGCGCTGCTGCTCGCCCGTCATCCCCGGATACACTCGGCGGATCGCCGAGACGTCGCGCGATTCGATCGCGCGCGCGTAGGCCTCGAACACCGGCGCGACGTCGGCCGGAGTCGGCGGCGCGGGTGCGGCGGGCGATGTCTCTGGCGGCAACTGGGTCGCCGACGCGGCGGAGGGCACGGGTCGCGGCGCGGCGATTCCCTGCTGCACCGGCGGCTGGGTGACCGGCGGCGTGACGGACGGCTGCGTGGTGACGATCTGCGGCGCAGCGGCCACCGTCGTGGCGGACTTCGCCGACGTCGACGGGCTCGTGTTCCGGGCGACGCGCTCGCTCGGAGCGGGCCGCTCCGGCTTCGGCGCTGGGCGTTCCACCTTTTTCGCTGCGGGAATCGAGACCGGCGGCTCGACCGCGCTGTCGGGGCGTGCCGCCGTCGCCGGCGGCGTGGGAGCGGTCGCGACCGGCGTCGGACTGCCTGTCACGCCCGCCGCCGGTTCGGGGGTGGCCGGCGCCGTCCGCGACGTCGTGCTCACCGTCGGCGCGGCGGGCACACCGCCCTTTCCCGATTGCCACCATGCGAGCACGATCACCAGCACCGCGGCGAGCACGCCACCCGCGATGAGCTCGCGCCGAACCATGCGCACCTTCGCCGCCTGCTTCGATCGTCGGATCGCATGCTCGACCGTCGCGCTGAGCGACACCGACGACGGGTACGACGGGCCGCTCAGCATCGCGCGCACGCCGCTCAGGTCGTTCGCCATGTCGAGCGCGCTCTGATAGCGCTGCGGCGCATCCTTCGCCATCGCCTTCTCGACGATGTGGTCCAGCGCGGTGGGCAGCTCGGGCATCACCTCGCGGAGCGGCTTCGGCTTCTCGGTCAGGATCTTGTAGAACAGCCCCTGCAGCGTCGTCGCGTCGAACGGCTTGTTCCCCGTCAGCAGCTCGTACAGCACGGCGCCCACGGCGAAGACGTCCGTCGCGGCCGTCGCCTTCCCTCCGGTGATCTGCTCGGGGGACATGTACACCGGCGTCCCGAGCGACGCACCCGTGTTCGTGAGGTTCGACGAGGTGAGATGCGCCACGCCGAAATCCATCAGCTTGGCGCGTCCATCCTCGGCGATCCGGATGTTGGCCGGCTTGATGTCGCGGTGGACGATCCCGCGCTTGTGCGCGAAGGTGAGCCCCGCGAGGACGTCGATGATGATGTCCAGCTTGTGCTGGAGCGAGAGAGGCTCGTGCGTCTGCATGAGCTCCTCGAGATCCGCCCCCGTGACGAACTCCATCGCGATGTAGAGGTGTCCGTCCACCTCGCCGAGGTCGTAGATGCTGACGACGTTCGGATGCTGGAGCGACGCGGCCGCCTGCGCCTCGCGGAGGAACCGCGCCCGGAGGTCCTCCTGCCGCGCGATAGCGTCGTTCATCACCTTCACCGCCACCGTGCGGTCGAGCACGGAATCCTTCGCCTTGTAGACGACACCCATCGCACCCTCGCCGACGAGCTCGAGGATGTGATACTTCCCGATGTCCGGGATCTTGGGTGGCTCCTTCATGCGGCGACGGGCTCGGCGAGGGATCGACTGAGGGTGCGGAATATTCGACCCTGACCGGCCGAGGGCAACCGGGCGCGGCGAACTGGGCGGGCCCGGTTGGCGCTGTGATCAGCGCCCGATCCGCACCGCGTAAGAATCACCTACGGACGATCGACTCTCACCAGATACCACGTCGTCACCGGCGCTCCGATCGGCAGCACCCACCCCGCCGCCGCGCGCCGCGCCACGATCGGCGCACCGATCGCCTTGCCCGCCCCGTCGAGCGCCATCGCCGAGACGCCGCGCACGCGCCCGGCCAGCCCACGCAGTGTGACGGTGCCCGTCACCGGCTCGATCAGCGACGGCGCTCCGCCCTGCTGCGTGGTGCGCGTGCGGTCCGCGTTCCACTGCAGACCGGTGTTCGTGACACGCGAGCCCGCCGTGAGCAGCAGGCGGCCCGAGCTCGAGATCGGTTTCTCGTCGATCGCTGACAGCACGATCGCCGCGAACTCGTTGCGCACGTCGGCCCCCAGGTTCTTCACCGCCGGCCGATGCGACTTCAGGAATCCGATCAGCGCCTGCGTCCGGTCGGTCTCCTCCGTCACGAGCCCGTGCGCGTCGGTCGTCGTGCGCCACGTCAGCTCCCGCGTGTCGCTCACGATCGTCGTCGTGTCGAGCGGCGCATACGCCGGAGTCGCAGCGCCGGCGAGCGACGCAATGCGCACGCCGTGCGTCAGCGGCAGCGCGAGTGGGAATCCCGGCGTGAAGTACGGCTGCTCGGTGCGGGCGAGTCGCCGGCTCTCGAACGCCTGCTCGCGTGTGTAGCTGCGCGTCACCGTTTCCCGAGCCGGTCGCACGTCGCCGCGCAGGAAGGCCAGCGCGCCCGTCGCCATCTGCGTCATCCGCACGGGGTCGAGCGAGATGTCGAACGGGTCGCCGACGTACGACTTCCAGCTCGGGTCGCGCTTCGGCTCGAACGTGTACACGATGATCGCGTCCCAATCCTGGAACGCCCCGTACGCCGCGGCGATCGGGATCCCCTCGGCGGCCCAGTCGTTGGGGAATGGGTGATTGAACTCGCTCACGGTATACGGCTTCCCCGCCACCGCGGTGCGCGAGAGCTGCACGACGGTCGAATGCAGCGGATCGTTCACCATCGGTGTGTTCACCGGCGGCGGCGAGCCGGGATGCTGCCAGTACACGTGCCCGTCGACGACGTCGAGCTTCGACAGCGACATCAGCATCGGGTAGCTCGAGCTCGAGTGCCCGTGGTCCGCCGTGCCAGTGATCGGCACGCGCACGCCGAGCGAGTCGCGCAGGTAGCTCGCCATCCCCGTGTAGAACCGTGTCTCGACGTCGACGATGAACCGCGACTCGGCGAGGAAGCGCTCCTTTGGCGCCGTGCCGACTTCGGGTCCCTTCAGCCGCGGTACCGGCGCGTCGGCCGCCACACCGGTGATCTCGCGCAGGCGCGAGAGGTCGGCGCCCGACAGGTTCTTCGCCAGCCACTCGTTGTAGAGCGTCGTCAGCTCGGCGTCGTAATATGGCGTCGCCGAGAATCCCACCCATACGCCGTTTTCGTTGAGGATCTCGACGATGGCGACCGCCGGCTCGTCGCGATACGCGTTGCGCGTGTACGGGTTCACGTGGGTGAGCAGCATCCGCGCGTATTCCTTCTGCAGCGCGATGAGCCGCGGGTCGTAGAGCGTCAGCCCCTTCGCCCAGCGAATGCGGTCGAAGTCGGGCACGCTGTCTCCCGCGCGATACGACCGGCCGACGTTGAGGTTCAGGTCGACGTAGATCCCGCGCTTCTTCAGCTCGGCCACGAGGAAGTCCAGCCGGTCGAGCTGCTGCGGGTCGAAGTGCCGGCTGTCGCTCCCTGCGGCGATGATCCCGCGCGGCGCGTCGAGGTCGAGGAAGTGGAGCCGCACGCAGTTGATACCATAGCGGGCGAGGGTGCTCGCCCACATCGGCGCGTCCTCCTTCGGCGGCAGCAGCACCGATCCGCGCGACCAGTCGGTGAGGTGCACTCCCCACAGGCGGAATCGCGCGCCGTCGCCGCGCGCGAGATGGCCATCACGCACTCGCACGAAGCCGTGCTTCCCCGCCGGCGTGTCGAGCAGAAACGAGAGGTCGAGCGACGACGCATCCGCTGTGCGGTGCTCGATCGTGAAGGGCTGGAAGAGGGTGTCGCTGCTCTGCGCCGGCGCCAGCGCGGGCGTGCCGAGCGCGACGAGTGCCGCGCAGACGAGGATGCGGGGAAGGCGCATGGTCCGAGGGTGGACGGCGAATGACGACGGCGACTCGGCGGGCGCATGAGCTCGCAGACGTCTGTGTACGCGAGCGGCGGCTGGAGCGTTGTCGAACTCAGTGGAACAGCGAATGCATATGCCAATAAAAACGTTGGCAAATTACGCTGGCCGTTCGAGAGTTGGCAGCAGCCTCGGATGTGTCCGTCCGCGCCTCGCACACCGCGCTCTCCCGAGGTGAATGATGCGTCGCACCATGCTCGTCTTCGCCGTCGTGTGTTCCGTCGCCGCTTGCGCCCAGGAGGACGCGGCGACTCCAGTGGCGCCGCAGCCAAGCGACGTCAGCGCCGCATCCCCTGAGGGGCACAATCCCGCCACGCTCGCCGACGGCAAGTCGATCTTCCGCTTCGATACCTTCGGCGACGAGACCTTCTGGACCGACACGCTCCTCATGCACGAGGTCATTCGGACGTCGGTCAGTCCGACGACGGCGCTGTCGGTCGGTCTCAAGGTTGACGCGGACGCGCTCCCCGAGGCCGTGAAGGTGGGAATCGCCAACGGCTCCGTCGACCTGAATGCGCCCGCCACGACGGTCACGCTGCTCAAGCTCGGTGCGGTCGTTGGCGTCGTGGGCCAGGTCGACGCAAACGACACGCTCCGCCGCGTCGGCATCACCTGCGCGTTCTGCCATTCGACGGTGGACAACTCGTTCGCACCCGGCATCGGCCGCCGGCTCGACGGCTGGCCGAATCGCGATCTGAACGTCGGCGCGATCATCTCACTCTCGCCAGCGGTGACGACGGCGCAGAAGACCGTGTACGGCTCGTGGGGCCCGGGGATGTACGACCCGCGCTTCAACATCGACGGCAAGAACATTCCGGTCGTGATCCCGCCGGCGTTCGGCCTCCGCCACGTCGCACGCGAGATCTACACTGGCGATGGCCCGGTTTCGTACTGGAATGCCTACGTCGCCATCACGCAGATGCATGGCCACGGCCACTTCGTGGACTCACGCATCGGCGTCGACGTGAACAATACGCCGCCAGACCTCGTGTCGGCGAAGCTCCCCGCGCTGCGCGAGTATCAGTTCAGCCTCGACGCGCCGGCGCCGATCGCCGGAAGCTTCGACGCACAGGCAGCGAACCGGGGCCGCGCGGTGTTCAATGGCGTGGCACGGTGCGCGAGCTGTCACCTCGCGGGCTCGCTGAGCGACGTCAACACCGGGGTTCTGCATGCGGCCGAGGAAGTGGGCCAGGATCCGGCGTACGCGCTCCGCAGCGCGACGAAGCAGTACCGCACGACGCCACTCCGCGGCCTCTGGCACCCGCCGCAGCTGAAGGGGCCGTACTTCCACGACGGCAACGCTGCGACGCTCGAGGCGGCGGTCGATCACTACGTCGGGCTGTTCGGCCTCACGCTCTCGGGTCGGCAGAAGAGCGATCTGGTTGAGTATTTGAAGACGTTGTGAGCGCGGGTGCGTGGGTGCGTGAACTGATCGGCGCGGAGATCCCGGAGAGTGGACGCGAGGACGCGGAGAACTGACAGTGAGCCTGTTCCGCGCCGTCGAGGTGCCTTCCGCGGACTCCGCGTCAATCAGTTGCAACAAGACGCGCGCTGGCGAGAAATGTGCGTCGCCGATGGTTAGCCGTTCGGCCCGCTCCGCTGTGTCGCAGGTCACTGCCGAGGCCGTCGTCCCGGGACGGAATTGAGCCGGCAGTAGCCGGCTCGCTCGGCGCGCCGAAGGAACTCTCACGTACGAGGTCCCCGTGCCACGCACTCGCCTCTTCGCTCCGCGCTCTCTGCTCGCACTCGCGCTGCTCGCCGCGTGCGACACGCGCGTCGTCACCGAGCCGCTGTATCAGCCGCAGATCATCAACATCCGGAACGATTTCGCGTATCAGGTCACCGGCCTGACCGAGTTCACGAGCGACGTCGTCTACTCGTGGCAGAGCGACGGCAGCGCCGCGAAGGTCATCCAGTCGCCGAACGTGCTGACTGGCACCGCGACGCTGTTCATCGCGGACGGTTCGGGGGCGCAGGTGTACCAGCGCT
>JBJMNN010000014.1:0-3348 GCA_045804245.1 Gemmatimonadaceae bacterium | reverse complement strand
GGTCGCGGAGCGCATGCGCGCCGCCGCGGGGGCGATCGGCCAGGCGCCAAGCGACGTGCGGCAGAATCGCGCCCTCGACCGGACGCGCGAGGTGGTGCGCGGGATGGAGTCGCTGCGCGATCAGATGGCACAGCGTGGCGCGCGTGGCCAGCAGGGCGCGCCGGGCCGAGACGGCCAGCAGGGCCAGCAGGGCCAGCAGGGCCAGCAGGGCCAGCAGGGACAGCAGGGACAGCAGGGACAGCAGGGACAGGCCGGCGGTCAGCAGGGCGCTCAGGGGCAGCAGAGCGCGCAAGGACAGCGCGGCCAGCAGAGTGGCCAGCCGGCCGGGCAGCCGCGCGGCGGCTCCTCCGCACAGGGCGGACAGAACCCGTCCGGCGGCGCGCCGAACGAGTTCAGCGACGGCGACGCGCGCCAACTGTCGCGCGCGTTCGGTCTGCGCCGCGGCAATGCGGAAGCACTGCGCCGTGAGCTCGCTGGTCAGGGGATCGACGTGTCACAGCTCGACCGCGCGCTCGAGGCCATGCGCCAGCTCGAGCGCAGTGGCGCGCTCGACGATCCACGAGCCGTGGAGCGGCTCGAGACGCAGGTGATCGACGGGCTCAAGGACTTCGAGTTCGCCCTCGCGCGCAAGCTCGGCGGCGCACAACAGAACGGCCCCGCGCTCGGCACTCGCTCGCCCGTGCCGGAGGAGTATCGCGCGGCGGTAGAGGAGTACTATCGCTCGCTCGCCGGCGGGCGGCGGGAGAAGTAGCACGACGCGTCGCATGTGGATCACGCCCCTGCTCCACCACGCGCGCCGCCGGCGCGCGCTGGCGATCGTGCTCGCGCTCGGCGCGACGTTCGCCGCGGCGCGTGCCGGCGCGCAGCGTGGCTACTTCCGCAACAACATCGAGCCCAACGCCGAGTACGACGGACAGTTCACCTTCGTGCGCCTGCGGTACACCGGGTGGTCGGGCCGCTGGATCGCCGACTATCCGGCGATGGAGCGGAACTTCATGACGATCCTTAACGATCTCACGACCGTCCACCCGCACGTCGGGCAGAGCAACATCCTAAGCTGGGATGATCCCGTGCTGTCGCGTTACGCCGTCGCGTACGTCTGCGAGCCCGGCTTCTGGCAGCCGACGGACAGCGAGGCCCTCGCGCTGCGCCAGTGGATCCAGAAGGGTGGATTCCTCATCGTCGACGACTTCTACAATCGGCAGTGGGACGCCTTCGAGCGCGGCATCAAGCAGGTGCTCCCCGATGCGCGCATCGTCCCGCTCGATGTCTCGCACCCGATCTTCAACTCGTTCTTCAAGATCGAGACGCTCGAGGGGATGACGCATCCCGACGACGCGAGCGCGAAGGCCAGGTACCTCGGCATCTACGAGGACAACGATCCGACGAAGCGGCTGCTCGTCATGATCAACTACAACAACGACATCGGCGACTACATGGAGTGGTCGGGGCAGGGCGTGTACGCGATCAACTTCTCCAACGACGCATACAAGCTCGCCACGAACTACGTCGTGTACGGGCTGACCCACTGAGCGTGCGCGTCTCCCGCGTCCGCCGTCCGGTGATCATCGTGGCGTGTGCGATGGCGCTCGTCGTCGCCGGCACGCTGTCAGCGAGGCTCGGCTACGCCCAGCGGTGGCGCGGCCGCATTTTCCAGGAGCCCAACGCCTCGTACGACGGCAAGTTCACCTTCGTGCGGCTCAGCTACACCGTGCAGGGGCACAGCGGATGGGAGTTCGACTATCCGGCCATGGAGCGCAACTTCATGACCATCCTCAACGACCTCACGAGCGTTCATCCGCACGTGCGCGAGAGCAACATCCACGCGATGGACGACCCGGAGCTCGGACGCTATCCCGTCGCGTATCTCTCCGAGCCGGGCTGGTGGCACCCGGACGACAGCCAGGCCGCCGGCCTGCGAACGTGGATCGCGAAGGGTGGCTTCCTCATCGTCGACGACTTCTACGGTCCGTACCAGTGGCAGAACTTCGAGCAGTCGATGCACAAGGTGCTGCCCGATGGCCGCATCGTGCCGCTCGACGTCTCTCATCCGATCTTCGATGCCTTCTTCCACATCAAGACGCTCGACGGGATGAGCCACCCCGATCAGCCCGGCGTCTGGCCCGCCCAGTACAAGGGAATCTACGAGGACAACGACCCGTCGAAGCGGTTGATGGTGATCATCAACTACAACAACGACATCGGAGATTACATGGAATGGTCCGGGCAGGGCGTGTACGCGATCAACTTCTCCAACGACGCGTACAAGCTGGCGACCAATTACGTCGTGTACGCCCTCACCCACTGACGGTGTCGGACGAGCTCAGTCCGCGACGCCGTCTCGTCCCCGCACGGTCATCATCGTCGCCTGCATCAGCAGCACGGCGACGGACTGGCCATCGCGCTCCGTCGCCACCTCGCCGGCGCACACGGTGAGCGTGCGCCCCGATCGCACGACGCGCCCCGTCGCGACGAACCGCTCGCCGACGGCCGGCGCCAGCATGTTCACCTTGAACTCCACGCTCAGCACGCCCACACCGGGGTCCATCAGGCTGAGCGCCGCGTAGCCACACGCGCTGTCGGCGACGGAGGTCATCACGCCGGCGTGCAGGAATCCGTGCTGTTGCGTGAGCTCGAGGCGGTGCGTGAACGCGATCGTGATCTCGCCGGGCGCGACCCGGTCGAGCGACGCGCCGAGCGTCGTCATGAATCGCTGCCGGGCGAAGCTGGCGCGCACGCGCGTTTCGAACTCGGGGTCCCGAGGCTGGAGGGTCACGGCAGCGTCAGGGCTCCTCGACGCATCGCACGCAGTAGAGCGTCGTGCCGAGGTGCGCGGCGCGACCCTGCTCCGTCGTCACCCACTCGCGCACCTGCCACGGCGGGTCGTGGCGCACGTGCTGGCCGTGGCCGCACTCGAGCTCCGCCACCCAGTCGCCCAGCTCGTCGACGTGGTAGCCGACGATACGGCGCGCGATCCCACGACGCACCGGCGTCCGGTCATCTCCCGCGTCGCCTGGCACGGCTCATCGCAGGTAGTAGTCGATCATCGAGAGCTCGCTCACCTGCTGGCTCGCCGCGAGCACTTTGTCCGGCTGATTGGAGCGGACCAGCATCGTCTGCCGGACGATGTACCGGTTGGCCGGTTGGCGCTCCGGCGCGCACCTCACGCTTTGCCACGCCCTTCACGGTCACGTACCGGTCGACCGACCGCGCTCGCGCGAAGCCGCTCTCCACGGCGAAGCCGCCGGGGGTGAGACCGAGCGCGACCACGGCGGCGGAGAGCAGTGTGCGGTCGACGGTGGCCATGCGATCGAGGTGGTGTCGGCGGGAGATCGGCGCGGGCGACGT
>JBJMNN010000013.1:0-31099 GCA_045804245.1 Gemmatimonadaceae bacterium | reverse complement strand
CGCCGACCGCCGCGTCCTCGCGCGCCATCAGTCCGGGCGCCGCCGTGAGCTGCTCGTTCGCCAGCGCGCCGGCGATCGAATCCCAGCGCGTGAGCGGGATCCCGATCGCGTCCCGTTCGGCGTGGGCCATCGCGACGAGCGTGCGATACGCCGAGCGTTCGCGCGCACAGTCGGCGCACGCGGCGAGATGCGCTGCCTCGGCCGACGTCGGCTCCTCGTCTCCCAGCGCGGCGAGACGTTCAGTAGACAGGTGCGACATGTGAGCTCGGGTTCTGAGTCCTGGTATTCGCTTCACCATCGATCATATGGGCCAGCAAGGTGCGCAGCTTCGCGCGCGCCTTGAAGAGCTGCGATTTCGACCCGCCGGCGGTGATCCCCAGCTCGGCGGCGATCTCTTCGTGTGTGTAGCCTTCGACGTCGTGGAGCAGGAAGACCGTCCGCGCGCCCGGCGAGAGCTTCGCCGCTGCCTCCTCGATCGAGGCGGCAAGCAGTCCGCGTTCCGCGTCGGGCTCGACCGACACCGTGTCGTCTTCCACGTCCACCTCCACCGACGCCGCGCGCTTCGTTCGCCGAAGCGCATTCAGCGTGCGATTCACCGCGATGCGGTGCGCCCATGTCCCGAACTGCGCGTCGCCGCGAAAGCTCGGCAGCGCCCGGAAGATCTGGATCCACACTTCCTGAGCGACGTCCGCCGCGAGGTCGGGGTCATGCCCCACGAGCCGCCGGACGACGACGTCGATGTGCGGCGCATGCCGGGTCCAAAGGGCCCGCATCGCCGCCTGGTCGCCCGCGAGGGCTCGCTGTACGGTGAGCTGTTCGGTCTCCATGAAGTCCAACGGATTGGTCACGATGCGGGCAGGAATGGTTGCCGCAGCGATGGTCGCGTGCGAGGGCGGGTGATGTCGCTCACGCGGCACATTCGTGGCGTCCACGCATCTACGGCTCCATCCTCCATTCCGCTTCAACGGCGCTCATCGGTCTTTCTGTCCTGCCCGCCTCGGTCACCGAAAGCAAACTCGGACCATGGCGCTCGAGCTCGCGACAGCCCGCCCAAGTGCCTTTCGGCTGTCTGGGGGCGACCTGGCGAGCACAGCGTATCCCGTGACGCCACAAGGTCTTGCTCGTCGTTCAACTAGGTGTAATAATGGCCCGGCGCATCGTGACCATGGAACTGTGCGCCAGGTCACATAGTATGAAGGAGAGCCGGGCTGTTCGATTCCCACCGAGCCCGGTCAAAGTTACATAAGGACGAGCACGCATTCTGCCTCTCCGGGCAGTCGTCGCGTGGTCGATCCCATACGCCCTTTCGGGGAGCACTGCGTTGCTCAGCCTGCTGTTCGCTGCCGCGAGCCTTCTCACGCCGCTGACTCCAGCGGTACCGTTGCCCACGGGCGATGGCCTGCCGGCCAAGGCGCCCAGCGCCGTCGGCATGTCCGCGGCTCGGCTGGCGAACATCGATCGCGTCATCGAGCGTGGCATTCGCGCTGGCGGCTATCCGGGCGCCGCGGTCGTCGTCGGGCGTAAGGGCGCCGCCGTCTGGGAGAAGGGTTTCGGTCGCCTCGGCTGGACCGGCGACGCCGGCTCGGTCGTCGCCGAGCGCACGATCTACGATCTCGCGTCGCTCACGAAGGTCGTCGGCACGACGACCGCCGTCATGATCCTGTTCGACGAGGGGAAGCTTCACCTCGACGACCGTGTCGTGCAGTACATCCCCGAGTTCGGTGGCGGGGCGAAGGACAACGTGACGATCCGCATGCTGCTCGAGCATCGCTCCGGCTTGCCCGCGGGCCGCGACCTCTGGCGCCTGGCCTCGACGCCTGAAGAGGCGCGCGCGGCGGTGATCTCGACTCCTCTCTTCGCGCCACCCGGTCAGTACTTCGAGTACTCCGACCTCGGCGCGGACATGCTCGGCTTCGTCGTCGAAGCTGTCTCCGGCGAGAAGCTCGACCGGTTCCTCGACACGCGCGTCTTCGGACCACTCGGCATGTCGGACACGAGGTTCCGTCCCGATGCCTCGCTTCGCGGGCGCATCGCGCCGACGGAGCTCAATCCGCCGCGCGGATATCCGCTCCAGGGTGAGGTGCACGACGAGAACGCCTACGCGCTCGGCGGCGTGGCCGGACATGCGGGCCTCTTCAGCACCGCGAGCGATCTCGCCGTCTTCGCGCAGATGCTGCTCAACGGGGGCAGCTACAACGGCACGCGCATCGTCGCCGACTCGACGGTGAAGCTGTTCACACGCCGCGCCGCTGGCACGCGCGCCCTCGGGTGGGACACCTGCGGCGGCACGGGCAGCTGTGGGACGTATCTCAGCTCGAACGCGTACGGGCACACCGGCTTCACTGGCACGTCGCTCTGGATCGATCCCGATCGTGAGATGTTCGTGGTCTTGCTGACGAACCGCGTGCATGCGGCGCGCGCGCGTCGTCCCGCGAAGGTGATCGCCGACGTCCGCGCGGATCTGGCCGACGCCGCGGCGCTTGCAGTGACCGATTCGGACCTGGGCATCCTGAGCATGCCGGCGTCGTTCCGGGCCGACCGCGCCGTGGGCTGGAACCGTCCCGAGCACGTGGCGCGGTCGCGCTCTGCCCGGAGCCGGCACGCCAGGTCCTCGCACTCCTCGGCGCGCTCCTCGCGCAGCAGCGGCAAGTCGAAGGCGAGCGCTCACTCGTCGAGCTCGTCGAAGTCCAAGGCGAGCGCGAGGAAGTCTTCGGCTTCGAAGTCTTCGGCTTCAAAGAAGAAGTCGGTGACGACGAAGAAGTCGACGACGACCAGGAAGCGCTCGGCGTCGCGCCGCTGACGCTCGTCGCCCCGCTTCACCTCGACGCCCGCCCCTTCGGCGGGCGTTTGTCGTTGCGGCCGGAGGGTCGCGCAGGCGATACTCCGAATGACCCAGTCGGAGTGCATTCGATGTCCAGCGACGATTCCCTCTCCCCGGTCGACGACGCCGCGCCGCTCGCGAGCGACGCCGGCGCGTCCACCCGTGCCCCTTCGTCGGCCGCGCCGACTGAGCCGGCACCCGGCAGCGGCGACGCGTTCAGCGACCTGACGCTCGAGCAGGTGAAGCTCGCGCTGCGCAAGGTGAAGGACCCGGACCTCAACCTGAACATCGTCGACCTCGGTCTCGTCTACGACGTGCGGCTGATCGGCAAGGACGTCGAGGTCGACATGTCGTTGACCTCGCCGGGGTGCCCGAGCGGCCCCGAGATCATGGCTGACGCCGAGCGCATTCTGAAGGCGGTACCGGGCGTCGGAACGGTGACGATCAATCTGGTGTGGACGCCGTTCTGGTCGCCCGATCGGATCGAGCCGAGGGTGCGCGCGTACATGGGGCTGTAAGGGCGAGACCACTGCCCTGCCGGGAGCTCAGGTACTCGGAACTTCCGCGCTTTTCTTTTTCTTGCGGTGCGGCTCCAGCGCCTTCACGAAGTCGGCGCCGAGCTCGGCGACCTGCCAGCGGCGGAGCTCCGGCACTTCGGTTACGTCCTCGACCGTCGCCGGGTTCTTGCGCGCGACGGCCTCGAGGCGATCGCGTGAGCAGAGGACGCCGGGGTCGAGCTCCAGGCGCTTGGCGGCGGCATCACGGGCGGCCTTCAACGCAGTGACGCGCGCGTCGAACTCGGGATCGCGGTCCCATCGCGCCGCGCGTGGAAACTTGGGAAGCTCGGCGTCCGGTACGGCGAGTGCGCGTCGCACGGCGTCGAGCAGGTCGGCGCCGCGCTGCTCCAGGATCGCGCGGGGCATTCCCTTGATCTTGCTCAGCGCCTCCCTGGATTGCGGCTGCGTGCGAGCGATCTCCAGCAGCGGCTCGTTGCCCAGCACGCGAAAGGTCGCACGGTCGAGCACACCGGCCACGGCGTCGCGCCAGGGAACGAGCTCGCGCAGGACGGCAAGCTCGCGGCGGCTCAGATCGCGCGCGCCTTTCATCCGCAGATACGACGTTCCGGGCTCGTCGTCGGTCCAGCGCGTCCCTTCGAGCAGCGCGAACTCCTCGCGCGCCCACGCGGTGCGTCCCATGCGCTCCAGCTCAGACGCCATATGATCCCTGAGCTGCAGCAGGTAGCGCGTGTCCTGCGCCGCGTAGTCGAGCATGTCGCTCGTGAGCGGGCGCATCGACCAGTCGGCGCGCTGGTGCTTCTTGTCGAGCTTGACGTCGAAGAAGCGCTCGAGCAGCGCGGCGAGCCCGAAGGCGGTGTAGCCGAGCAGCTGCGCCGCGATGCGAGTGTCGAAGATAGTGCGTATGTGCCAGCCGTAGTCCTGCTTCAGCAGGCGCAGGTCGTAGTCGGCATCGTGAAACACGACCTCGACCTCGGGATCCTCGAGGAGCGCACCGAGGCCCGGCGGTACGCCTATCGGCAGGGGGTCGATGACGGCGTGGCGGCTGCGGGTCGACAGCTGGAGCAGGTAGACGCGATCGACGAAGCGGTGAAAGCTCGCCCCTTCGGTATCGAGTGCGATCTCGCGCGTCTTCGCGATCTCGGCGGTGAACTTCTCGACGTCGGCGACCGTGTCGAGATACTCGAACGATGCGGCGTTCGCGCGCTCTGCCACGCTTACTCCTCACTCTGTTGGCGGATCGGATCCCGCGGTAATGTAGCGCCTCGCACGATCGCGTCACGCCGTTTGCACCGTGACGACGAGCGGTCGTTCCCGCGCATCCGATCCGAGCTCATCGCATGACGGACTCCACGCTCGACGCCGGTGACATCCCTCGTGCCAAGGCCGACTCGGTCGATCCGAAGGCGCTGAGCACGCCCCCCACCCACGGACGGCGCGACGTCCGGCACCACCGCAAGGTCGGGTGGCGAAGCCGGGACGTGGTGCGAACCGCGGGGCTGGTGCTCGCGATGTACCTGGCGCTCCGCCTCCTCTGGTTCGCCAACGCACTCTTCCTGGTCGCCTTCCTGGGGGTCCTGTTCGCCATCGCCGTCTCGGCGGGCGCGGACCGCCTCGAGCGGCTGCGAATCCCACGCGGCGCGGGAGCGGCCCTCATCGTCCTCTCCTTCTTCGGGCTGATGATCGGATTCGGCGCGTGGCTCGCCCCGACGCTGCGCTCGCAGGGGGCGGAGCTTCGGCAGAAGCTCCCCGAGGCGGTCGATCGCGTGGAGCAGTGGCTCAACAAGCGCCAGAGCGGGATGTTCAGCATCCTGCTCGGCGGAAGTGATGCTGTCGCGCGCCCGGGAGGGGCGGCGGGTGGCGACACATCGGCGCAGGGCACCACCGGAGCGGCGCCGGCGGCCGGCACCGTCGGCCAGCCGGTCCCGTCAGCCGCTGGCGGCGAGGCGTCGCCCCAGGCGCAGGGTCCGCCGCCGCTGCAGCAGCGCATACAGGAGAAGCTGGGCGGGGCGACACGCTACCTCTTCCCCTTCCTCACGCACACGGTGGAAGCGCTCGGTGGCTTTCTCATCGTCGTCTTCCTGAGCATCTACCTCGCGGCCGATCCGCAGCTGTACCGACGCGGCGTGCTCGCGCTGATCCCGCATCGGCGTCGAGGGCAGGCCGCGGTCGTCATGGACCGCGTGGCCAGTGTACTGCGCAAGTGGCTCGTGACGCAGCTCATCGCGATGCTCGTCATCGGGGCGGTGACGACGATCGTGTTGCTGATCCTCGACGTGAAGGCGGCGTTCGTGCTCGGCGTGCTGGCCGGACTGTTCGAGTTCATCCCCACCGTTGGCCCGCTGCTCAGCGCGATCCCGGGGGTGGCGATGGGCTTTCTCGACTCCCCCGAGAAGGCAGCGATGGTCGCCGTGGCGTACTGGGGAATCCAGTTTCTCGAGAATCACATCCTGATTCCGCTGCTCATGAAAGGCGGGATGGACCTGCCGCCGGCCCTCACGGTGATCACGCAGGCGCTGCTGGCGCTGGTGTTCGGCTTCCTGGGTCTGATGGTCGCGGTACCGCTGCTCGCGACCGCGATGGTCATGGTGCAGGTGCTGTACGTCGAGCAGGCGAGCGCCGGGGCGGCTCGGGCATCCGAGTCGCGGAACGACGGGTTCGATCCCGAGCTGGATGAGGGGCTGGAGGGGGCGACGGCCGCCTGACGGTGGACTCGCTGACCACTCGCTGGCCGCGATTGCACCAGGCACTGCCGCGCGTGGACCTCGGCGTGCGCGAGACTCCGGTCGAGCACTGGGAGCTGGGCGGCACGTCCATGCTCGTGAAGCGCGACGATCTCACCACGCCTACGCTCGGCGGGAATAAGGCGCGGGCGCTCGAGCTGCTGCTCGCCGGCGTCGGCCCTGACGACGTGGTGCTCACGGTGGGCTCGACTGGCTCGACACACGCGCTCGCCGTCGCCCACTTCGGCACGCAACTCGGAGCCCACACGGAAGTGATCACCTGGCCGCAGGAGGAGCACGACGTGTCGCTCGCCACTGCGGCGCACCTGCGTGAGATCGCGCGCGTCACCACGGCATCGTCGCCGGCGACGGCGATGATCCGGGCCGCGGCGCGCCGCCTGTTCCGGCGCGTGCGATGGATCCCCGCTGGTGGCAGCACTCCGCTCGGCGCGCTCGGTCACACCGCGGCAGCGCTCGAGCTGGCGCATCAGCTCGAGCGCGAGCATGTGCCGCCTCCTGACGCGCTGGTGGTGCCGCTCGGAAGCGGAGGGACCGCGGCTGGGCTGCTGGTGGGGCTCGCGATCGCGGGGCTGCCGACCCGCGTGCTCGGCGTGCGTGTCGTGCCGCGCGTGGTCGCCAACCGACGACGCGTGCTGAGCCTCGCGCGGCGAACAGCCGCGCTGTTCGCCGCGCGGGCCGGCGTCCGCGCGCCCGTGATCGACGAGGCGCGCTTCGCGATCGAAGGGGCGCAGTACGGTGGTGCGTACGCGCGCGAGACGCACGCGTCGCGCACGTCGCAGGAGCTGCTGCTCGCGCGCGATGGACCGACGCTCGAGGGCACGTACAGCGCGAAGGCGCTCGCCGCGGCACTCGCACATGCGCGGGCGGCGCCTGCCCAGCGTATCCTCTACTGGCTAACGTTCGATGGACGATGGCTCGACGCCGGTGCGATCAGTCGCCGGGATTCGGGCGCCTATCGCGGAGCCGAACGATGATCGCGCTGCTGCCAGGCGGATTGGAGCTCGCCTACGACGAAGCGGGGAGCGGCATGCCGCTGGTGCTGGTGCACGGCTGGCCACACGACCGCACGATGTGGGCGGGCCAGCTCGGCGGGCTCGCGACGTACGCCCGCGTGATCGCGCCCGATCTGCGCGGCGTCGGTGGGTCGACGGTACGGGGCCCATACACGATCGACCAGTACGCCGACGATCTCGCGGCCTTCCTCCAGTCGCTCGGCATCGCACGCGCGGTGGTGTGCGGATTGTCGATGGGTGGGTACATCGCGTTCTCGATGCTGCGGCGCCATCGCGACCGCATCCGGGCTCTCATTCTCGCGGACACGCGCGCCACCGCCGACACCGACGAGATGCGCGCCAATCGCGCGAGACTTATCTCGCTGATCGAGCAGGAAGGGATGTCAGCGCTCGCGGCGCGTCAGCTACACCCGAGCCTCTCGCGCTCGACGCTCGAGCGACAGGCGCCGCTGGCGGAGACGGTGCGACGCATGATGGCGTCCGTGCCCGCCGAGGGTGCCATCGGTGCGCTGCGCGCGATGGCCGAGCGCCCCGACTCGACGCCGCTGCTCGGAACGATCGACGTCCCCACGCTGGTCGTCGGTGGCGCCGAAGACGGTATCACGCCGCCCGAGGTGTTGCGGAGCATGGCGTCGTCGATTCCGAACAGTCGCGTGGAGATCCTCGAGCACGGCGGCCACCTCTCTCCGCTCGAACGACCGGCCGCGTTCAATCACGTCGTGAGCGAGTTCCTCGGCACGCTGCTCTACGACTGAGTGCGGTGGCGAGGCGGACCGGCGCGCTTGAGCATCGAGGGCGCGCCGACGAGCTTTCGGCCTCGCCCCGCATTCGTCTCTCGTCATCGTCCATGTCATCCACCGATTCGTCGCCATCCGCCCCTGCGCCCACGCCGCCCGAGATCTCGGAGGCGGAGCGGCGTCCCAGCGCGCGGATGGGCGCCGTGCTGTTCCGCCATCGTGGATGGCTTCCCGTCCCGTTCCTGCTCGTGCCGCTGCTGGCACGCGGAGCGATGGGGCCGCGCAACTGGCTCCTGGGCTTCGCGCTCATCGTGCTCGGCGAGGCGATCCGGCTCGCCGGCGTCGCCGCCGCGGGAACGGTGACACGGCGCCGCTCGCGTACGGTGCAGCGTCTCGTCACGTACGGGATCTTCGCGTGGATGCGGAATCCACTCTACGTTGGGAACTTCCTGATCTGGATGGGCTTCACGGTGATCTCCGGGGTGCTGTGGTTCATCCCCGTCGCCGTGGTGCTGTTCGCCATCGAGTACACGCTGATCGTGCGCTACGAGGAGGGCGTGCTCGAGTCGATCTTCGGCCACGAGTACCTGGCGTACAAGTCACGCACGCCGCGCTGGTTCCCGCGTCGGCCGGCGGTGCGAGAGGCCGGCGAGCATCACTGGGGTGAAGCGTGGCGGAGTGAGCTGTCGACGTTTCTGCAGTATGCGGTGATTACAGGCGTGTTCGTGGCGAAGCAGAGATTCGGCTGGAGCCTGTGATCGTCGTCGGTTATCGGTTGTCGGTTCACGTCGGCCGACGGGAACTGATATAGCGTGACCGGCTCGGCGTGCCTGCCGATAACCGACAACCGAAAACCGACTACCGGTCCTGCGTCAACAGATACTCCGTCAGCCCCTCATAGCTCCGCGCCACGTACTCCGCCTCACTCGGGCCGCCCGTGCTGACGACGTCGAGGCGGATGGCGCGGAAGCCGGCAGCGAGGGCGCCGCGCACGTCGGTGCGCTCGTTGTCGCCGATGTGCAGGATCTCGTGCGGCGCGACGCCGAGGATGTCGAGGGCACGGCGGAAGATCTCGGGACGCGGCTTCGCGTGGCCGACGTCCATCGAGTAGATCGTCGCGCTGAAGAAGTCGCGGGCGGCGTCCTTCTGCAGCAGGCGGTCCTGCGCGCGGCCCGAGGCGAAACCGGTGTCGCTGATGACGGCGAGCGCGAAGTGGCGGCGCAGCACGCGCAGCATCTGCCACGCTCCCGGCAGCATTGCGGGCGGGAGCATGAGCAGCGCGTTATCCACGGCGTCGGCGGCCGCGGCCACATGCTCGCATCCCTCCCTGGGCTGCACGGCGGCCCGTTCGAGGATCCAGCGCAGGCGATCGTTCGTCGTGTAGCCGCGCTGCTCCTCGCTCCACCACCGCTCGGCCTCGCGCCCCGACTCCTCGTACAGCGTGCGGAGCTGCTCCTCGGGGAGCGCGCGGCCGTACGCGCCGAGCAACGCGCCGACCGCAGTGCGGCGAAGGGCGACGCGCTCGGGGAGCGCACCGCCCTCGTACAGCGTATCCCAGTAGTCGAAGGTCAGGGCGCGAAGCATCGCGCGCGCCTGCGCCGGCCCGTCGTCAGCGAGTCGGGCGGCCGGGTGGAGTGTCGCTCTTGAAGACGTCGCGATTCAACTGGACGTACGATTTCAGATTCGCGGGCACGTCCTCTTCCGGGAAGATTGCCGTCACCGGACACTCGGGCTCGCAGGCCCCGCAGTCGATGCACTCGTCGGGGTGGATATAGAGCTGCTGCTCGCCCTCATAGATGCAATCCACCGGACAGACGTCCACGCACGCCTTGTCCTTGGTGTTGATGCAGGCTTCGGTAATGACGTAGGGCATGTTCGCCTCAGTGGATCCCGCAAAGTGAAGTCGTTTTGTCCAAGATAACGTGATTCACTCTCGCGACAACGGGACCACTCAGCGCCAGGGCGGTGGTGCGCCCTTCTTTCGCTCGAGGTCAGGGTTTTCCCGATAGAGCGTACAGGTCCGACCGATCGTCTGCACGACGTCGGCGCCGAGCTGCTCGGCCAGCCGATGGGCCGCATCCTTCGCCGAGACGTCGGTGGACTTGGCCAGCGCCACCTTCACCAGCTCGTGCGTACGGAGCGCATCGTCGAGCGTCTGACGCAGCGCGTCGGTGAGCCCGTGATGCCCGACGTGGACGAGCGGGGCGAGATGATGCGCCTCGGCGCGCAGAGCGGCGCGCTCCTTCGACGACAGGGTCATGGCCGTGCGGCGTGCAGGAGAAGGAAGAGCGGGTACGGGTTGATCGCGTCGCCGTCCCAGTACCTGCCGTCGGGAGGCATGCGCATGACCTGGAAGTGGAGGTGAGGCGTGTCCTTCGGCGCGTTCCCCGTCGTGCCGACGGTGCCGAGCACATCCCCGCGCGCGATCGTCGCTCCCTCGACGAGCCCGGGCTGATAGGCGTCGAGATGGGCATAGTAATACACGACGCGACCCTGCGGGTCGGTCGCGTACACGGTGTTGCCGCCGAGCGCGTTGGGCCGCACACGCAACAGGCGTCCGTCGTCGGCGGCGAGGACCGGCGTTCCGCGCGGCGCGAGGATGTCGAGCGCACGATGCACGCGGCCGCCCTCGCGTCCCTCGTCGAAGGTGTCACTGAGCTGCGAGACGGCGACACCCGCCACGGGCACGAGCAGTCCGCGGCCGAGGATGTAGTTCACGGTCTCCGAGCTCGACAGCGGCTCGCGCGTGGGCACTGACACGCGTGACCCGCGGCTCGTCGCGGATCGCGGCGCGGGTGCGGGTGCGGTCGAGAGCACCTGCCGGGAGCAGGCGGCCGACAGCAGCGCGAGAGTGAACGGCAGGACGCGGCGTCGCATCGCAATCGTGACGCGCGGCGACGGGGCCCGTAACCGCGCGCGCGTCACGGGATGAGCAGAACCTTTCCCGTCGTGCGCCGCTCCTCGAGTGCGCGATGTGCCTCGCCCGCCTCGGCGAGCGGGACCGCGCGGTCGATGCGCACCTTAAGCGAGCCATCGCGGACCCAGCCGAGCACGTCACCGGCACGCCACACGAGCTCGTCTCGCGCTGCGGCGTAGTGCGCGAGCGTCGGCCGAGTGAGGAAGAGCGAGCCGTGACGAAGGAGCAGGAGAGGGTCCAACGGCGGTACCATGCCGCTCGACTGTCCGAACGTAGCCATCATGCCTCGTCGCGCGAGGCACTGCAGACTCTTCTCGAACGTCGTCGCGCCGACCGAGTCGTAGACGACCTGCACCAGCTTGCCGCCGGTGATGCGCGCGACCTCGGCGACGAAATCCTGTTTGGTGTAGATGATCACCTCGTCGGCACCAGCCTCGCGCGCCAGCGCGGCCTTCTCCTCCGACGACACCGTGCCGATGACGATCGCGTTGCGCCGCTTCGCCATCTGGCAGAGCAGCAGGCCGACACCGCCGGCGGCGGCATGTACAAGGCACGTGTCGCCCGGCTGCAGCGCGTAGACGGACGTCACGAGGTAGTGCGCCGTCATGCCTTGCAGCATCACCGCGGCGGCATCGCGAGTGCTGACGTCATCGGGCACGGCGATGAGCCGGTCCGCATCGGCGAGGGCGAGCTCGGCGTACGACCCCTTGAGGTTGTACGACACGACGCGATCACCCACCTGCAAGTCGGACACGCCTGGGCCGACCGCCGCGACAGTGCCGGCGCCTTCCTCGCCCGGGATGGAAGGAAGCGGCGTCTTGTACATCCCCTTCCGCTGGTAGATCTCGATGAAGTTCACCCCTGTCGCTTCGACGCGGACGAGCACTTCGCCCGGACCGGGGATCGGATCGTCGACCGTCTCGACGCGGAGCACTTCGGGACCGCCGTTCTCGTTGACGCGAGTCGCTCTCATCTCTGCTTCATCGCCGAGTCGTACGTCGCGCCGATGCGGCGCCCTTCTTCGATGAACTCCACCACGGCGACGACGACTTCGGGCGCGTAGAGGATGCGCCGGTGGCCGAGGCCGTTGGTCGTGAGCAGGCGTGCGCCGAACACGTCGGCGAGGCGCTGACCGTCCGCGTACGGCACTTCGCGATCGTCGGTGTCGTGCACGACGAGCACCGGCACCTGAACGGTCGGCGCGAACGCCTCGACTTCGAAGCTCGCCATCGGCGCGCGGACGCGTGCTTCGAGCGCCGCGATCATCGACGGAAGCGCTCGCTCGGGAAGCCGGATGAGGCGCAGAAAGTCTCGCAGCACTTCCGGCACCGATGCCGGCGTGCCGATGGTCACGATCCGGGCGGTGGGCAGTCCGCGCGACACGGCGAGCAGCGAGGTGAACCCGCCGAACGAGTGACCGACGACTGCCGCGAGCGGGCCGACGACATCGCGCGTCGCCACGAGTGCCTGCGCGAACTCGGGTCCGGTGGTGGTGACGCCCGGCGAGTCGCCGTGCGCCGGGCCGTCGAGCGCGACGACGCGATATCCCGCGGCGACGAGCGGATCGACGAATGCGCCGAGCTGCGCACCGCGGCCCTCCCAGCCGTGGACGAGGAGGACGGTGGGGCCGGCGCCCCACGCGGTGGCGTGGAGTCCGTCGGGGAGGGCGAGGCGCGCGCCGCGCGCGATCAGCTCGCGCTCCCGATCGGGCCGCGCGTGGCGGCGCGGCCGGGCGAACAACTTCGCGGCGAAGCGCCCCGCGAGCGCGGGACTCAATCGTCCGAGAATGGCGAAGAACAGCCTGATCGACGCGAGCATCGCGTCGAAATCACATCAGACGTTGTGCGCGGGGCAAGCGGACGTTGCGGAGCCGCGAGGTTACCGGTGGTCCGGGGTCTTTCTCGGCGGGATGACGCCGCTCGGCGCGTGCGGCGTGAACCGTCGCCAGCCGAGCGGATGGATGATCTCGCCGTCCACGTCGGTCGAGCCGGGCCGGAGGAGCATCCACCAGAGTGCGGCCGGCAGGGGGACGGCGAGCATCGCGATGAGCGGCAGCGTCAGAGCCGCCGAGGCGACATCGATCCACTCGAGCAGGACGCTGAGCGCGTACACGGGGATCGGCAGAAAGCACGAGCAGAGCACCGCGCCCGACCACGCACCGCGGCCGCCGGGGGTGCCGCGCGCGCCGGAATGCCGACGCCGGAACAGTCTGGAGCTCGGTCCGAGGTGCACGACCGCGAGCCAGAGCACAGCCCAGAGCGCGGCGAGAATCACCGCTGCGGGACCTGTCACCCCGAGGACGCCAAGGCAGGCGTACACCGCCCAGGCGGCGAAGGGCGCTCCGATGATGGCGAGAGGGATCGTGCGCATGGAGCGAGTGGGAGTCGGAGACCGGAGGAAGCGAGAAAGCAGATGGGCGACACCTGGAAGTGTCGCCCATCTGGCCGGTCTGGATACTGAATGGGGCGTTTTGCCCCGAAATCCCGCTCCGGTCTGGCCGGGTCAGTCTCCGGCGCCGGCCAGCTCCCGAGCGTACTCGGTCTCGCGCGGCGCGCGGGCCGAGGGGACGAGCCCCTGCTCCTGCGCCAGCGCCTCGATCTGCTCGTCGATCGTGCGGGTGTGGTGCATCGAGCAGAACTTCGGCCCGCACATCGCGCAGAACTCGGCGCTCTTGAAGTACTCCGCCGGCAGCGCCTCGTCGTGGTACTCGCGGGCGCGATCGGGGTCGAGGGAGAGCTCGAACTGCTCGTTCCAGTCGAAGCGGTAGCGCGCGCGAGAGAGCGCGTCGTCGCGGTCCGTCGCGCCCGGTCGGCCGCGTGCGACGTCGGCGGCGTGCGCGGCGATCTTGTAGGCGATCACGCCGTTGCGCACGTCCTCCGCGTTCGGGAGACCGAGGTGCTCCTTCGGCGTGACGTAGCAGAGCATGTCGGCGCCGTACCAGCCGATCATCGCCGCGCCGATCGCGCTCGTGATGTGATCGTAGCCGGGCGCGATGTCGGTGACCAGAGGACCGAGTGTGTAGAACGGCGCCTCATGGCAGATCTCCTTCTGCTTGCGGACGTTCATCTCGATCTGGTGCATCGGGATGTGGCCGGGTCCTTCGACCATCACCTGCACGTCCTTCTCCCACGCGCGCTTCGTAAGCTCGCCGAGGGTCTCGAGCTCGGCGAACTGCGCGCGGTCGCTCGCGTCGTGGATCGAGCCGGGGCGCAGCGAGTCGCCGAGCGAGATGGTGACGTCGTACCGGCGCAGGATGTCGAGCACGTCGTCGTAGCGCTCGTAGAGCGGGTTCTGCTTGCGGTGATGCATCATCCACACGGCGTGCAGCGAGCCGCCGCGGCTCACGATGCCGGTGACGCGACCGTACACGAGCGGCAGGTGCTCGAACAGGATGCCGGCGTGGATGGTCATGTAGTCCACGCCCTGCTTCGCCTGGTGCTCGATTACTTCAAGCAGCAGATCGGCGGTGAGGTCGGTCACCTCCTTCACCTGCTGGATCGCCTGATAGATCGGCACGGTGCCGATCGGCACCGGCGACGCCTTGATGATCGCCTCGCGCGTCTCGTCGAGGGCGTGGCCCGTCGAGAGATCCATCACGGTATCAGCGCCGTATTTCACCGCGAACTGCAGCTTCTCCAATTCGCCGTCGATGTCGCTCGTGACGGCGGAATTGCCGATGTTCGCGTTGATCTTGACCTTCGCGACCTTCCCGACGGCCATCGGCACGAGCGAGCCGGCGAGGTGGTGCACGTTGGCGGGGATGACGAGGCGGCCGCGGGCCGCTTCGCTTCGCACGAGCTCTGGGCTCAGCTGCTCCCGCTCGGCGACGACGCGCATCGCGTCGGTGATGATGCCGTCGCGCGCGGCACGCATCTGCGTGTTGCTCCTGGTGCTCATGATCATCTGTCGGACTCCCTACGCCGGTACGAACCGGATCAGGTTCAACGGGACTCTCTCAGCCGGCGACGGACGTGCCGCCGGCACCCCGGTCATGACGGGAAGTTAGTGGCGCGATGGATGTCGTGCACATGCAAGGGCGAGCAAGCTCTTCGCACCGGAGGTTCGCGCGATCGGGCTACTTCGCAGCGGAGTTTCACGCAGAGGCGCGGAGGGACGCAGAGGCGCGGAGGACCGAGCAAGCTCGCGGTGCTACGACCGGCTGAATGCAGACCCCAAAGTCTTCCTTTTGGAGGTGTGGCTGGAGAGGGGCGCTGCGGCGCTCCATGCAGCCGACCCGGAAAGCAGGTGCAGATTCCTCGACTCGCTGCGCTCGCTCGAAATAACAGTGGGAGCGCAGTTCTCTGCGCCTCTGCGCTCCTCTGCGCCTCCGCGTGAAAACACGTTGCGCGTGGAGCCCTGTTGCTCGAGCCTCCGGCGTGTGGAATCGTCCGACGCATGTGAGGTCATCGAGCCGCGCTACAATCCCACCGAGCGCAGCAGTGCCTGGTACCGCGAGTTGCTCAGCAACGGTGCGAAGATCGGCGAGCGTGCCGATTCGGTGGAGAAAAACGGATCCTTCGCCTTCGCGGCGCGCTCGAGCTGCGTCACGGCCTGCGCCGTGTCGCCCAGCCCGAGCGCGATGCGACCGATCGCGAGCTCCCTGCCGGGCCCCGCCGGCAATGCCTCGATGCGTGCGGACGTGCGGTGCGCCGCGTCGGCGTCGCCGAGCTGGCCGAAGGCGTACCCGAGCAGCCCGAGCGCCGTTGTGGACGATGGATCGATCTGCGCCGCCGCCTCGAGCGGGGCGATCGCATCGGCCGGACGTCGCGCGTAGAGCCGCACCTGGCCGAGCATGATGCGCGCGATGAGCTGCGTCGAGTCGTACGAGACGGCGCGCTCCGCGGCAGCGAGCGCTTCGGCGTTGCGGCCGGCGAGCGCCAGCGCGACGCCGAGCGAGCCGACGACGATCGGCGATCCCGCGTCGAGCTGCGAAGCGCGCTGCAAAGCAGCAATCGCCTCGCGCGCGCGCCCGCGCACCAGCAACAGCTCGCCGAGCCACTGGTGCGCGGGCGCGTTGACCGGGTCGATCGCGATCGCACGCCGGAAGTCGCGCTCGGACTCCGCCCACTGCCAGCCGCGCTCGTGCAGGACGCCACGCGCCGCCCACGCTTCGGCAAGATTGCTGTCGAGCGCGATGGCGCGGCCGGCGTTGCGTAGTCCGTCGGCGAGCAGCCGCGCCGCGCCGACGTTGGCGTAGAGCGGGAGCAGTCCCTGCGCCGCGGCGAGCCCGCTGTACGCCGGCGCGAGGTCGCGATCCTTCGCGATGGCCTGTTCGAAGTACGAGATCGCCTGCCGCAGCGAGCCCGCGCTGCGCCTGTTGAGCTGGAACCGCCCCCGCAGATACAGGTCGTACGCCTCACTGCTCACCGAGGCGAGCGCCGGCGACGGCGCGGTGTCAGCGGGCTGGATGCGCGCGCCGATCGCCTCGCGCACGGCACCGGTGATGACGCGCGTGAGCTCGTCCTGCACCGACAGGAGGTCGGTCACGTCGCGCTCGTACGTGTCCGACCAGGTCATCGTGCCGTCACGCACATCGACGAGACGCGCAGTGACGCGCAGGCGCTTTCCCTCCCGCTGCACGGTGCCCTCGAGCTGGCGCGTCACTCCCAGCTCGCGCCCGACGTCGCTCGGCGATCGGCCCGAGGCGAGCAGCGCCGCTGCGCGCGTCGGCGAGACGACCTGCACGCCCGGCACGCGCGAGAGCGCGGAAGCCAGCTCGTTGGTGATCCCGTCCGCCAGATAGGCATTGGCGGAATCGGCGCCGATGCTGACGAGCGGGAGGACGACGACCCGCGACACGGCGGCCGCGGCGGGCACGGCCGCGAGACTCGCTGGCGTGGGGCCCACCTCGACGTCACGACGAGAGGCCGCGAAGAGTCCGGCGCCCGCCGCGGCGGCGGCGACGAGCATCGCGGCGATCACGCGCCAGTCGCGCGCGCGACGCCACCGCCCGCCCGAGCCCGTCGACGGCGTCCCGAATGCGCCACTCACCATCGCCGGATCGTCGAGCGCGACGAGCACGTCGTGCGCGGTCTGCGGCCGGTCGGCGGGATCGCGCTCGAGGCACCGCATGACGAGATCAGCCAGCACCTTTGGTACGTCGGGGCGCACGGCGCACACGTGAGGTGGATCCTCCGTCATGCGCGCCGTCATGAGCGCACGGGGACCCAGCCCGGCGAATGGCGGCTCGCCGACGAGCATCTCGTACGCGGTCACCCCGAACGCGTAGATGTCGGCGCGATGGTCGATGTCGGGATCGGCCGCGGCCTGCTCTGGCGCCATGTACAGCGGCGTGCCGAGCGACGTACCGGCGTCGGTGAGCGTCGTGCCCGGTCCGTCACCGCTGCGCTGGGCGCTACTCAGTGCCTTGGCGACGCCGAAGTCGGTGACGGTGGCGGCGCCGCCGGCGAGCAGGATGTTGTGCGGCTTGATGTCGCGGTGCACGACGCCGCGCTCGTGGGCGTAGGCGAGCGCGCGCGCGACGTCCTTCATGATCGAGACGGCCTGCGGCACGGTGAGCCGACCGTGCGTGAGGAGTCTCGTCCCGAGCGACTCGCCGTCGACGTATGGCATGACGAAGTACGGCAGCCCGTCGGCGATGCCGGCGCTCAGCACTCCCACGATGTGCGGATGCTGGAGGCCCGCCGAGAGCAGGATCTCGCGACGGAATCGATCGACCGACACGGCGGCAGCCATGTGTTCCGGAAGCACCTTGACCGCGACTCGGCGCTGCAGTGTATCGTCGAACGCGACGAACACGCGCGCCATGCCGCCTCCCTCGAGCTCACGCTCGATGGTGTAGGCGGGTCCGAGGGCGGCACCGAGCTGGTCGACGAGGGCGGACTTCACGTGGTGAAAGCGGGTCGTTCACCATCTGACAGTCGAACTCCCCGGAACGATGCGTGCCTCCGCACCATGCTGCCACTCGAGCGACAGCGAGGAATGAGTTGGTTGGTTGGATCGAGGGTTGGTGAGATCGCACGAACCCGCCATCTAACCAACCAACTCACAGCTTTCGAACGTCAGCCGCCCAGCTCGGCCTGAAGGGGGAATCCGCGCTGCTTGCGCCCGACGTCCGCTTCGTGCTTGGCCGTCGTCTTGTACAGCTCGAACCGGCCATCCATGGCGTGTTCGGCGTGGTGCGTGCGCAGGCGTTGCATCTCCAGAGAGCCCATCGGCTGGAAGCCGCGCGCGATACCGACGTTCTGGCGCAGCACGCGTGCCGAGTCGATGCCGGTGACGGTGACAGCGACGGGAAGGCTCATCGCATAGCGCAGCGCGTCGGCGGGGGCCACGACACGCTTCCTGAGCACGTCCCCCTCACCGCCAAACGTCTTCATCCCGATCGCCGCGATCCCCTGCCGCTGGCACTCGGGAAGCACCTGCTGCTCGAAGCTGCGGAAGGTGGCGTCGAAGCAGTTGAGGGGCATCTGGCAGCTGTCGAAGGCGTAGCCGTACGACAGCATCTGAAGATGCAGCGCGGGATCCTTGTGGCCGGTGAAGCCGACGAAGCGCACCAGTCCCTTCGCCTTCGCGCGGTCGAGCGCCTCGATCACGCCGCCCTTCGCGAAGTGGCGCTCGGGATCGCCCCAGTACGCGACCTCGTGCACCTGCCAGAGATCGAGATGATCCGTCTTGAGACGGCGAAGCGATTCCTCGAGCATGCGCATCGCCGTCTTCGCATCGCGGCCGTGGGTACAGACCTTCGTCATCAGAAAGACCTTCTGCCGCCACCCGTTCGCGAGCGCTTTCCCCATGCGCATCTCGCTCACGCCGTCGTGATACTCCCACGCGTTGTCCATGAAGGTGATGCCGGCGTCGATGGCGCGATGGATGATCGAGGTGGCCTCGCGCTCGGTGCCGATCTCGCCGAGATGAAAGCCGCCGAGTCCGAGCGCGGAGACTGTCTCGCCGGTGCGGCCGAAGGGTCGGAGCGGAATGGACTCGCTGCGGTCGTGGAGTGCCGTTGCCATAGGGTGCGCTCGGTGTCGATGTCGCGGACGACGTACGAACGGTGCGTGGCACGTCGCAACTTGTCGGCCGCCCGCGGGGGGAACGACGAGGGGCCCTGACACCTCGGCGCGACGGGAGTAGCTTTGATGATCACCGTTCTCCTCGGAGCCGTCATGCACGACACCAACCCCCGTCCGTACGTCGATCGCTACGTCCCGTTCAAGCAGGAAGGATGGGGAGTCGCGCTGTTCATCGTTCTGCTGGCGATCGCGTCGGCCGCGTTCGCTACGACGGTGCACAGGAAGACGTACAAGCATCCGACGGACGTGCACTTCCAGGCCGCGGGCGAGTCGAGTTCGGGGGCCTCACACGAATGAAGTGACGTGAAACACAAAGGTGTTGTGATCTGACTTTTTGGAGTGCGGCATGTAAATGCATGTCGCACTTTGATTTACGGAATAGATTTTCGCCGGCTAACCGGTCGGTCAGGAACGTTTCTCGCGTCGCGCGCCGGGAGAGTTTCCATCCCCAATCCCGGAGCGAACGATGAAAGTCCCGATGAGAACGCTGACGTTGTGCGCCGCAGGAGTGTTTTCCTTGTCCGCCTGCGCGACGAAGGGGTACGTGAACAAGCGGGTCGACGCGCAGGCGGTGGCGCAGGGCGCGGCGCTCGATTCGGAGCGGACTGCTCGCACGCAGGCCGACGAGGCCACGAAGGCCGAGATCGCGACGCTGCGCACGGATCTCCAGAACCTCCGTACCGAGTTCGGCGCGAAGATCAACGAGGTCGCGCAGGGACTGCAGTTCGCCTTCCCCGTGCACTTCGCGTTCAATGACGCGACCGTCCGCACCGAGGACGCCGCGGCGCTCGATCGCTTCGCGAACGTCGTCTCCAAGCACTACACCGGCGCCAAGGTGACGGTCGAAGGCTTCGCCGATCCCGCCGGCAGCAACCGGTACAACGCCGCGCTCTCGCAGCGCCGCGCCGAGGCCGTGAAGGCGTACGTCTCGAGCAAGGGGCTCGACGCCTCGCTCATCAACACCGTCGGCTACGGCGAGACCCGTCAGGTGAGCAAGGGCGCGTGGGGCGACCAGCCGGGCGCAGAGCTGAACCGGCGCGTCGTGTTCGTCATCGAGTCGCCCGCCAACGCGGAGGCGAACAAGGTGACCGCGTCGCTCGAGCAGTAAGCGATCCACTCCGGTCGGGAGGTGCGAGCGCGAGATCGATGATCTCCGCCGCACGACGAAGGGGCGACACCGTTCGCGGTGCCGCCCCTTCGTACGTTCGTCAGGGCCTGGCGACGCGCGTACTCGCCGCGCGCTCGAGCATCGACACGACCTCTTCCAGCGTCGTACGCCCGCGATCGCGCGCGTACCAGGTGCGCGCCTCGCGATAGCGCGCCGTCTTCTCCAGCAGCTGGCCCTGCCCCGAAACCCAGCGCTGCAGCACGGTGGGCCGCGGCCCCCACCAGCTCCGCTCCTCGTACGCTTCGTCGAGCACGATGATCACGGGGATCGAGCGCGAGCTGCCGGTGAGATGCGCATCCATGATGTCGGGGTTCACGTCGCGCGCGAGCACGCGAAGGTCGACGTTGGGACAGCGCTCGGCCAGCCTGGCCACGATGGGCACGGTGTTGACGGCATCACCACACCAGTCCTCGCTGAGGACGAGGAGGTGCCAGCTCCCCGGAAGCGCTGAGACGCGCCGAACGTATTCGTCGTCCACGCGTGCGTGCCGCCACATGGCCGTCCAGAGCTCCACGTTCTTCGCGACGGTGCCGAGCATCGTCTCGAAGGTCGGGGCGGCGAGGTATCGGGCGCGCGGCCAGCCGGACGCCGCGTGGCCTCCGAGCGGTGAGGCAGTCATGCATGGTGAATACTGCGCGCGGGGCACGCGTTCCAGTCGCGCGGCTCGCCTGGTGCGGCGAGCCGCATCGTGCGCTCAGCGAGTTTCCCAGGCGAAACCCGACGCGAAGCGCGAGAACCGCCGCGTCGCGGGATCGAGCTTGAGGACGCTCTGCGCACCCATGCGTGGGGCGAGCCCGCGCGCCGCGAGCTCGTCGATCCCGTCGCCGTCGGCATCGAACGCGACGAGCGACTCGTGCGTGCGGAGTCGCAGGTCGCGCAGTCGTCCGGCGACCGCCTTCCCATCCGGCGCGACGAGCAGCGTGCGCTCATCACTCCAGTCGAACGCCGGCGTGCGCGTCGTCACGACGACGACGGCACGCCACGGTCCGAAGCATCCGCTCGCGGTGTCGCCGCGCACGGTGAGCCTGGTGGGGAGCCCGTAAGGCGGCTTGAGGGAATCCGTCATCCACTTCACGAGCGAGTCGCGCACGAGGGCGACGCGTGCGGGCAACGCGGGGGGTACGCTGTCGCGCGCGCACCCGCCCGCGACCGCCAGTGTGTCAGTCGCGGCGGTATCGGCCGGCACGAGCATCCGCGTCGCCACGCCGAGCAGCGGCGCGCTCTTCCGGAGGAGGGAGTCGGCGCGCGAGCTCGGTGAGAGAACGGCCACGACGCGGCCATTCCAGACGTCGTATCCGACGATCGAGTCGATCTCCGCGCCCCACGAGCCGCGAACGCGGACGAACGACACGTGCGACAGCGGTCCGACGCGCGCCGCCACACGGCGCACGAGCGCCAACTGCTGCGCGTCCTGCTTCGTCTCGAGGTCGACCCGGCCGAGGTCGAGCAGGAGACGCTTGTTGCGGGACGCGACGACGAATCGTTCGATCATGCTCGGGGCGAACGCGATGCCGTCGGCCACACGCTGCTCGGCTTCGGTCAGCACCCGCGGCTTGGGCGCCACACGTCGCGCGCCGCTGTCGCCCTGCTGCGCGACGAGCGCTGCAGCCAGCGCGACCTGATCGGCCTCGGGCGCGCGGGTCGTGACGTGCTCGGCATCGCGCGCGGGCACGCGTGCGGCGCGCGAGTCGGACGCGCACGCCGACGCGCCGAGCAGCGCGAGAAAGAGGAGGACCGGGTGGAAGCGATTGGGCATGTAGGTCGAGAGGAGCCGCTCAGAGACGAGCCGGCGCGCGGATGGGCAACGACTGTAGCTCGAGCGTCGCGAGTGTCGTATGCTCCACGCCAGTGCCAGCCACTTTACAAGCGCGGAGCGGGTCGATCCACCGATGACGGCGCGCGTGTTCCCATTCGCGGGTCTGTTGATCGCACACGACGCGTCGCCGGCGGACGCGGTTCGGCTCGCCGACCTCGCGCGCGTCGTGGCGGACGTCGGCGCATCACCGGTCGTCGTCGCGCTCGCGCCGGAGGTCGATGCGCTGGTCGGTGCTCGCGTCGTGCGTACGCGCCCCCAGGGCTCGGCGATCGCTGCCATCCGGCTCGGCATGGCACAGCTCACGAACACGGTGGCTCGGGGGGTGCTCCTCATGCCACTCGGCGCGGAGTGGACGTCGCTGGTCGCGCTGCTCGCCCTCGTGGACGCGGCCAAGCGTGACGAGCAGGCCGTAGTCGCGTTCTCGGACGCGAGCCTGGACGACTCCGCGCTGCTCGTACCACGCGACGCGTGGCTCGAGCTCGTCACGGTGGGCGAGAATGGAATGAACGCCGTCGCGGCGCGACGACGCGTGCTCCGGGTGTCCCCGGAGCCCGGTTAGGGGTCGCGGTACGCTCGTTGCCCCTCGTGGCGGTGAACCACATTCACCCGACAGAGGAGACGACGCATGGCGAGCGACCGAGATCGAGCGAAGGACAACGACACGGACCGGCATGCCCCCGGCACCGGTCGCGAGCGCGACATCAGCGGTACGTCCTATGGCGCCACCGAGCGCGAGCAGTCGGAAGACCTGCGCAGTCGCAGTCCGCGGGGCGACGCGAACGTCGCGGACGGCGGCGTGAGCGAGGAGCTCGAGCAGGACAGCGACTCGCCGGCGGACTAGCGCGGCGAAGCACTCGCCGCTCGCGAGCGCCCCGTCAGCGGAATGGGTGCTCGAAGCTCAGATAGAGGAAGAGATCGCGCTCGCCGTGGCTCGGCCCGATGCCGACCGGTACGCCGATGCCGGGGACGATCTGGAAGTCGTGCGGCAGGTTGATCGCGCCGCGCACGCCGGGCAGGATCACGAAGTGGTCCTCCGCCGCACGCACACCGGCATCGTCGAGCGCCTCGGTGCGGTCCCACACCGTTTCGAGCATCAGGTTAAACGTCGGCGCGGCGAGCCAGATCGCGCTTGCCCCCGCACTCATGGAGCGAACGGTGCCGCGGGGACCGAGCGCGCTCCGCGCGCGCGTGATCGATGCGCCGGCGTTCCAGTGCGTGACGAGCGCCCGATTCACACGCACGCTCAGCGGAAGGTTCAGCTGTACACCGGGCCCGCCAGCGCCCGTACCCTTCCGCGCGCTCCCCGACGGCAGCACGAGACTCAGTCGCGGCGCGAACCAGACAGGGTCATCGTCGTGGCCGAGCAACTGGCGTCGATAGTTGATCGCGGCGTCGCCGATCGACGCACCCGAGCCGAGCGACGATTGGAGCGGCAGCGTGTAGCTGAACTGGTCGCGCTGTCCGCCGATCGGCCACTCCTGGGTGAACGTGGCCAGCCACTCGCCGTCGCGGGCGCGCCGGTAGTTGAAGATGTGCTGGACGACGCCGGATTCCTGGTTGTAGGCCTCCTCGATGAGGAAGCTGTTGTCGGAGATCGAGGCCGATGCGGAGTCGGGGTTGGTCTGGGCGGAGACCGAACGCGCGGCGAGACTCAGAAGCACTGCCGTACCGAGTACGAAGTACAACCGATGTACTCGGACTGGCATACTGATCCCACAAATGCGTGGTGAGTGCTTCACGGCGATCGCCGGAGAAGTGAGACTTTGTCATTCCGAGCGGAGCGAGCACGAAGTGCTCGCGCAGTCGAGGAATGACACAGCAGTATCAGGCGGCCGAAGTGCATTCGTGGGTGTGTTCGCGTGGGTCCGGGCACCTCGTATTTGGTACGAGGTACGGCCGTGCGTTGGGAGCCCGAGTCGGGCGCTACCGGAGCTCGAGCTCGTAGAACTCCGTGTCCACCATCTCATCCGCCCGGTACCGATCGATCGGTACGAAGCCGAGCGACTGGTAAAGAGAGCGTGCCGCGGTCATCTCGGTGATCGTGCCGAGACGGAGCTGCTGGTAGCCGAGCGCGCGCGCGTGCGCGATCAATGTCTGCAGCAGTGCGCGGCCCACGCCGTTGCCACGCCAGGCAGCCTCGACGTACATGCGCTTCACCTCGCCGATGCCATCTGGGAGTGGGCGCAGGGCGACGCAGCCGATCGCCTCGCCGTTCGCCTGCGCCAGCCAGATCGCGCCGAGCGGCGCGATGTACGGACCCGGGAGACGCACTGCGTCGGCGCGCATGTGCTCGATCCCCGGCGTCGAGGCGCGCTCGGCGACATGGGCGAGCACGAGCCGCCGCACCGCCTCGACCTCGGTGCTGCTAGCGGCCTGGCGAACGACGAACGCCGGCGTCAGGACGCGCCTCGGGTCTCGTCGTCCTGCACGGTATGCTGCGACGGGCTCGCATCGCTCGGCGGCGGAGCGGCCATGCTCGCGGAGAGTCCGTCGAGCGCCTCCACGATCTCGCGGAGGTGCAGGATCATCTCGGTCGCCTGCGGCGGGAGCGACTCGCCCTCTCCGACCGTGCGTGCGGCGAAGTCCTCGAGCTGCTTCAGCTGCGCGAGCAGGTCGGCGTGTCCGGCCGCGGCGCTCGCGGCCTCGTCACCTGCGGGATTCTCGCCGGCGTCGCCGTGAATCGCGTCATCCATGGTCACCGTGCCGTGAGGGTTTGCGTGCCGGCCCACAGGCGACCGGCGCCGAGCGTGACGGGCGTCTGCACCACCGCCGCTTCGATACACACGAACCGCCGCTCGTCGCCGGGCTCCAGATCGCGGAGCGCGGCGGCGCGCTCGCGGCCGGGATTCCAGATCACCACATCGCGAAACCCCTTCGAGTCGACGATAATCGCGCGGTCGCGCTCCCGGAGCTCCAGGCGCGAGGGGGCGCCGACGTAGACGCGGTCGACGTAGTCACGCATGACGAGATGATCGGCGTCGTCGGAGACGAGCGTACTGTCGCCCGAAACGCGGTACGGCGTGCCGCGCAGCCCATGGATCTCCGCGTCGCCGACGTCGCGCACGCGCAGGTAGGTGTGCAGCGCTGCGGTGAAGCTGAAGGTCTTCTCTCCCACGTTCTCGACATGCAGGGTGATCGCGAGCTGTCGTGCGACGACGGACACGGCGAGCACCACCTTGAAGCCAGCATCCCAGATGGCACGCGTCTCCGCGCTGTCGCGAAGGACGAAATCGACCTCCGCGGTGCCGTCGGCCGTTCGCCCGATGCCGCCGAGCGACCAGAGCGACGTGCGCGCGAAGCCATGACGCGGCAGCGGGCCCTCGGCGGCGAACTGGGGGAAGATCACCGGCACGCCACCGCGGATCGCGGCGGATCCACCGAACTCGGATCGGGGGCTGAGGTAGAGCCGGTTCTCGGCGTCGCCCATGGGGCGCCACGAGGTGACGTGCGCGCCGTGCCGGTGCACTTCGGCGATAGCGCCGTCATCGGCGTGCATCGTAATCACGGGGGGCGCGGCGACGGCGCCGGCTCTTCGCTCCGCGGGTGTCGCGACCCCCCGCAGCTCGGTCATCGGAGCCAGCGCTCTGCGAGCTGGATCAATCGCTCGTCGCGCGCCGCGCGGGCGCGGGCGAGGATGCGCTGGACGTGATCGCGCAGGCGCGGCTCTCCCCAGTAGTACCCGGTGGCCGCTTCGGCACTCTCGGTCTCACCAGTGCGCGCGGCTTCGAGCAGTGCCTCGGCCGCGGCGGCATCGAAGCCGGGGGCGTCGCGTGTGGGAAGCCCAAATCCGCGTCGCGGCGCCGCACCACCAGCATCCTCGTTGACGAACGCGCGCGACATGCATCCTCCCCGATCGCTAGAACTCGCGCTTCTTCATCTCGGCGAACAGATCCGCGGCGTCGGCGTCGGCGGCTTCCGTGGCTTCATCCGCGGGAGGACGCGTCGCGTCGAGCGTCGCGTCGTAGGTGCGGTTCTTCTTCGGCTTCGCGCGGGCTGCCGCGGCCTGCGTCTTCCTGAGGAGAGCCTTGAGTTGAGCCTCGTTCATCGAATCAGCTCCGTGATCATGAGCGTGCGGGCGACTTCGTTCCAAGCTAGCATCCGTCCCCCTTCCCGCCAGGACGGCCGATCGTGACGTAGTCCTCGAACAACGCATCGAGCGCGCGCTGCGGATCGTCGCAGATTCCCTCGTGCACCGGTGAGCTCTGCAGCACGTCGGAACGCGGTGCGGTGAGCCAGTGGAAGCGCTCCGACGGCGGCGCGAGCGCCATCGGGCCGGCGGTGACCTCGCCGGCGCAGATCGCCTCACACGAGCGCAAGTACCGGGCGAGCAGATCCGCGTCGAGGCCGTGCACGTGCGAGGCGAGCACCCGCTCGTCGGTGACGGCGCGCAACGCGAGAAACTCCGCCGTTCGGGCGTGGACCACGACGCCGACGTTGACGAACGCCCCAAGGTGCACTCTGGGCACGACCCGCAGGACGGCGAAATCGTAATCCACCAGCATCGCGCTCATCGGCGGGCTGACAGGTGGCGCAGCGGCTCGCGCCGGACCTGGCCCTGCGCCGCGATCGCTTCCGCGGCGAAGGCGCGCGGCTGCATGAGCCGGCGCGTGAGATAGGTGCGATACCGCTCGCGCGCGTCGGCGGCGGATGCGAACTCCGCCGGTGCGCCGGCGCTGTCGAGGTACAGTTCGTCGGGGACGACATCGACGACCCCGGCGATCACGTCGGGGGTGAGGAGCGCCGCGCACGCCGCGTCGGCAGCGGCGAGATCGCCCGCCACGGCGAGGAGGACGTGCGAACGGATGAGCGGGAAGCTCGTGACGGTGCGCGCCTCGTCGACCGAGCCCCAGTCGTGGTGCGCGTACAGCGCAGCGCCGTGGTCGATGAGCCAGGGGCGCCGCTGCCAGACGAGGAGGTTCGGGTTGTGGGGCGTGCGGTCCGGGTTCGTCGTGAACGCATCGAGCCAGACGATGCGCGCCGCGAGATCGGGCGAGACGAGGTCGCCGGCGGCACCGCCGTCGAAGTTGAACGCGCCCTCCAGGTAGCGCGCCCCGACGTTCGTGCCGTGGCTCCGCCGGAGCAGCTCCTGGATCTCGGGATCGGGCTCGCTGCGACCGAAGCGGTCGCTCACCTCGACGAGGGAAAGCTCCGGAACGGGCAGGTCGAGGTGCTGCGCGAGCAGTCCGACGATGAGCTCGGCGACGAGAACCTTTGCCCCCTGCCCCGCGCCACGGAACTTCACGACGACGAGACCGCCCGCGTCGGTGTCCACCACCGCGGGGAGCGACCCGCCTTCGCGGAGGGGCTGCACGTATCGCGTTGCGACGAGACGAGCAGGAGATGTGGACGAAGAGCGAATCACCCGTGCGGAGTCGGAGTGTCTCGGGTCAGTGTCGTGGGTGCGCCGAATGTGCGGCCTCTACGGATCGATGGGAAGCGCGACGCCAAGGTCATGGCCACTGCGTCGCAGACATTTGCGGGCATCCGAGCACGCGCGTGGTGCGGTTCGAGAAGAGCGCCGGCTCGCGCCATACCCAGCTTCGCCGGTCATGGAACACCGAATCCGCGACCGTGACCAGCCATGCGCGGATGCCGAGCCGGCGGCATAGCTGCGCCGCCTCGAGCGTGCCGTCCGATGCGCTGTCGGAGAAGACCCGCGCGATCGGGTTCGCGACGCGATCGTAGATCTCCTTCGGGACACCGTAGAGCGTACCGTACTCCGCGTCGCCCGCGATCGCCTGCCGGCTCGCGTAGAGGCCGGCGAACACGTCGACCGGAGCGCGCAGGTACACGAGACCGACGGGCGCCTTCGGGTTAGCCTGGATCACCGCGGTTGGCGGGAGGGCGTGGTTCGCCCACGCGTAGGCCTCGCGCACGTCGTAGGCGGTCCCGGCGCCGCCCGGCCCCCAGACCTTCACCGACGCCCACGGACCGTCGGCGCGCGCACCGACGAGATAGACGCGCGACATCACCAGATCGTAGGCCGACGAGGCGAGACCGATCGCGAGGAGGAGAGAGAGAAGCGCGAGTCCGGCGGGTCCGGCAAACCCTCGCCGTGGCGTGTCGGAGGCGCGCGAAGCACGCTCGCGCAGCAGGCTCGCCACGAACTGGCCGCTCCAGATCAGGGCGGCGAACTGCGCGAGCATCAGCGCGCGCCAACCGAGGTCGTTGCTACGAATCGCGGACTGCACGAACGAGCCCACGAGGAGTCCGGTGACCGCGATGAGAATCACTCCGGTCTCGCCGCGATCGAGCGTGTGCGCCGAACGGCGACGACGCCACCAATAGCCTCCGCTCGCGACAGCGAAGAAGCCAAGCTCGAGCGCGTAGTTGAGCGGCAGCGCAGCGAACCTGAAGACCAGGCGGCGACGATCGCCTGCCCCAATCGCGTCGAGGTAGTCGTCGAGGGGCGCGAATGCGCGAACCCAGAGAACGACGGGCGCCGAGTGGAGCATGCCGGCGCGAGCGAGATCCCACAGGAATGGCGCTGCCGCGAGCACGCCGATGGCGCCGGCGACGACCGCGAGCGACGCATCGAGCGCGCGTCCGCGCACGAGACTGACGAGCACCCACAGCAGCCAGAAGATGGCGAAGGCGAAGGTCACCCAGATCGACAGCCCCACCCCGGACGCGATTGCGAGTCCCGCAACGACTACCAGCACGGCACGGCGACGCGCAGAGTGGCGCGGCGCGTCGAGCAGGACGAGAAACGCGGTCAGTCCTGCGATGAGCGAAGCGACATGATGCGGTACCCACAGCGCCGAGTTCGGCCACATGGTGACCTGCTCATTCAACCAGTCGAGGCTGAGGGGCAGGCGCCCGCCGCGAGCCAGGGCGTAGGGGAGGAGCGTGATGTCGAGCCCGCCCACGAGGAGCAGCGCCACGCTGATCCGGATGGCGCGCCTCCGTTCCTCGACGGATGCCGTGTTGACGAAGAGCAGTCGCGCGTAGAGCGCGACGACGCTCATCAGGGCGAGCCCCGCGATGGCGGTCCCACCGAATACGGCGCCGCGCGCGCCGACGAACGGACCGCCGACGAAGTCGCCGAGGGCGCACACGAGGAACCAGAAGTAGTAGTAGTACAGCACGATGCCGTCACCCAGCCGCAAGCTCGGGTTGAGCGGCGGCACGCCGGTGCGCCGGACGGCGTCGGTCACCGAGATGTGCTTGGCGTAGTCGTACGCGACGATGTTCGGATAGAGCGAGCGGCCGATCTGCAGATCGCTCAGGAGGAGCAGCGCCAGCACGATCCACACTCCGGCGGCGATCAGCACGCGGCGCGTCAGCGGATCAGCGAGTGCCTGCCGCGGGCCAACGCCGGCCCGGGAGTGGACGGCGACGACAGCGCCGACGAGGGCAGCGAGAACGAGCAGTGCGGCCGCGACGGCGAGCGAAGTGAACCGCGCGACGAGAAAGACCGAGCCGGGAACCACCGCGATCGCGAGGACGAGTGAGGCGGCCGCACGGGTGGCCATGCTCCTCGAGCGGAAGTGCCAGACGTCCGTCGCGAAGGCGAGCAGGTAGCCCGGCGCCCCGAGGAGCACGCTGAGCAGGAGCGTGCCGACGAATCCCGCGAAGAAGTCGTGCAGGAAAAAACTACTCATCGGCGGAGATGCGGTCGCCGTGGCTCGGCGGCGTGGACACGACGAGAAACTCGACGTCCGAGTCGCTCTCGTTGATCGCCTGGTGCGCCGTGCCCGGCGGCAGCTCGAGACCGGCGCGCGCATCCAGCCGGTGGCGCGTACCCTCGACCTCCATGGTGAGCGTGCCGGAGAGGACGTAGAAGAACTGCCGCGAGTGCGCGTGACGATGCCGGACCTCGTGGGCCCCCGGCGGCATTCGCTCCTCGATCACGCTGAGCGCGGCGGCCCGCACGAGATGCCAGCCGTCGCTCGTGCCGCCCCAGACGTAGTGGTCGGCGTGAGCACGGTCGATCGGACGATGATCGTGCGGAACCGGGTTCTCGGTCATCAGTGGTCGGTTGCCGGCCTGCCTCGGGACGCGGGCGCTTCGCGAGGCCAGCCGCCTACTGACAACCGTAAACCGTTCACCGCTTCACCGACACCCGTCGCGCCACAAGTCGGCTTAACGCATTGCTCCACATAGTCTTAACCCAAATCCAGACAGTTTGACTCCGGGATGAATACCGACTACTTTACTCCTGTATCGCCGTACGTTCGCGGGCGCGTGTCGTTGCCGCCCTCAGCGACGATCGGGGCGCGGTGCGCACGCGGCGACGACAGCCTTACACCGCCGGGAGATTCTGGCATGAGTTCGTCGATCGAGACCCTCGTCAACCGCGAGTACGCGTACGGCTTCGTCACCAATGTCGACGCGGACACGCTGCCGCCCGGACTCAGCGAGGCGGTGATCCATCTCATCTCGCAGAAGAAGGATGAGCCCGCGTGGCTGCTGGACTGGCGGCTCAAGGCGTATCGCCGCTGGCTGACGATGAAGGAGCCGCACTGGTCGAACGTGACGTACACGCCGGTCGATTACCAGTCGCAGTCGTACTACTCGGCGCCGCGGTCGGTGAAGCCGCTGCAGTCGCTCGACGACGTCGATCCTGAGCTGCTGCGTACGTATGAGAAGCTGGGGATCCCGCTGAACGAGCAGAAGTTCCTCTCGGGCGTGGCGGTGGACGCGATCTTCGACTCGGTCAGCGTCGGCACCACGATGAAGGAGGAGCTCAAGGCGCACGGGATCATCTTCTGCTCGCTCGGCGAAGCGGTGAAAGAGCATCCCGATCTGGTGCAGAAGTATCTCGGCTCCGTCGTGCCGCACTCGGACAACTTCTTCGCGGCGCTGAACGCCGCGGTGTTCAGCGACGGCTCGTTCGTGTACGTGCCGAAGGGAGTTCGCTGCCCGATGGAGCTGTCGACGTACTTCCGGATCAACTCCGAGGGGACGGGGCAGTTCGAGCGAACGCTGATCGTGGCGGACGAGGGCTCGTACGTGAGCTACCTCGAGGGGTGCACGGCGCCGAAGCGCTCGACCAACCAGCTGCACGCGGCCGTCGTCGAGCTCGTCGCGCTGAAGGATGCGACGATCAAGTACTCGACCGTGCAGAACTGGTATGCCGGCGACAAGGAAGGAAACGGCGGGATCTACAACTTCGTGACGAAGCGCGGCAAGTGCGCTGGCGCGAACTCGAAGATCTCGTGGACGCAGGTGGAGACCGGCTCGGCGATCACGTGGAAGTATCCGAGCGTGATCCTGCAGGGGGACAATTCCACCGGCGAGTTCTACAGCGTGGCGGTGGTGAACAACCACCAGCAGGCCGACACGGGGACGAAGATGATCCACATCGGCCGCAACACGAAGTCGAACATCGT
>JBJMNN010000012.1:0-12995 GCA_045804245.1 Gemmatimonadaceae bacterium | reverse complement strand
CATCACGACCACGCGCCTGGCGCTCACGCGGGCGAGCGGATCGGGACGGTGAGCTTCCCCAACTCCGGCTCGGCGGCTGCGCAGCGGCCCTTTCTGCGTGGTTTCGCCCTGCTCCACAGCTTCGAGTACGACGACGCGCGCACCGCGTTCCGGGAAGCGCAGCGCGCTGACTCCGGCTTCGCGATGGCGTACTGGGGCGACGCGCTGACGTTCGCCCAGCTGCTGTGGGGTCTCGATTACGCCGACTCGGCGCGCGCCGCACTGGCGCGGCTCGGGCCATCGCGGGATGCGCGGCTGGCGCGTGCGCGAACGGAGCGCGAACGCCGGTACGGCGCAGCGGTCGAAGCGCTGTTCGACACCACGAGCACGCAGTCGCGCGTGCGCGGCTACGTCGCCGGGCTGCGAGCGGTCGCGGCGACATACCCGAACGACCTCGACGCGCGCGCGCTGCTCGCTGTCTCACTGCTCATGGACCAGGGCGGCTCGGCCGAGCAGGTGAAGGCGCGAACGGAAGAGTCGATCGCGCTGGCGCAGAGCGTCTTCGCGAAGGCACCGCAACACCCGGGGGGCGCGCACTACCTCATCCACGCCGCGGACAACCCGAAGTACGCGGCCAAGGGGCTCGCGGCGGCGCGCGCCTACGCGAAGATCGCTCCCGACGCCGAACACGCGCTGCACATGCCGTCGCACATCTTCGTGCAGGTGGGCGCGTGGGACGACGTCGTCTCGTCGAACGAGCGGGCGTGGCCCGCGTCGCGCGCGTGGGTGAAGTCGCACGGCGTGCCGAACACGGAGCTCAGCTTTCACGCGCTGTGGTGGCTGCAGTACGGCTACCTGCAGCAGGGGCGGTTCGGCGCGGCGAAGGCGCTGCTCGACACGGTGCAGGTGGTGCTGGATGGGATCGATTGGGCGACGTCGGACGCGATCGACGCGCGATACGCGGCGGAGCAGTTCCGCTTCTCCTATGCGCGCGAGAGCGGGGACTGGACGGTGTACGGAGGCCGCGCGCCGGCGAGGGTCGTGGCCAACCGGAAGGTGATGGGGAACCGGGCGGAGTCGTTCGGGGCCATGGAGACCTACCGGATCGCATTCGTGGCCGCGCTGCTCGGCGACACGGCGAAGGCGAAGGAGGTGATGGATTCGCTACCCGAGCGCGCGGCGATCACGCGTGGCGAGCTGGCGGGACTGCTGGCGAAGGCACGAGGGGACACGGCGAACTGGATCGCATCGCTGGAGGCGGCCGCGAAACTGGACGCGTCCGTCGCGCACCTCGGCCCCCCGAACAGCTTTCCGCCGCACGAGCTTCTCGGCGATGCACTGTTTGCGGTCGGGAGAGTACACGATGCCGTCGCGGCGTATCAGACGGAGCTCGAGCTGATGCCGAACCGGTCGGGGACGCTGCTGGCGCTCGCACGGGCGCAGCGGAAGGCGGGCGATGGCGCCGGCGCGGCGAGCACGGAGGCACGGCTTCGTGAGAACTGGCGCGCGGCCGACGCCGGTGTGGTGACGCGGCTCGGGGAGCGCTGACGGCCTTCGCGACCGATGTCGATTTCCGCCCGCGCCGTTCGACTAGCTCGCGATCAGGCGGTACAATCGACCAATCACCCGGAGACCCGACGATGAAATACCTCTGCCTCATCTACGAGAACGAGCAGGCGTGGGCGGCGACGCCACAGCCCGAGGCCGATGCCATGATGAAGGAGTACTTCGCCTTCACCGACGGCTACAGCGAGAGCGGCCACGTCCTCGGCGGCCACGCGCTGCAGCCGACGCAGACGGCGACCACGGTGCGTGTCCGCAACGGCAAAGTCTCGACGACGGACGGACCGTTCGCCGAGACGCGCGAGCAGCTCGGCGGATACTACCTGCTCGAGGCGAAGGACCTCAACGAGGCGATCCAGATCGCGGCGAAGATCCCCGGGGCGCGCACGGGCGGCATCGAGGTGCGTCCGATCATGGAGTTCCCGCGCGACTGAGTTCCGAGCACGATGACGGCATGAGCGAGGCGAGCACGGACGACACGCGGCTCGCGATCGAGCGGATCTACCGCGCCGAGTCCCGCCGGGTGCTCGCCTCGCTCATCCGCCTCCTCGGCGACTTCGACCGCGCCGAGGAGGCGCTGCACGACGCGTTCGCGGCGGCGGTGCAGCAGTGGCCAAGCAGCGGCGTACCGGTGAACCCGCGCACGTGGCTCGTGTCGGCCGGGCGATTCAAGTCGATCGATGCGGTGCGCCGCGGTGCACGGTTCGATGCGAGCCTGACGGCGATCGCCGACGAGCTCGAGCTGCGGCACGCCGCGCAGCCGGAGCTGGACGACGAGTCGCTCGACGACGACTGGCTGCGGCTCATCTTCACCTGCTGTCACCCGGCGCTGAGCGCCGACGCGCGGATCGCGCTGACGCTGCGCGAGGTGTGCGACCTGACGACCGAGCAGGTGGCGCGCGCGTTTCTCTCGACGCCGCCGACGATCGCGCAGCGGATCGTCCGCGCGAAGGCGAAGATCCGCGACGCGCGGATCCCGTACGCCATCCCGACGCGGGCCGACATGCCCGAGCGGCTCGACGCAGTGCTGCACGTCCTGTATCTGGTGTACAACGAAGGATACTCCGCCACTTCGGGAGACGCGGTGGTGCGCACGGAGCTGACGCGCGAGGCGATCCGGCTCGGGCGATTGCTGCTCGAGCTGCTGCCCGAAGAAGGCGAGGTGGCGGGGCTGCTCGCGTTGATGCTGCTGCACGATTCGCGGCGATCGACGCGCACGAGGCCGGATGGTGAGATCGCGCTGCTCGCGGAACAGGACCGCGCGCGGTGGGACCACGACGCGATCGCGGAGGGCTCGTCTCTGGTCGAGCGCGCGATGCGTACGGGGCGCGTCGGCTCGTACGCGGTGCAGGCGGCGATCGCGGCGCTGCACGCGGAGGCGCCGAGCGCGGCGGCGACCGACTGGGCGCAGATCGCCGGGCTGTACGACGTGCTACTTCGAATCGACCCGACGCCAATCATCGAGCTCAACCGGGCGGTGGCGGTGGCGATGCGCGATGGTGCGGAGCGGGGGCTGACGCTGGTGGACGCGATCCTGGCGCGCGGGGACCTGGCGTCATACCACCTGGCGCACGCGGCGCGCGCCGATCTCCTCGCGAAGCTCGGCCGGCGCGAGGAGGCAATCGGGGCGTACGAGCGGGCGCTCGAGCTGGCGACGCTGGAGCCGGAGCGGCGGTTCCTGGTGAGGAGGGTGGCGAAGGTGAAGACGTGAGTTGGTTGGTTGGATCGTGGGATGGTGGAACTCACCCGCTCACGATCCAATCAACCAACGCACTGCTCGCTCGCTGGCTGGACCCGAGAGGCGTATACTCGTCGTTCCGCGGCTGATGCGGGGCTGCGGCTCCCTGGACCAGGCGGCAGTATGCGGCACACGATCGCTCTCTTGACAGCGGCAGCCTTCTCGTCGGCGGCGTTTCTTAGCCCGAGCTCATTTGCGGCGGACGTCGAGCGCGCAGCCAGCAACGACAACCGCACGCCGGCGGGTGCGCTGCGCAACGGTGTGCTCACGGTGCAGCTCGAGGCGCGCGAGGTGGATTGGCGACCGGATGCGGACGATGCGCCGGGGCTCGTCGTGCGCGCGTTCGCCGAGCGTGGGAAGCGCGCCAGCGTTCCCGGTCCGCTGATCCGGGTGCCCGAGGGGACGGCGATCGTCGCGCGCGTGACGAACACGCTGGCACGAGGGACGCTGGTCGTGCGCGGGCTCTCGACGCGCGGCGTGCAGCCGAGCGGTGGGAGCGACACCGTGCAGATCGCCGCTGGGGCGACGAGAGAGGTGCGGTTCGTCGCAGGGTCATCGGGCACGTACTACTACTCCGGGCAGGTGGTCGGTGGCGCCGCGGCGGATAGCTCGGCGGCGATGGACGCCGAGCTGCACGGCGCGTTCGTGGTGGACCCGCGCGGCGCACCGCGCGTCGCGAACGACCGCGTGTTCGTGATCGGACTGTGGACGAAGAAGCCGCGCGTCGCAGGCGTGGTGGCCCGCGGCGAACTGCTGCGGTTCACGATCAACGGCAAGTCGTGGCCACAGACGGAGCGGCTGTCGTACACGGTCGGCGACACGGTCCGCTTCCGCGTGATCAACGCGAGCATCGCGGTGCATCCGATGCACCTGCACGGCTTCTACTTCGACGTGAACAGCCGAGGCGACGGCGCGGCGGACAGCGCGTTCGGCGGGGCGACATCGGTGCCGCGCGTGGTGACCGAGCGCGCGCCCCCGGGGCGCACGTTCACGATGACGTGGGTGCCCGAGCGCGTCGGCAACTGGCTGTTCCACTGCCACGACAATTACCACGTGCTGCGCAATGCGCCACTCGACGGCTCGCCGCTTCCAGCGGAGCATCTGGTGCACGCGAAGAACCACGTGCTCGAGATGATGGGCGGGCTCGTGATGGGGATCGAGGTGCGCGGGCGCGATACGCACGCCGTGGCGCAGGCTGGTGAGGCTGCCCGGCGGCAGCTTCGATTGGTAGCGCAACTCGATTCAGGCGGGACGGACGCCGAGCCTGCCTTCGGCTACGTGCTCCACGAGGGAGCGAGGGTGACGCCCGCGTTGGGACCACTGCTGCCCAGCCCGACGATCGTGCTCCAGCGCGGGCAGCCGGTGAGCATCACGGTGGTGAACCATCTGCACGAACCGACGGCGGTGCATTGGCACGGTATCGAGCTGGAGAGCTACTTCGACGGCGTGGCGGACTTCAGCGGTGTAGGCAAGCGGATCGCGATGGCGATCGCGCCGGGCGACTCGTTCGTGGCGCAGTTCACGCCGCCGCGGTCGGGGACGTTCATGTATCACCCACACGCCGACGAGACGCGCCAGCAACAGGCGGGGTTGGCAGGGACGCTACTCGTGGTGGACTCGCTCGCGGGATTCGATCCGGTGCACGACAAGGTGCTGATGATCACGGTGCCGCGGTCGAACACCGAGGCGGCGACCCGGGTGCTGATCAACGGGCGCACGTCGCCGGATACGCTGCGGCTACGGGTGGGAGAGCGGTATCGGGTCCGGGTCGCCAACGTGCACGTGTTCCGGCCGAGCATGATCGTCCGACTGATGCGTGACTCGACGCCGGTGACGTGGCGCGCCATCGCGAAAGACGGGATGGCCCTCGCCGCCGACCGCGCGACGGTGCGTCGTGCTCAGCAGCAGTTGGGGAACGGAGAGACGTACGACTTCGAGCTGGCGCCGACGGAGCCGGCGGATCTACGGCTGACCATCTCGGCGGCGGCAGGTGCGTTGTTGGCGGAGATGGGAGTGGTGGTCAGATAGCGAAAAGCGCATTGCGCAATGCGCATTCCGCTATTCGAACAGGCGATTGATCTCCGCCCCCGAGCGCACTCGGCCGAATGCGCTGAACGTGCCCTGCTCCGCGATCTCCTTTGCCGCGTCGAGGAAGGCGGTCCAGGCGGTGCGGGCCAGCGTGCCGCCGACGCTGATGCGGCGCACACCGAGCGCGGCGAGCTGCTCCACGGTAGCGAAGTCGGCATTGACGACGACGTTCACCGGCTTGGGCGCGACGGCGCGCACGATCGCTTCGATGTCCGATGGACTCCTGACCCCGGGAGCGAACAGGCAGTCGGCGCCCGCGTCGGCGTAGGCTTTGAGGCGACGTGTCGTCTCGCCGATGTCGGGGCGGCCGGCGACGAAGCCCTCGGAGCGGCCGGTGAGCAGGATGCCGGTGCCGCTCTCGTCGATCGCCCGCCGCGCGGCGAGCATCCGATTCACCGCGAGGCCGAAGTCGAACAGGGGGTGCTCGGGGTCGTGCGTCGAGTCCTCGACCGAGAGACCGGCGATCCCCGTCTCGCACGCGCGTGTGACGTTGGCCGCGACCTCGTCGGGCTCCGTGGCGAAGGCGCGCTCGAAGTCGGCGTTCACCGGCACCTTCACCGCCGCGGCGACGGCGGCGAAGTGCTCGAGCGCCTCGTCGAGGGTCACGCCATTGTCGCACCGACCGAGGGTCCAGGAGAATCCCGCGCTCGTCGTCGCCAATGCCTTGAAGCCGAGCTGCTCGAGGACGCGTGCGCTGCCGACGTCCCACGGATTCGGGATGACGAAGCAGCCGGACTCGTGCAGCCGGCGGAACTCGGCAACGCGGGGATCATGGGTGGACATGTGTGGAAGCTAGTACACATCACTGCGGCCCGAGCAACCGGCGTAGCGCCTCGGCCGGGAGCCTCGAAATGGGAGACGGGCCGCAGGCGCATGAGATCCTCGAGGGGGCCGCGTCCAACCTGACCCCACCGTGCGCCGACCGTGAGGCCACCGTCAGGCGCTGCGCGGCACGCACCGGCAGTGCATGTTAGCGTGCCAGCCAACGTTCATCTCACGCCAGGAGGCTCAGATGCGAGCAGCCACTTCCTCACCCGTATCGCGATTCGCCATCAGCGGCGCCCTCGTCGCGCTCACGCTGGTCTGCGCACCGCGCCTCGCCGTCGCGCAGACCACCGCGGCCGAAGCCGCCGCCATCCGGACGGCGTATCTCGGCCAGCTCGACGAGCTTCAGGGCAAGTTCCTCCAGCTCGCCGAGGCGATCCCCGCCGATAAGTACTCCTGGCGTCCGGCGCCCGGCGTGCGATCGATCGGCGAGGTGTTCATGCACATCGCGACCGAGTACTACATGTACGACCCGATGGCGTTCGGCGCGCCACCGTCGCCCGTGGTGGGACACGATCGCGAGGCACTCCAGAAGTTCGAGGCGACGTCGACCAAGCCGGAGGTCCTCAAGCATCTGAAGGAGGGGCTCGCGTACACGAAGCAGGCGCTCGGCGCGGTGAGCCCCGATTCGCTCCTCGGCAAACGGAAGATGTTCGGCCATGAGTTCACCCAGACGGAGCTCGCCTTCGCCATGTCGGGCGACCTGCACGAGCACCTGGGGCAGCTCATCGCGTACGCGCGGATGAACGGCGTCAAGCCGCCGTGGAGCAAGTGAGGTATCCGTTGCGCGTCGGGATGGTATGAACGCTCGACTGAACCGACTCCGCACGGGAGTGACGCTCGCGGCGAGCCTGCTCGCCGCGAGCACCGCGCAGGCCCAGACCGCCACGCTCGCCATCGTCAACGGCCACGTCGTCACCGTCGATTCGGCGAAGCCCGAGGCCGAAGCGGTGGCGATGGCGGGCGACCGGATCCTCGCCGTCGGCACGAACGCCGAGGTGCGGCGGCTGGTGACGCCGCGCACGCGGGTGATCGACGCGAGTGGCCGGCTGGTGATCCCCGGACTGATCGACGGCCATGGGCACTACATGGCGCTCGGCGAGTCGAAGCTTCAGCTCGATCTCACGACGGCGCGCACCTGGGACGAGATCGTGGCGCGCGTCGCGGCCGCGGCGCGCACGGCGTCGCGTGGCAGCTGGATCGAGGGATTCGGCTGGCACCAGGAGAAGTGGGATCATCCGCCCTCCCCCGCCGTGGAGGGGAACCCGGTGCACGCGTCGCTCAGCGCGGTATCGCCGAACAATCCGGTGGTACTGTCGCACGCGAGCGGGCACGCGATCTTCGTGAACGCGGCGATGCTGAAGCTCGCGGGGATCACGAACGCCACGCCGAACCCGGCCGGCGGCGAGATCCTGCGCGACGCGAGCGGTGCCGCGACGGGGCTGTTGCGCGAATCGGCGCAGGACCTCACCGACCGCGCACGCGCGCGGATGGAGGCCACGCGCTCGGGCGCCGAGCGCGTGGCCCACGCGCGTCGGCTCGTGGAGCTCGCGGGACGGGATGCACTGTCGAAGGGGATCACGTCGTTCCACGACGCGGGGACACCGTTCGCGACGATCGACCTTTTCCGGCAGCTCGCAAGCGAGGGCAAGCTCCCCATTCGGCTCTACGTGATGGTGCGTGGCGAGTCGATGGCACGGATGGACAGCCTGCTCGACCGATACCTGATGGACGGGTACGGCCGCGGCTTCCTCACAGTGCGTGCGATCAAGCGCCAGATCGACGGCGCGCTCGGCTCGAACGGGGCGTGGCTGCTCGAGCCGTACGCCGACCTGCCGCGCAGCACCGGTCTCGCGCTCGAGCAGCCATCGAGCTTGCAGCAGGTGGCGGCGCTCGCACTCAGGCACGGCTACCAGCTCGCGACGCACGCGATCGGCGACCGCGCGAACCGCGAGGTGCTCGACGTCTACGAGCGCGCGACGGCGAACGTCGCCGACCGGGCGTCGCTGCGCTGGCGTATCGAGCACGCACAGCACATCGCGCCGCCCGACGTCGGACGGTTCGCGCGGCTCGGCGTGATCGCGTCGATGCAGGGGATCCACACGATCTCCGACGCGCCGTGGATCCCGACGAAGCTCGGCGTCGAGCGCGCCGAGCGTGAGTCGTATCTCTTCCGGTCGTTGTGGGACGCGGGCGGCGTCGTCACCAACGGCACGGACACACCGGTGGAGGACGTGAACCCGATCCCCTCCTTTTACGGGATGGTGGCGCGCGTGGCGAAGGACGGACGCGTGTTCGTGCCGTCGCAGCGGCTGACGCGTGCCGAGGCGTTGCGGGCGTACACGCTGAACAACGCGTTCGCCTCGTTCTCGGAAAAGGCGCTCGGCTCGCTCACACCGGGGAAGTACGCGGACGTCGTCGTGCTGTCGAAGGACATCATGCGCGTGCCCGAGGCGGAGATCCCCGGGGCGCGGGCGGATTTTACGATCGTGGGCGGCAAGGTGGTGTTCGAGCGACAGTGACGCACCCGCGCACCCGCGCACCCGCGAACGGGACGGGGCCAGGGCGCGTTATCACTTGGGCTGGCATCCAAGTTGGTGTGGCTTGCTGAGTAGTCGTCGGGTCGCCCAAACTCATTCACTGACACCTCCACCATGGCCGTGATGATCTCTTCGACTCCTCGTATTGGCGCGCGCCTCGGCGTGGCCGCGCTCGTCGCGTGTACCCTGGCTGCGGACTGCGCGAGTCCGGGCACCAAGACGAACGCCAGCAGCACGGTGAGTGGCGCGACGAGCGCTGCAACGGCGCCGACGGCCACCGCGCGGGCGCCGCTGCCGGCCGACTGCACCCCGCTCGAGACGCGGGCCCCCAACGCCACGGGGCAGACTCCCGCGTTTCCCGGCCAGACCCGCATCTGCGGCGTGAAGTCCGACGTCGCGTTCGACGTCGTCGTGGTCACGAACGCGCTCGACCGGCCCTGGTCGGTCGAGCCGCTGCCCGACGGCCGGTTCCTCGTCACCGAGCGGCCGGGCAAGATGCGCATCATCTCGGCGTCGGGGCAGATCGGCGAGCCGATCGCCGGCGTGCCGGCCGTCGCGGCGGGGGGCCAGGGCGGGCTGCTCGACGTCGCCCTCGGGCCGACGTTCGCCCAGGACCGGACGATCTTCTGGACGTTCTCCGAGCCGCGCGATGGCGGGAACGGGACGGCCATCGCGCGGGGCGTGCTCTCGGCCGACGGCACGAAGCTCGACGATGTGCGCGTCATCTTCCACGTCCTGCCGACGTACAACGGTCGGCAGCACTACGGCTCGCGCATCGCGTTCGGGCCGGACGGGATGCTGTACGCCTCGTTCGGCGAGCGATCGGACACGCCGATGCGCCCGAACGCGCAGCGGCTGGACGGACATCTCGGTAAGGTGATCCGCATCCGACCGGACGGCAGCGTGCCGCCGGACAATCCGTTCGCCGGCCGCGCCGACGCGAAGCCGGAGATCTGGGCGCTCGGCCACCGCAATCCGCAGGGTCTCGCATTCGACACGCAGGGGCGGCTCTGGCAGGTGGAGCACGGCACGCGCGGCGGCGACGAGCTGAATCTGATCCAGAAGGGGAAGAACTACGGCTGGCCGCTGCAGGCGTACGGGATCGAGTATTCGGGAGCGCAGCCGATCACGAGCGCGCTCGGTCCATCGGCGCCCGCCGTCGCCGGGACGGAGCAGCCGATCTACTTCTGGGATCCGGTGATCGCGCCGTCTGGACTGCAGTACTACTCGGGCAGCGCGTTTCCGGCGTGGCGCGGCAATCTGTTCGTCGGTGGGCTCGCCGGTCAGCGACTCGTGCGCCTCGTGCTCGACGGCACTCGCGTGGTCGGCGAAGAACATCTGCTCGTCGACCGCAAGGCGCGCATTCGCGACGTGCGGCAGGGACCGGACGGACTGCTCTATGTCGTGACCGATGCGGCGCCTGGGGAACTGTTGAAGCTGGTGCCGCGAGGGCGGTGAGCTGGTGGCCTGGTGAGTCGGTGACTCGAACTGCAAACGCCACTCGAGCATCGTGGAGACCTGCCAATCGTTCTGTAGGCTGGTCGTGAGCGAAGTGGTTGAGATCAACAGCTCTCCATCGATTCACCAATTCACCACCAGCTCACCAGCTCACCGCGCCAATGCCTCTCTCCGCTGCCTCCCAGATTTCCTCGTTCATCGCCAAGTTCGATCCGGCGGTGGCGACGCTGATTCGATCGTCGCGGGCGGCGATGCGGAAGCGACTGCCGACGGCGTTCGAGCTGGTGTACGACAACTACAACTTCTTCGTCATCGGCTACTCGGCGACGGAGCGCGCGTCGGACTGTATCGTGTCGCTGGCGTGCGGCGCGAACGGCGTGTCGTTGTCGTTCTATCACGGCGCGACACTGCCGGATCCGAATGGTGTGCTGCTCGGCGGCGGCAAGCAGAACCGGTTCGTGCGGTTGGAGAGCGCGAGGACGCTCGCGTCACCGGCGATGGAACGGCTGATCGCCGCGGCGCTGGCGCAGGCGGCGACACCGATGCCGGAGAGCGGGAAGACACGCACGATCGTGAAGTCGATCTCGGCGAAGCAGCGGCCGCGGCGCACCACACGATGAGACCGGTCGCACAGCTCCTCGTCGCGCTCGTCGCGCTCCTGCACGCGTACTTCCTCGTGCTGGAGATGTTCCTGTGGACGAAGCCCGCCGGCCGTCGCGCATTCGGCACGACGCAGGAGCAGGCGGAGCAATCGAAGGTACTGGCGATGAACCAGGGGCTCTACAACGGCTTCCTCGCCGCGGGACTGGTGTGGGGACTCACCTTGGGCGCGGCGGGACGCGGCGTCGTGATCTTCTTCCTGCTCTGCGTGATCGCGGCTGGCGTGTTCGGCGCGGCGACGGCGAGCCGGAAGATCCTGTACGTGCAGGCGCTGCCGGCGATGGTGGCGTTGGGAACCTGGATCGTGGCGGGAAGGTGAGTGCGGCGGTGAGCTGGTGAGCTGGTGAGCTGGTGAGCTGGTTCACCGACCAGCTCACCAGCTCACCGATTCACCAGAAGCGCTTTCCGCGTCGCCTCCACTTGCCCCCGCGTCTGATACACGCGCACCCAGTCCACCTCGTACCGCAGCGGCAGCTGGGTCTTCGCCGGGTCGCCGCCGTGCTGGCCGCCCATCGCCTGGTTGATCAGGATGTACGCCGGACCGTGGAACGGATTCTCCATCGCCGGCGTCGCGCCGGCGAAGCCGCTGCGTGGCGCGTTGATCGTCGTGGCGAGGCTCTGCTCGTTCATCAGTGAGTCGTCGAGGAAGAGCCGGATCGCGCGTTCGTCCCAGTCCATGCGCCAGACGTGGAACTTCGTCGCCCAGTCGGCGAGGAAGCGGTCGAGGCGCACCTTCTTCGAGTTCCACTTCGCGCCGGTCGCACCGCCCCAGGCGACGTTGAACAGCAGCGTGTCGTCGTAGAACTCCATGATGTCGATCTCGCCGTTGGCTGGCCACGGCCCACGCGCGCCGAGTGTCCAGAATGCGGGCCACGATCCGGTGCGCACGTCGATGCGCGCTCGCATCTCGAAGCGCCCGTAGACCCAGGCGTGCTTGCCGCGCGTGTTGACGCTGGCCGAGGTGTAGTCGATGAACTCGCGGTTGGCCCAGGCGCGGCGCGCTGGGTTCGTGGTCGGCGCACTGGCCGATGATGGCGGTGCGACGTAGCGCGGATTCGGTTTGCGCTCGCGCCGGCCCTCGATGACGAGCATCCCGTTCACGCGCGCGGCGTTCTCGGGCTGGTACCACTGCAGCTCCTGATTGCGCACGAAGCCGTTCTCGAACGACCAGTGCGCAGGGTCGAGCGGTCCGTCGCCCGTGAACTCGTCCGACCAGACGAGCGCATAGGGCTCGTCGTTGGGGGCGTGGAGCTCGGGGCGCGGGTGGGAGCACGCCGTGAGAAGGAGCGCGACGAACGATGCGCTGTGCGCGATGCGTCTTGCGCGATGCGGGACATCCGATGTCGCTCGACGAGGATTCATAAGAAGCAGCAAGAGAGACTCGACGACCTCGACCACTCGTGCTACTATCGCGCCTCACGCTGGTGCCAGCAACCGCACCCACTGCCCCCTCCGCGCGTCCTCATGTCCCCACTCCTCGCAGAGCTCCTCGGCACGGCCATCCTCGTCATCCTCGGCGACGGTGTCGTCGCCAACGTCGTCCTGCAGCGCACGAAGGGCAACGACTCGGGCTGGATCGTCATCACCACCGGCTGGGCGCTCGCCGTCACGCTCGCGGTGTACTCCGTAGGGAGCGTGAGCGGCGCGCACCTCAACCCGGCGGTGACGATCGGCCTCGCGACGATCGGCACGTTCCCGTGGTCCAATGTTCCGGGATATGTCGCGGCCCAGGTGGCCGGCGGATTCCTCGGCGCGATCGTCGTGTGGCTCGCGTATCTGCCGCACTGGGAGGCGACGGCGGATCCCGCCGCGAAGCTCGCCGTGTGCTGCACCGCGCCGGCGATCCGCAAGCCGATGGCGAACGTCGTCACGGAGATCATCGGAACGTTCGTGCTCGTGCTGGCGATCCTCGCCGTGCTCTCGCCGGCGAACCTCACGCAGGGCTCCGACTGGGCGCGCGGGCTTGGCCCGCTTCTCGTCGGCGCGATCGTGTGGTCGATCGGTCTCTCGCTCGGCGGCTTCATGCTCGTCTTCGCGCTGCTCGCCGTGATCTCACCAGGCAATTTCGTACCCGGATCGGAGCTTTCGAAGGGCTTCGGCCCGCTCCTCGTCGGCGCGATCGTCGCTGCAATCGGTCTCTCGTT
>JBJMNN010000011.1:0-8438 GCA_045804245.1 Gemmatimonadaceae bacterium | reverse complement strand
GAGATCGCGATGCCCCTCGAGGGCATCGACCCGACGACGCTGCACAGCAACTTCGACGAGCGCCGCGGCGGCGGGACGCGGCAGCACCAGGCGCTCGACATCATGGCGCCGCGCGGCACGCCGATCCACTCGGCCGCCTCCGGACGCGTGCTGAAGCTGTTCCAAAGCGTGAACGGTGGGAACATGGTGTATGCGGCGGATTCGTCGGAGCGGTTCGTTCTGATGTACGCGCACGTCGACCGCTACGAGCCCGGCCTCACCGACAGCACGCGCCTCGCGCGCGGCCAGATCATCGGCTATGTCGGCTCGACCGGCAACGCATCCCCAACTGCGCCACACCTCCACTTCGCCATCGCCCGCAGCGCGGACGTGAAACGCTGGTCGCGCGGCAAGGCGATCGACCCGTTGCCCGTGCTGGTCGGGGCGAAGGCCGCACAAGGAAGTCGCTAGTCCGCGGCCATCCACAAGTCCCAAAGTTTTTTGGGGTCGGCAGCGATGCCTCCACGCGCCACGAGCCCGGCCATCCGCTCCGCGCGCTCGTCGTGTGCCCCCTCCGCGGTCTCCGCGTCAGTCTGTTGCCGTTGCGGCGCTGAATGCCGCATGCGGCACACCCTCGGGAAGCCGAAGCGTCCCGAGGCCGTCGCGCATCGCGCATCGCGCCCTAGTCCAGCAGCGACTCGATCCGCCGCACCAGCCGCGCGGTCTCGCCGCGCGGATCCCGAAACCAATCCGTCGACCAGATTCGATGGATCTGCCACCCCAGATTCTGCAACACCTCCTGTCGCAGCCGATCGCGGTCGCGCGCCGAGCGGGCGGAGTGATACGTCGCGCCGTCGCACTCGATGCCGAGCACGTACCGCCCGGGACGGTTCGCGTCCACCACCGCGAGGTCGAGGTAGTAGCCCGCTACGCCGACCTGCGGATGTACGTCGTAGCCGTGCGCGCGCAGTGCGCGTGACACTTCGATCTCGAAATCCGAATCGGGCTCGCGCGCCGTGAACCGCCCGGTCTCGAGGTTCTTCTCCTGCGCGAAGCGCAGATAGTCGCGCAGCACGCAGAGCCCGCGCGGGCTGCTCTCGCTCACGCGCAGCATCGTGGGATCGAACGAGCAGAACACGTCGAGCCGGAACTTGGCGCGTGTGAACAGCACGTTCAGCCGGCGCTCGCCCCCCGTTGCGTTGATCGGCCCGAAGTTCTGCGCGAGCGTCCCGCGCTCGTTCGGCCCATAGGTGACGCCGACGAAGATCGTGTCGCGCTCGTCGCCCTGCACGTTCTCGAGATTCTTTACCGCGAACGGCTCGAGCGTGCCCTCGTGACGCGCGCGGAACGCCGCGAGCACGGGGTCGTCCTTCTCGGCGCTCTGCACGAGGACGTCGACGAGCTCCCGCTGCGGTTGGTTCATCGTCACGACCATCAGCGTCCGCTCAGGGCTCCTCGCGGCGTGCGCGCGCACGGCATCGACGATCACCTCGGCCTCGCGCGCGTTGAGGCTCGTGGCGTAGACGGCATCCTCCACCGCGCGGAAGTTGAGCCCGTCGCCCTCGCGCTCCGTTCCCGGATGGGGGAAGAGGACGAGCCCATCGCCGTAGAACTCGTGATTGCTGAACGCGATCAGCTCGGGATATCGGCTCCGGTAGTGCCAGCGGAGCATCCGCAGCGGATATCGCCGCGCGGCCGCCTGGAGGATGCTCTCCGAGCGCTCGAGCACCGACGCGCTCGGCGGCGGCTCCGTCGCCGTCGCCTCGGCGGCGAGCGTCGCGGCCAGCTCCTCTATCTCGTCCTCGTCGCTCGTCACGGTGTCGAAGAATGACGTCGGCCCGAGCTGCTTGGGATCGCCCACGACGACGAGCTGCGCACCGCGCGCGATCGCGCCGAGTGCGTCTTCCGGACGCATCTGCGACGCCTCGTCCATAACGACGAGGTCGAAGTGAAACAGTCCCGGCGGGAGATACTGCGCCACCGACTGCGGTCCCATCATGACGCAGGGCTTGAGCGCCTGGATCGCGCGGCCCGCGCGCCGGAACATCTCCCGGATCGGGATGTGCCGGCGCGTCTTCTCGATCTCGTGCTCGATGAGGCTCTGCTCCGAGAGCTCCGACACCGGTCCGTATCCGACGCCCCGCACCGGCGGTAGCGCGTTCGCGCGCTGCGCGATGACCTGTCGCGTGAGCGCGATGAGTCGCTCGTCGAGCCCGGCGAACTGCGCGCGTCGCGTCTCGTGCACGCTGCCGGAGAATCGGTCGAGCTCCGGCCGCTCGCGGAGCACCGCCTCCGCCAGCGTTCGCGCGAGAAGGTAGTCGTACACCGCCGGGAGCTGCTCGCACGACACCGTGCCCGACTCGAGCAGCTCGCACGCGGCCGGGATCGGGCCCATCATGACCCGCACGCGCGCACGGAGTCGTGCCGCGTAGCGCGCAAGCGTGCCGGCCGCGTCGATGGCGCGATCGAAGCGCGCGACGCGTAGCGCGAAGGCGGCGCCCTTCGGCCATTCGCCGTACCACGTCCTGGCATCCACGCCGGCCGCCGTCGCGAACGCCTGCTCCGCTGCCTCCGCCGCCTCGATCGCTCGCGTCACGGTGGTGACGTGCTGCAGCAGCGTCGCGACGCGCTCCCGCGGCTCTCCGCTCGCCAGCCACTCGACGAGCGTGCGCGGGAGGCCGCGCTCGTGGAACTGGCCGAGGTACGCGAGCGCGCCACGTATCGGCTGCAGCGCGTCGGCGTGCTCCGTCGCGCCACGGGACGGAATCGCCATGTCGAGGGCGCGAAAGGTCTCGGCGTGACTCTCCAGCGCGGCGTCGCTCGCCCAGGCGCGCTGCAGCGCGGCGAGTCGATCCGACAGCGACGTGAGAGTGACGTTCGGCGCCGCCTGCGCGTTCGTCGTCACCCGGATCGCACCGAGCGCGATGTCGCGCCAGCGATGGAGGTGATCCTCCACGACCTCGAACGGGAGCCCCTCCCAGAGGAGGATGTCGCCAGGCCGGAACCTGCTCGCCGCGGTGAGATCCTCGCCGAGCACGTTCGCGGCGAGTCGTCCCTCGGGGTTCGTCAGTGCGAGCGTGCTCGCCTCGATCCACGCCGGGCTCCACGACATCCAGATCGCGTCGGTGAGCGCATGCGCGGCCGGGCCGCCGCCACGGAACAGCGTCGTCGCCCGTCGTGCCCACTCGAACACGGCGGTCGCGGCGGCGAACGGGCTGTCGAACCCCCGGGCCATCTCCCCGAAGAACGCGCTCAGCGCCGGGTCGGCCATGAACGCGTCGTGGACGGTCTTGAACCGGATCAGCGCCTCGACGTCGGCAAGCATCGTCGCGCGATCCGCCCGTCGCCCGCTGCTCATCCGGCGATACTGCGCCACGGCGCGCCGATAATCCTTCGACATGACGCTCGGCAAGAAGCCCGGTGCCGATGCGAGCGCGCCAGCCATGCGACGAAGCTCCACGATGGGAGGCCGCATCTCGGGGTTGAACCGTGCGTCGAGCACCGCGCGCGCGCGCAGCAGCTCCGCGGCGCGCGCCGCAAGCGCGGTCAGTCGCTCCCCCGCGTCCGGCATCTGGAGACTGGAGCAGCGCAGCTCCAGCGCGCTGTCGGGGAGACTCGCCACCGACGTCGTCACCTCGATCACCGCGAGCGCCAGACCGATCGGGAGCGGGTGTGTCACCCCGACCTTCGCGGCGAGCGACGTCGCCATGAGGTTCACCGCGGTCAGATGATCGATCACGTCCGACAGCAGCGCGACAGCCTCCTTGAGCGTGCCGGCGGTCGCCTGCTCGCCGAGCATCTTCACGGCGTCGCCAAGACGGGCCGCGAACTCCTTGGCTTCGTCGGGGGTCAGCGCGCCGGCTGCAGACCATGGACCTTCGACCTGACTCCAGTCCATGCGTGCCGCGTCGGCCGCCGCAATGGCCGCACGCGTCGCCGACTCGCCCGCGCGGTTGTGAACCGCCTCGATCACCGCGGCGGGCACGTGGGCGTCGGGCGCCACGATGCTGCTCACCCTCGCGAGAAGCGGCGTGAGACCTTCCGGCGAGTCGGGCCACGCGACGCCGCCCACCGCGGACGCCAGCGCCTGCCGCGCGGCTTCCGCCGTGCCGAGCGCCTGACGCGCGCGACGCGCCAGCGCGACGAGCGACTCGGCGTCGTCGAAGGTGAGATCCGCGCGGGACATCCCGTGCCATGGGTGCGTCTCGCCCGGCGGGATGTCGGCCGCGACCGCCGCGTGCGCCGCCGCGAGCGCCTGCAGCGCGGCGCGGTGCTTCGCCGCCTCCGACGGCGTCACCATGCGCACGTTCGAGATCGTCGCTTCGCGCAGCGCGGCCACCACGCCCTCGGGCATCTCGTGGCCGAGTCGCCGCGCGCGCCAGAGGATGTCGAACGCCGTGACGCCGAGCGATCCGAAGTGCCGGTGCAGCCGCTCGACGTGGCCGGTGAGCTCCTTGCGCGCTTCGGTGAGCAGGCCTTCGACCGTCGCCAGCTCCGCGCCCGCGCCATCGGCGGGACGGATGTCGATGCGCGCCTTGAGATCGTCGAGGAACTCCCTCTTGTTGCTCGTGTGGCTGTGCAGCGCCAGGCAGAACGGCCCGAGCCCCGCATCGGTCAACCGGCGCGCGACGACGTCGAGCGCGGCTTTCTTCTCGGCGACGAACAGCACCTTCCGCCCCGCGGCGATCGCGTCGGCGATCATGTTCGTGATCGTCTGCGACTTGCCGGTGCCCGGCGGACCCTGCACGACGAGGTTCTCGCCGCGGTGCACGTCGATCAGCACGCTGTGCTGCGAGCTGTCGGCCGGCACGACGATCGGCGGCGGCCGCCGGAGCTCTGCCGGCAGCGCGTCGATGTTGTATTCCGTCGTCCGCGCGGCGCCCGTCTCGTCGTGCGCTGCGTGGTCGCCCTCGGCCTCGTCGTCACCGAGCACCTGACGCAGGAGCGGCACGTTCAACAGCGGGTGCTGCGCCGGCCAGGTGGCGGGATCGAGGTCGCGCCACATCAGGATCTTCCCGAACGACACGAGGCCGAGCGTGAGCTGGCGCCGGAGCGTCCACCCGCTCGCCGCCGTTCGCAGCACCTCTTCGACGCGAGCGAAGTAGTGCTCGAGATCCTCCTCGGCCTCCACGCCCGGCAGGGCGAAGCCGAAGTTCTTCCGGCACATCTCCTGGAGCGTGACGTTGGTGCTCCAGTCCTCGCCCGATGCCGCGACCGTATACGGATAGGTGTGCGTCGACATGTCGAGCGTGAGCCGCGACATCGCGACGGGGAGGAGCACGAGCGGCGCCATGCGCGTCTGCTCGCCGGCGACGTCCGACCATTCGATGAAGCCAAAGAGGAGATGCAGCATGTTCGCGCCGCTCTCCTGGATCGCCGTGACAGCGCTCGCCTGCATCTTCTGCAGTCGCGTCTCGAGCTCGTCGGGGGTGAGCAGCGTCTGCAGTCTCGTATCGCCGTGCCGTGCGTCGTCGGAGGCGGGCGCGGCGCGTAGATCGTACGACGGATCGATCCCGAGCTCCGCCGCGAGCGCGCGAAGCTTCTCCTCGCGTTGCGCGCGTGCAGCGCGCGCGGCTTCGCGGCGCTCGCGCTCCGTCGGGGCCTCGGCTTCGGCATCCACGGCCGGCGACTCGGTGCTGGCGGCGTTCGATCGACCGTTGCCGTTCCGACGACGGGCGAACGCGCGAGGCGCAGGATCACCGACGGGCGCCGGCGCATTCGCCGCCTTGAGCGGCGCGAAGCGGTACGTTCGGCCCGTGATCAGTGCGTCGAGGACGATGGTCGGAATCTCGTCGACGATGCGGAGGGAGCTGGCCCGCGGGTGCGTGTAGTTCAGCAGCGGATTGCGCGCGCTGAGATCCAGCAGGCGCATGCGCATCCGTTCCAGCAGCCGGCTCGGCGCTTCTTCGCGGGGAGGGGCCTGTGCTTCCATGCTGCGGTACGATGCAGCGCGGGGGTGCGGGGCGCTACGGGCGCGGGCGCCGGAGGCACCGGAGGCGCGCTGTTAGCGGTTTTCAGTTATCGGCAATCGACCGGCCTCGTGACGCAGGGGCTGCCCGAGGCCGGCCGTCTACTGAAAGCCGTCAACCGACAAGCCGAATACCTTGCTGAGCCCGCTGCAGCACTTGTGAATTCCAGCTAGCGCGTGGGACTTTAGCGTTCGTAACGACCCCTCCCGCCCTCGACCCATGCCCGAATCCGCGCTGCCGCCCGAAGAACGCGCGCGCGTCAAGCAGTTCAACCCGTTGGATCTCGACCGCACCGTCATCGCCGTGCCGTTGCTGCGCGAGATGAAGGAAGAGGTCGCGCGCATCGAGCAGATGGCGATCCTCTCGCCGGCTGCGCTCGCGAAGTTCAACGCCGCGATCGAATACGCCACCGACTTCCCCGGCGGCGTCCGCGCCGCGCGCGCCGAATCACAGCGGTTGGCGACGAGCGCCGCGGACGCGGCGGTGAAAGCGTCGGCGGCGAGAGTGAGAGTGGCCACCGACGAGACGAGGGCGCGCGAGGAGCGCCGCCACGCCGATCTCGTCGCCGCCGTCGCCGAGCTCACGATCGAGCCGCCGCTGCCGCGACTCCCGTACAGTCTGGCGCGACTGCACGCCTCGATCATCCGCCGAATGCAGTCGGCGAACGACCGCATGCCGATCGGGCCGATCGAGCGCATTCACCCCAAGCGGTTCGAGATCATCATCGACCTCAATCTCACTCATCGTGGCGGCCGGGCGGCGGCGCGGCAGTGGGTGCTCGATAACATCGAGCGCGCGAAGGAGCTCGCCGGAGTTCGCGACGGCGGTCAGGGGATCCTCTTCCAGAAGGACCAGCCGTCGAGCCAGTACGTCTTCGCGCGGCTGGAGGCACGGGTGATCAGCGCGCTGGTGCAGCTCGACATCGACAGCGCGGCCAGGACGGCGAAGGAGCTCACCGCGCAGACGGACAACGAGGCGCTCAAGCGTCAGATCCAGCCGCCGGCGCTCCGGGCGATCTATCACATCTGGCCCGACTTCGAGGTCTCCACCTCCCTCGTCAAGTCGATCGCGACGGTGAAGTGCGACGCGGCCCACAATGCGTTCTCCGCGCTCGGCGACGGGATCACGTGGGCGGTGATGGACTCGGGCGTCAATGCCGATCATCCGCACTTCGTCCGGCACGCCAACGTCGACAAGCTCTCCACGCTCCACAAGGACTTCACCGTCGACGGCGACGATCCGTTCGCCGATGAGAACGGCCACGGCACCCACGTCGCCGGCATCATCGCCGGCGAGTATCGCGTGTCGGCCGACCGACCGGAGCTCAAGCCCGCGCTCGCCATCTCGCGTCAGCTCAAGCAGGACTCCGAGGACGTCGAGCTCGTCGAGACGAGGCTCGATGCCATCTCCGGGATGGCGCCCAAGTGCAAGCTGGTGAGCCTCCGGGTGCTCGACGAGAATGGCAAGGGCTCGGTGAGCAATCTCATCGCCGCGATCAATCACGTGCAGGAGATCAACGGCTTCGGCCGGCATCTCGTCATTCACGGCGTGAACATGAGCGTCGGCTACAACTTCGAGCCGGAGTGGTTCGCCTGCGGGCAGAGTCCACTGTGCGCCGAAGTCGACCGACTGGTGAAGTCCGGCGTCGTCGTCGTCGTCGCGGCGGGGAACACCGGCTTCGGCACGCTCAAGTCCTCGAGCGGCGCCACCGCCGCGGGGATGGCGCTCACGATCAACGATCCCGGCAACGCCGATCTCGCGATCACCGTCGGGTCGACGCATCGCGACAAGCCCCACGTCTACGGCGTGTCGTACTTCTCGTCGAAAGGTCCGACGGGTGACGGCCGCCTCAAGCCCGACCTCGTCGCACCGGGCGAGAAGATCATCTCGTGCGCCACCGGCATCCTCATGAGCGACGTCGCCAAGGGTCAGACGTGCGACTACGTGGAGACGAGCGGCACGAGCATGGCGGCGCCGCACGTGAGCGGCGCCATCGCCGCGTTCCTGTCGGTGCGCGGTGAGTTCATCGGCAACACGCCGCGGATCAAGGACATCTTCGTCGGGACGTGCACCGATCTGCGTCGCGACCGCTACTTCCAGGGGGCCGGCGTGGTGGATCTGATGCGCGCCATCCAGTCCGTCTGACTCATATTTCTCGTGAGGCACTCGCAATGAACGACATCGCCGGCATCCCCTACTGCGTGGCGGAGTTCGACATCAATGGAAAGCTGAATTCGCCGGTGGTCCTTCCCGCAGACGTCGACGAGGTGATCGTCGTGTCGCACGGCTGGAACAACAACCAGGCCGACGCCGAGTCGCTGTACTCGGGGCTGTTCACCAACTTCGCCGCGATCGGCGGCGATCCGCAGGGGAAGTCAGCAATCGTCGGGGTGATCTGGCCATCGACGCGATTCGACGAGCTCGTCGCCGCGGCCGCGGCGCACGACGGCGGCGGCGGCGCGGCGAGCGTGGGCTCGAGGGCAAGCAAGG
>JBJMNN010000010.1:0-6586 GCA_045804245.1 Gemmatimonadaceae bacterium | reverse complement strand
GAGAGCTTGTTGTCCTTCCCCTCGAAGAACTGGCGCTGATGGTAGTAGCTCGGCCCCCAGTTCAGCACCGACCCGACGCTCAACGCTTCGCCCACCACGTGCCGCATCATGTCCTCGGGTCGCACGCCTTCGGTCGGGCTCTCGTAGTGACTGCACCCGGCCGCGTGGATGTGATGATCGCCGGAATACCAGCCGAGTGCCGGCGGATCGATCCAGCGCCGCAGCTTGAAGTCCGCTGACCCGTTCGTTCCGCCGACGGTGACATCGCGCGTTTCGGACAGGTACTCCGGCCCGCGGCTGCAGGTCACGCTGAATACGCCGGCCGGGAGACGCACGCTCTCGCCGTCGGCGCGGTAGATCTGCTCCTGAAAGAAGAAATCGGGCGCCAGGCGCTTCGAGCGCGCCGGATATACGCGGCCGATCTTGTCCTTGATGAGGAACGACGCCGTCGTCGGCCGCCCCTCCTCGTCATGCACGCGCAGGATGATGTCTCGGGACGGCGCGACGTCGAACAGCACCGCCACCCGATTGCGGAATCCGAGGTCCTGACCGCCACCGCCGAGCGAAGCGCCGAGCTGTGCCTCGCGACGGCCGCGGTCACGGCTGTACGCGAGCACGATCCGGTACTCGAGATCGAGACCGGAGAGCCGCGGCTCCATCGGCTTGTCGACGAAGGTGTCAAGCGCGAGCCAACGGTCCGCCACGTCGGCCGGCAGGACGGTGGCCGGCGCGATCGAATTTCCCGTTCCGGGCCGGTATACCGGCCGCGCCTGCGGACTCTCCGCAGCGAGCGCGCCCGTGACGCCCGCTTCGTTGCGCACCTTCAATAGAAAGGCGCGCCAGCCGCGCTCCACCAGCCGCGCCGGCGCGGTGCCGCGCTCGATCGAGACTCGGCTCTCCGGATTGATGCGCACGAGGAGCAGGCACTTCGGATCCAGGATGCGCTGGACTTCCACGACTGCTCGTGCCTCATCGCCCATGCTCGCCGCGGCGTCGAGTCGCGCCCGATCGGCGTCGGGGAACGGCTCCCCGAGGTACGCCATCGCTTCAATGAGTCGTCGGACCTCGGCGACGAGGGGCTGCAAGTCGGTATGCGAGCCGCTCGTGAGCGATGGCGCAGCCCGCACCAACAATCGGCTGCCGAGCGGATGCGCGAGGAGCGCGGCCTGGAGGATCGAACCGACCGCGTCGCGGCGTGTGACGTCGGGCCGACGGTGTGCTGAAGGCGACATCGAGCGTTCCTTGACGAGCGAATCGCGAACGTAGGACTGACGGCGACCGGCTGCAAGCGCCCGGGACGTTCGCTTCAGCGTCGCCTGATCTCCACGACGCCCGAGCGCCGGGACGCCTTCCGCGGATCCATCGACGCGATGAGTTCGGCCAGCAGATCGAGCGCGTCCCGCGTGCGCGCCGACCACGGATGCCCGGCATTGATCCGGAGATAGTTCGCAAACGCGCCGCTCGCCGAGAACGCCGGCCCCGGCGCCACGCTCAGTCCGCGGCTCATGGCCTGCCGCTGGAGCGCCACGGTGTCGATCCCGTCGGGGAGCTGCACCCAGAGCAGATAGCCGCCCGCCGGACGGGAGATGCGCGTGCCCTCCGGAAAGCGCTCCGTGATCTCGAACGACAACCGCTCCACCGTGCCTCGGAGCGATCGCCGGAGACGACGCAGGTGCTGCTCGTAGCCACCGGACCCGAGATACGCCGCCAGCGCGAGCTGCGGTGGCACCGCGGTGGCCGAGGTGGTGGCGAGCTTCAGGTGCAGCACGCGGTCGCGCCACGGACCGGGGATGACCCACCCGACGCGATACTCGGGGGCGAGTGTTTTCGAGAAGCTGCCGCACGTCAGCACGAGACTCGCCGTGTCGAACGCTCGCAGCGTGCGGGGGCGCGCGTCGCCGAACGCGAGCTCGCCGTAGGTGTCGTCTTCGATCGCCGGCACGCCGTGCGCGGCCAACACCGAGACGAGCTCGCGTTTCCGATCATCGGGCATGATGCAGCCGAGTGGGTTGTGCACGTTCGGCGTCACGACGAGCGCCGCGACCTTCGTGCGACCGAGCGCTTCCGCCAGCGCCTCGACATGCAGTCCTGTGTCAGGGTCAACGGGTATCTCGAGCGCCCGCAGCCCAAGCACTTCGATCGCCTGCAGTGTCCCGAAGTACGCCGGCGCCTCCACGGCCACCGTATCGCCGGGACGCGTCAGCGCGCGCAGACAGAGCGAGAGCGCCTCGGCGCAGCCGCAGGTCACCACGATGTCGTCCGGTGTGACCGCGTCGCCCGCGTCGAGCGCGCGTCGCGCGATCTCGCGACGGAGCTCCTCCGAGCCCGACGGGGTCACGGGCGCTCGCGCGCTGCCCGGCCGCGGTCGCGTGACCCCGCGCAGCGCGCGTGCGAGTGCGCCTGTCGGCAGCAGCTCCTCGGCGGGAAGCGCCGTGCCGAGTGGGACGAGCTCGGGGTTGGCCACCATCTCCAGCACCCGCATGATCAGGTCGCCCGTCGTGATCGCGCCCGGCTCGGGGAGTGCCACCGTCGGCTCGTGTTTCGTCAGACCCGCGCGCGCCTGCGGCGGGAGGACGTAGAAGCCGGACTGCGGTCGCGCGCCGATGAGCCGCCGCGCCTCGAGCAGTCTGTACGCCTGCATCACCGTCGGCATGCTCACCCCGCGACTCGCGCTCATGCGCCGCACGGACGGCACGCGATCGCCGGGACGCAGCGTACCCGTGCGAATCAGCTCGCCGATGTCCGCCGCGAGCCGCTCGTAGGCGAATCGCTCGGGAACGCTCGGAGCGCTCGACGGCGCGCGCGCGGCGTGCGCGGTGGCGTTCGTGCTCGGGGTGCGGATGGACACGTGGGGAGGTGGTGAGGGCCGCGCCGACTGTATAGGTCGACAATCGCCGAAATTGAATCTGTTGCGGTCCCCGGCCCCGGTCTAGCGTTCTGCTCAGCCAGTGGTGACCGGCTGCGCACACTCCCCCGATCGATCCGACGATGTCGATTCGCTTCCTGGCTTGCTCGGCGCTCCCTCTCCTCTTCGCGGCCTGCGTCTCCGTGCGGACCGTTGCGCCGCCGACGTCTCTCGTCCCTCGCGTCGATTACCACCAGCATCTGGTCAGCGCCGCATTCGCGCCGATCGCGAAGCTCCCCGCGCGGGATGGCAGGGCGCTGCTCGCCGAGCTCGATGCGGCCGGCATCGAGAAAGCGGTGGTGCTGTCCGTCGCCTACAGCTTCGCCGACGAGCGCAAGAACCTCCCCGACCCCGACCGCCTCACGCGCGAGGAGAACGACTGGACGTCGGCGCAGGTAGCGGCCGCCGGCGGGCGCCTGATCGGTTTCTGCAGCGCCAACCCGCTGCGCGCCGCTGCGCTCACGGAGCTCGAGCGGTGCCTGGGCCTGCGCGGCATGCGCGGAATCAAGCTCCACTTCGGGAATGCCGGCGTCACGCTGCGCGACACGTCTCATCTGCGGCGACTGCAAGAAGTCTTCGGCCTCGCCCAGCGGCTGGGCAGGCCCGTGCTCGTGCACATGCGCGCCCGCGGCGGCGCCAACTATGGCGGCGAAGATGCGCGCCTCTTCCTCTCGCGAGTGGTTCCGAGCGCGCCTGATATCGAGATCGTCGTCGCGCACCTCGGCTACTCCGGACCGGGGTATCCGCAAGCCGACTCGGTGATGGCGGCGTTCGGTGAGGCGGCGGAGCGCAACGACCCGCACATGCGCAACGTCTACTTCGACGTGGCGACCAGCGTGACGGCCGAGACGACGCCGGAGAATGCGGCGCTGGTGGCGCGTCGCATTCGCCAGGTCGGACCGCGGCGCGTGCTGTATGGGTCCGATCTCAACCCGCCGGGTGGAAGCATCCGGTCGGGGTGGGAGATCTTCCGCGACCGCGTGCCGCTGACGGCAGAGGAGCTGCGGACGATCGCTGGTAACGTGACGCGGTTCGCTCGCTAGGTAGCGTCACGTCGTGCTGCAACGGCCGTCGCGAGCGCGCGTGAACTGATCGAGCATCCTGCTCCGGTCGGAGGAGCGTTGTGATGTTCCCGGCGATCGCGGTATCCGAGGGGTGAAGAACGAACGCTCACTTCGTCTCCTCGCCACCTCTGGATGCCATGCAGACACTGATGCTGGGCGTCATCGCCTTGATGTCCACTCTGGCTGTCGGACCACGAACTCCGCGCCCACTGACCGCCGGCGACTGGGTTGGACAGATCCGCATCGGCGACAGTTCGCGCTTCATTCGGCTCCGTTTTGCCAGCGACACGAGTGGGCGGGCCGACTTGCCAGTGGAGGGGCGTTGGGGACTCCGCCTGACGGCGTTCCGACGCTCGGCCAACACAGTGTCGTTTGCCGTGCCGGTGCCAGACGACACGCTCGTCCTCACCACATCGTTCGGCGCCGATTCCTTGACCGGTCGCGTGCAGTCGCCACTGGGCAGCGGCACGTTCCGAGCCATTCACCGTATGCCGTACGACCCCATTGACGTTTCAGGGAGCATGCGGTAATTTCAGCACCCAGAGACGCTCTAGGGGAAGAGATGGCCGCGACGCCAGTGGAACTGCTGCAGGGCACGCTCGATCTCCTGATCCTCAGGACGCTGGCCTGGGGCCCGACGCACGGCTATGGCGTCGCGCGATGGATCCAGCACATCACCGACGACGTGCTCACGGTCGAGGAGGGCTCGCTGTATCCGGCCCTTCACCGCCTCGAAAAGCGTGGTCTGGTCAAATCCTCGTGGGGGCTTTCCGAGAATAACCGACGCGCCAAGTACTACGAGATCACTCGCACCGGCCGCGACACGCTCTCACGCGAAACATTGACCTGGTCGGTGTATTCCGCCGCCGTCGACAAAGTTCTTGGATCGCCGCAGCAGCCGGTGTGGGCCAAGTGAGCGAGCCCCGCCTGCCCGTGTGGCGCCGTTACCTCCGCTTCATTCGGCCGAACGCCGCCGCCGATATCGATGACGAAATCGCCTTTCATGTCACCGCGCGCATCGAGGAGCTCGTCGCGGGCGGCATGAACCGCGATGAAGCGGAAGCCGCTGCGCTGAGGCGGTTCGGAGACGTCGCCCGCTTTCGCTCGCAAACGTTGCGCATCGATCATCAATGGGAACGGGAGAAGACCATGCGCGACCGATTCGATACGATCATCGCCGACGTCACCTTCGCCCTTCGGCAGCTGCGCCGTTCGCCGGTGCTGGCCACCGCCGTGATTCTCTGCTTCGCAATGGGCATCGGCGTCAACAGTGCGATCTTCTCGATCGTCAACGGCGTCCTGATCCGGCCGCTGCCCTACCGCGACGCGGATCGCATCGTGGTCATCAGGGAAGGATTGCCGAAGATGAACCCGGGCATGGGCAGCCGCATCTCGCCCGCGGAGTTCGTCGACTACCGCAAGCTGGACGGCAGCGTGTTCCAGACCTCGACGATCTATGAGGCGCGGAATTTCGTCGTACGGGCTACCGATGGAACCCTCGAGCGAATTCAGGGGGCGGTGGTCTCCGGCAATTTTCTGCGCGTTCTCGGACGGGAGCCCGCGCTCGGGCACATTCCACTGACCTGGTCGCAGAACGCGGCGAATCCCACGGCAGCCCTGGGCGCGACGGAGGTGATCGTCAGCCATGCGTTCTGGCGCACGCGGCTCGGCGCCGACCCGAGCATCGTCGGGACGGCGATGCCATTGGACGGCAGTGTCGCGACCATCGCGGGCGTGATGCCACCCGACGTACGATTCCCGATCGGCGGCATCGGCGTGACGCCGGCCGAGGTCTTCGCGCCGTATGAGCTGTCGACGCAGGTGATGAATCGGCGCGCCGACAACTATGGAACGTGGGCCTTCGCCCGTCTCGCCGATGGCGTGTCGCTCGAACGAGCGTCCGCCGCCGTGGCGACTATCGCCACCAATCTGCCGCGCCGCTATCCCGACTTTTACCGCGAAGGAACTGCCACGGTCATCGGCGGTGTGTCGACATTGCGCGAGGCGATCGTGGGACCGGTGCGCCAGCCGTTGCTCGTCCTGCTCGGTGCGGTTTGTCTCGTGCTCCTCATCGCCTGTCTCAACGTCTCGAGCCTGCTCGTTGCGCGATCGGTGACTCGCCAGCGCGAGATCGCCGTTCGTCGGGCGATCGGCGCGTCACGGTCGCGGTTGGCGCAGCAGTTCCTGACGGAGAGCCTGGTGCTCGTCGTCACGGGCGGCCTGGTCGGCCTGCTGGTCGGGCGCTACGGCGCGATCCTGCTGACGCGGCTCGACCCGAACGGATCGCTCGACGGCTACGACATCGGCCTCGACTGGCGCGTCGTGGCGGCAACCGCGGCCGTGACAGTGCTGACGGGCATCGTCTTCTCCGTGTTGCCGGGCCTCGCTGGACGCGACGATCTGCAAACGAGCATCCGCGAGAACGACTCGCAGCGAAAGGGGTCGCTACGCAGCGCATTGGTGGTCGCGGAGATCGCGATCGCGTTGTTGTTGACCGTGGGGGCCGGACTGATGGTGCGCAGCTTCCTGCACCTGCGCGCCGTCGATCCCGGATTCAGCGCCGACCGCCTGCTCACCTTCCGCGTGAGCTTCCCCGCATCGCGCTATCCCACCCAGG
>JBJMNN010000009.1:0-5604 GCA_045804245.1 Gemmatimonadaceae bacterium | reverse complement strand
CTTGGTGCCGTCGCGGAAGGCGAGACAGCGGAAGCCGTCCCACTTCGGCTCGTACTGCCACGCGTCGCCGACGGGCAGCTCGTCGACGAGCAGCGCCTCCATCGGCGAATAGGTGCGCGAGAGCGGGAGCGTCATAGCACGCGCTCCAGATCGAACCGCCCGCGTGCGACGAGCAGCGGCTTCCAGAGGTCGCCGAGCTTCTTCACGCGCGCCGGCACGTTGCCGATGTGGAAGTCGTCGATCGCGACGCCGCGCTCGACTTCCTTCCAGGTGACGGGCGTCGACACCGATGCGCCCTTCTTGGGGCGCGCGGAATAAATCGACGCAAGCGTACGACCCCAGGCATTCTGGTTGTAGTCAACGAGCACGCGTCCCTTCGGCCGGTCGGCGATGCGATACTCCGACGTGAGGAGCTTCGGATGCTTCGCGGCGAGCGCCTGGGCGAGCGCCTTGGCGAACGTCCAGACGCGCTTTTGCAAAGGTCCGCGCCTGATCGGCACGTAGAGGTGCACGCCCTTCGAGCCAGTGGTCTTGACGAGCGGCGACATATCGAGCGCCTCGAGCGCGTCACGCACGACGAGCGCCGCCTCGAGCACCCGCGGAAACTTCACTCCCGGCCCGGGATCGAGATCGAAGTGCAGGTAGTCGGGGCGATCGACGTCGTCGCAGCGGGCGTACCACTGATTGAGATCGATGCAGCCGAGGTTCACGACCCAGAGCAGCGACGCGAGATCCTGCACCATCGGGAAGTCGATCACGTTCCCGGACTTGTGCGAGATCGAGCAGGTCTCGATCCATGACGGGTGCGGCTCGGGGACGCGCTTCATGAAGAAGCACTTTCCCGAGGCGCCGTGGGGGTAGCGCTTCATGACCATGGCTCGGTCGCGGAGGTGCGGCAGCAGCGCGGGGGCGACGTCGGCGTAGTACTGAAGCAGGTCGCGTTTCGTGATTCCTTCTGCGCGCCAGAAGAGCTTGTCGAGGTTGGTGAGCTTGACGGTCTTGCCTCCGACCGTCAGCTCGACCTCTGACTCGTTGGTCGGAATGGTGATTGCGCGCGCCGCAGCCATGTCGGGCGGAGGTGCAAGAGGCGTGCGGATCGCGTTCGGCGTGGAAAAGTGCTGGAAAAGCGCGGAAGGGGATCGATTCCTCCACTCGAGGAATCCCCCTCAAGGCGCTACTCGCTCGCCTCCTCCGCCTCGTCGCCCAGCTTCACGATGTCGCCCGTCGTGAACAGGATGCCCTCGAGCACTTCGCGCCACTGCGGCTTCTTGCGCAGGAGAAACTCGAGGTCCATCCCGAAGTGCTTCATCTCCTCGTGCTGCGCGTTCTTCATGATCGCGCGCGCCTGGCGGTCCTTCTCGAGCGAGAGGCGCTGCTCGTACCAGCCGATCGCCTCGGCCTCCTCGATCAGCGAGGTGATCATGCGCGCGAAGGTCCGCGTCTCGGGGGAAAGCTCGTCGGGTGGCTCGTGGTACTGGTCGAAGCCCATGTCGTTAGTGAGGAGAAGGTGGTCAGACCGTGCCTCGCACGATCTTCGCCGTCGTCACGAGCTGACCGACGTGACGCTGCGTGTGCTCGGCGGCGTGGAAGAGCAGGCCCAGCACGGTCGAGGGCAGCCGCGCGCGGCCGACCTCGCGCGGCTCGAGCAGGCTCGCCGGATCGGTCGCACGCAGCTGTGCCAGCGCGCGCTCGACCGCGACGTCGAACTCGGTGATGAGCGCGTCCTGGATATCATCGCGCTCGTCGGTCCGCGCTTCCTCGCGCAGGGCGGCCAGCTGCTCCGGCGAGAGCTGCCTCCCACGCGCGTAAGTGAGCAGGCGATCGAGGCTGCCGATGGCGTGGCGCACGTGGTAGCCGGCCGCCGCTGCACCGCCCGGTCGTGCCCACAGCTCGGCCGGCGCGAGCGAGGGAACCGTCGCGCGCACCTCGAGCTGGCACTGCAGCAGCCCGTGTGCGACGGGCTGCAACAGCGGCGTGACGTCCTCGACGGGACCGCGCAGCCACACTTCGGGTTCGGACATGTCTCTCGGGTGCGGGCCCGCACCGGGCGTGCGAGGGGATCTCTATATTACCGCAGCCGCACGACGGCGCACGGAATCGGACTCACCTCGCAAGCTGGAGACCATGGTCTGGGAAGAGCGCTGGCATCCACTGCGCCGCGAATGGGTGATCGTCTCCTCGCATCGCAACGACCGCCCCTGGCTCGGCGAGACGGTGGATGAGGGGCGCGACACCGACGCCCCACACGACCCGAAGTGCTATCTCTGCCCGCGCAACACGCGCGTCTCGGGGAAGACCAACCCCGACTATGGCTCGGTCTACGTCTTCGACAACGATCACCCCTGCGTGGGCCCCGCGTCGCCCGAGGCGCCGGAGCGCGCGCCGAGCTTCTATCAGAGCCGCCGCGCCGACGGCCTGGCGCGCGTGGTGTGCTTCACACCGCGACACGACCTCACCCTCGCCGAGCTCACGCGGCAGGAGATCGTCCGACTGCTCGAGACCTTTCGCGAGCAGTACCTCGAGCTGGGCGACCGGCCCGAGGTGCGCCACGTTCTCGCGTTCGAGAACAAAGGCGAGGTGGTCGGCGTGAGCAACCCGCATCCGCACGCCCAGATCTACGCCACCAACTTCGTCTTCCGCACGATCGAGACGGAGGTCCAGGCGTCGACGGAGCACTTCGCCGAGCACGGCCGCCCGCTGTTTCGCGACGTGATCGATGCCGAGGAATCCGATGGCCGGCGGCTCATCGTGCAGCAGGGCAGTGCGCTGTCGTTCGTGCCCTACTTCGCGCGCTATCCGTACGAGACGTACATCGCGCCGCGCGAGACGCGCGCGAGCGTCGCCGACTTGTCTGATGTGGAGTTGGACGATTTCGCCGACGTGCTGCGGCGCACGCTCGTGCGGATGGACAACCTGTGGCGGATGTCGTTCCCATATGTGATGGTGCTCCACCAGGCGCCGACGGACGGTGCCCGGTACGACGGATTCCACTTTCACATTCAGATCCATCCGCCGCTGCGCAAGCCGGGGCTGCTCAAGTACCTCGCCGGCCCGGAGATCGGCGGCGGGAACTTCCTCAACGACACGGCGCCCGAGCAGAAGGCGGCGGAGCTGCGTGCCGTGTCCGACACGCACTACCGCGCGGCCAGCGCATGACGGCCACAATATGACTACGGGCGCCGACGCACGCCGGCTCCTCCCGGCGATCCTCGAACTGCACGAACGCATCCGCACGAGCGTGGTCTCGGCGTTCGCCGAGCAGCGCCCCGAGGCGCTCAGTGACGTTGCCGACGACGGTGCGGGCGACACGATCTACGCCGTGGACCGTGTGAGCGAGGAGACGCTCGTCGAAGGGCTCGAGCAGCTGGCGCGCGAGGAGCCGCTGATGCTCGTCGCCGAGGGGCTGCCGCCGGAGGGCCTCGTGCTGCCGCGCGGCGCACGGGAAGGCGAGTGCCGGTGGCGACTGCTCGTCGATCCGATCGACGGCACGCGCGGGCTGATGTACCAGAAGCGGCCCGCGTGGATCCTCACCGGCGTGGCGCCCAACCACGGCGTGGAGACTCGGCTGCGCGACGTCCTGCTCGCGGTGCAGACGGAGATCCCGCTCGTGAAGCAGCATCTCTGCGATCAGCTCTGGGCGGTGCGCGGCGAGGGGGTCCAGGCCACACGCCTCGACCGCACGACGGGACGCAGCGAGCCGCTCGTGCTGCGGCCGTCGCGCGCCGACACGACGGCGCACGGGTTCGCGTCGGTGAGCCGCTTCTTCCCCGGCGCGCGCGACGTGCTCGCGGCGATCGACGACGAAGTGGCGAGCGCGGTGCTCGGTCCGCCGGTGGAGGGGAAGGCGTCGTGTTTCGAAGACCAGTACATCTCGACCGGCGGCCAGCTCTACGAGCTGATGGCGGGGCACGACCGGTACGTCGCCGATCTGCGGCCGCTGCTGCAGGGCGTGCTGCACGATCGCGGACTCCCCAATCCGCTGTGCTGTCATCCCTACGATCTCTGCACGATCCTGATCGCTGAGGAGCTCGGTCTCGCGATCACGGGACCGACGGGCGCGCCGCTCGACGCGCCGCTCGACCTGGAGGCCGACGTCGCGTGGATCGGCTACGCGAACGATGCGTTGCGGCGCGCGGTCGAGCCGGCGCTGATCGGTGCGCTGCGCCGGCGCGGGCTGCTGCCGCCGGTCTGACGATGCGCGTTCGCACGCTCGACGAGCTGCGCGCCTCGGGCGACGCCGAGCTCCTCGCACCGATCATCGCGCGCGTGCGGGCGATGCCCGACGTCGCCGCGAGCGGACGTCAGGTTCTCTTCGCGCGCGCGCCGGGCCGGCTCGACGTGATGGGTGGCATCGCCGATTACAGCGGCTCGCTCGTGCTGCAGCTCCCGCTCGCCCTGGCGACGACGGCGGTGTTGTGGCCGACCGACGAGCCGACGATCGACCTCCTCTCGGTTCGCGCGGATCGACGGCCGCTGCGATTCTCGATGCCGCTCGAAGCGCTCGTGAAAGGCGAGCTGCGAGATCCGTCCGCGCTCGCCGCGTGGTTCGCGTCGCACGACGACGACCGGTGGGCGTCGTACGTGATCGGTGTGGCGCATGCGTGTCTCGTTCGGCGCGACGTCGCGGACGTCGAGCGGCGCGGCGGCTTCCGGCTGCTGATCGAATCCGCGGTGCCGGAGGGGAAGGGGGTGAGCTCGTCGGCGGCCCTCGAGGTGGCGTGTCTCTCCGTGATCGCCGCGCACTACGACGTCGAGATGACCGGCGAGGACGTCGCGACGGCGAGCCAGTGGGCGGAGAACCACATCGCCGGCGCGCCGTGTGGCATCATGGACCAGATGACGAGCGCGTGCGGCCGGCGCGACCGACTGCTGCGGCTGCAATGCCAGCCAAGAACGATCGAAGGCCACGTCGACGTGCCGAGCGGTTTTCGATTCTACGGCATCGACTCCGGTATCAGACACGCCGTGACGGGCTCGGACTACGGCACCGTGCGCACCGCGGCGTTCATGGGGTATCGCATCATCGCCGACGTCGCGGGCCTGCCGGCGTCGATCGATGCGGCGAACGTGCGCGACGTCGACACGCGCTGGCACGGGTACCTCGCCAACATCACGCCCGAGGAATTCGAGTCACGCTTCGCCACGCAGCTGCCGGAGCGAATGACGGGCGCCGAGTTCCTGCGGCGGCACGACGGGATCACCGACACAGTGACGCACGTGGATCCGGCGCGCGAGTACGCCGTGCGACAGGCGGCGGCGCATCCCGTGTACGAGAACGCGCGCGTGACGCGATTCGCGGAGCTGCTCGATGCACTGCGCACGGATGGCGAGCGTGTCGCGCGCGAGATGGGCGTGTTGATGTACGAGTCGCACGCGAGCTATGGCGCGTGCGGACTGGGAAGCGCGGGCACCGACCGACTGGTGGAGCTCATGCGCGAGGCCGGCCCCGACGCGGGGCTGTTCGGCGCGAAGATTACCGGTGGGGGAAGCGGAGGAACGGTGGCGGTGCTGGGAACGACCGAGGCGGAAGGCGAGGTGAGGAGGATCGCGCGGCTGTATGCGCAGGAGACCGGTCGGGAGGCGGAGGTTTTCGTGGGGTCGGGT
>JBJMNN010000008.1:0-15632 GCA_045804245.1 Gemmatimonadaceae bacterium | reverse complement strand
GCATGGCTGGCCGACAGCGAGTGGATCATCACGGCAGACGGGGAGGGAGCACTCCTCGTCAACGCATTCACGGGCGAGATCGTCTCGCTCCCGGGCCTCGCCAACTTCAGGATGATCTCGACGGCGCCGTGGGCCATTGGGACGAGTGACCGCTCAACGAGCGCGGAGCGTCGCGAGGCTCTGCTTCAACCCCGCCTGCACGGCGCCCCCGTCCGACCCCAGCGCCACGACGGAGTAGCCCAGCTCCCGCACCAGCGGCAGGTTCGCCGGATCGAGCAGGAGAATCCCCGCCGCCTTCCCCGCGCTCTGCGCCGCGTCGGCGACTTCGCCGAGCGCGTCGTGGAACCGCGCGTCGCCGTACTGGCCGGGAATGCCCATGTTCGTCGTGAGATCCATCGGTCCGACGAACACAACGTCCACGCCATCCACCTCGGCGATCTCCTGCGCGTTGTCGACCGCGTCGGCCGTCTCGATCTGCGCGAGCGTGACGAGCCACTCGTGTGCGTGCGCGAAGTACTCGTCGAACCGCGTTCCGAACGCGGAGGCGCGTGTGAGCCTCGCCACGCCCCGCATTCCGCGCGGCGGATAGCGCATCGCCTGCACGGCGGCGCGCGCCTCCGCGGCGGTGCTCACGTACGGCACCATCACACCGTGCGCGCCCGCGTCGAGCACGCGCTTGAACCGCGGCGGCTCGTTGGCCGCGATGCGCACGAGACACGTCGCCGGCGTCGCAGCCACTGCCTGGAGCTGGTGCAGGATCGTCGTCTCGCTTCCCGGCCCGTGCTCGTGGTCGAGCATCACCCAGTCGAATCCCGCGAGGCCCGCCATCTCTGCCGTGACGGGGGAGCCGAGGTTGAGCCAGAATCCGGTGAGGAACTCTCGCGCGAGAACGCGGGCGCGGAACGCGCCGTCGATCGTCATGGGCGGCGGAGGGTGGTCGGCATGCGCGGTCGGGGGCGGGGTGGTGTCCTCGATCGAATCTCGCCTTCCCGTACCCGTCGCGACAGAGCGCAGCTTCCGCGGCGCGGACGCTATCTTTTCGGGACCCCCAGCGCGCCACGGGCGCGCGGGTTTCGCAGGAACGCCATCCGATCGATGCATACTCGCACCCTCGCCACGCTCGCCTGCCTGATGACGCTCGCGTCCGTCCCATCGCCCTCCGCCGCCCAGGAGCCCGACTGGACATCGGCCCGCCAGGAGACGCTGCGGCATCTGCAGGCGATGATCCGGATGAACACGGTGAATCCGCCGGGCAACGAGCTGCAGGTGGCGCGCTACCTCGACAGCACGCTCAAGGCGGAGGGGATCGAGACGCACCTGTTCGAGCCGACGCCGGGCCGCGGCGCGCTCGTCGCGCGAATCAAGGGCAATGGCAGCAAGCGTCCGGTGCTGATCATGGGGCACATGGACGTCGTCGGCGTCGAGCGCTCGCACTGGTCGGTCGATCCGTTCGCCGCGGAGATCAAGGGCGACTACCTGTACGGCCGCGGCGCGATCGACGACAAGGGAATGCTCGCCGCGAACCTGGAGACGATGCTGCTCCTCAAGCGGCACATCGTCGACAAGGGCGGCACGCTGTCGCGCGACGTGATCTTCGTCGCCAACTCGGACGAGGAGCAGAGCGGCGAATGGGGGATGGGCTGGCTCATCACCAACCATCCGGAGCTGATCCGCGCCGAGTTCGCGCTGAACGAGGGGGGGCGGGTGCGCATCGTCGGCGGGAAGCAGCTCTACGTCGCGGTGCAGAACACGGAAAAGGTGTCGCACATCGTGACGCTCACGGCGCACGGGCCGGGCGGGCACGCGTCGGTGCCGCTCGCGGGAAACGCGATCCTGCGGCTCGGCCGCGCGCTGGCGAAGATCTCGGACTACAAGGAGCCGGTGCAGGTGAACCCGACGACGCGCGAGTTCTTCTCGCGTCTCGCATCGGTGTGGCAGAACCGCGACGAGCGCCTCGCCATGGCCGACGTGGCGTCGAACGACACGCGGCGGCAGCAGCGCGGCGCACGCGTGCTCGGCCGCACCGCCATATTCGACGCCGTGCTGCGGAACGGCATCTCGGCGACGATCCTGCAGAGCGGCATCCGGAGCAATGTCATCCCGACTGACGCCACGGCGACGCTTAACATCCGCACGCTGCCCGGACAGTCGATCGATGGAGTGGTGAAGCGGCTCGATCGGGTGGTGAACGATTCGCTCGTGGAATTCAAGATCACCTCGCGCGGCACCGACGCGCCGGCGTCGGACTTCAACTCTCCGATGTTCGCTGCCGTCCGTGAGAGTGCAGCAGCATTGGACCCGAATCTGGCGACGGTGCCCTATCTGAGCACGGGGGCGACGGACAGCGCGCGGCTGCGCGCATGGGGAATGCAGGCGTTCGGGCTGTTGCCCTTCCCACTCAACCAGGACGACGAGGAACGCATGCACGGCAACGACGAGCGTCTCCCGCTCGCGAGCCTCGAGTTCGGGACGAAGCTGGTGTACGGAGCGATCGCGCGGGTCGCGCGATGATCGGCTCACTCGCGCGCGTGTTCCACTGATGCGCACCGCGCTCGTCACCGGCGCGTCGCGCGGCATCGGCCGCGCCATCGCCGAGCGACTCGCGCGCGACGGCTACGAGGTCGTCGCGGCGGCGCGCAACCGCGCGGAGCTCGACGAGGTGGTCGCGGCGATCGCCGCCGCCGACGGCCGCGCTCGCGCGCTGGTGCTCGACGTGAGCGATCCGCAGGCGGTGGCTGCGGCGCTCACCGGCGCCGAGGTCGACGTGCTCGTGAACAACGCCGGAATCGGCATCCTGAAGCCGTTCATGGAGCTCACCGCGGCGGACTGGCAGCGCACGCTCGACGTCAACGTCAACGCGCTCTACCACGTGACGCGCGCGGTGCTGCCGGGGATGATCGCGCGGCGCCGTGGCCACGTCTGCACGATCGGCTCGATCGCCGGGCGTGGCGCTTTCGTCGGCGGCGCGTGCTACGCGGCGACGAAGGCGTTCGTGACGTCGTGGTCGGAGTCGCTGATGCTCGAGGTGCGCGAGCATGGCGTGAAGGTTTCCGTCGTGATGCCGGGCTCGGTGACGACGCACTTCAACGAGCACGTGCCATCGGACGCCGACGCGTGGAAGCTGGGGGCCGAGGACGTGGCGGACACCGTGTCGTATGTGCTGTCGACGCCGCCCAACGTGCTGGTGCATCGCGCCGAAGTGCGCACGCTGACCGTGCCCAAGGGCAGAGCCCGCTGATAAACATCTGGCCTTGAACGAGTTCCCCTGCCATATTGGCGAGGTGAACAGGCCCACACTTGTGACCAGCGATCGGCTTCGCATCGTGCCCGACAGTACCGACTCGGGGCTGCGCGAGCTCATCGCGATCCGCGAGATCGTGCACGCCTTCCTCACGGCCGACCGGCCGGAGGAGGTGTTCCAGTTCGCGCTCGATCGCGTGAGCCCGCTCGTCGGCGCGAGCTTCGCGTGCGTGTATCTCGTCGACGGCGCATCGGAGCTGATGCGGCTGGCCGCGGTGCACAACTGGCCCGAGCGGTTCGCGCCATTTCTCGGCGAGATGCGCGTGCGGCTCGGCTTCGGTCCGAGTGGAGAGGCCGCCGCGGAGCGCCGCGTGATCGAAGTGCCCGACGTGATGGCCGATCCGTCGCTCGAGGATTGGGCGGAGGTCGCGCACGAGCTGGGGTTCCGCGCCATCGTCGCGCTGCCGTTGCAGACCGGCGACGGCGTGCTCGGCGCGGTGGCGTTCTACTTCCACGAGGCGGGCGCGATCAGCGCGGAGACGCGGTCGCTGCTGCGCATGGTGGCCGATCAGATGGCGGCGACGGCGCAGAAGGCGCGCCTGATCGACGATCTGCGCCGCGCGAACGCGGCGCTCACGGAGTCGAACGCGGAGCTCGAGCGCCAGTACGTCGCGCTGCTGGAGGCGCGGCGCGTGAAGGACGAGTTCCTCGCCAACATCTCGCACGAGCTGCGCACGCCGCTCACCGCGGTGATGGGCTACCTCGCGCTGATGGACGAGGGGCTCGCCGGCCCGGTCACCGAGGAGCAGCGCCGCACGCTCGCGCAGGTCAAGACGTCCAGCCAGCACCTGCTGGATCTCATCGGCGACCTGCTGGAGCTGACGACGCTCAAGCGGGGCGGGCTCGAGATCAAGGCGGCGGCGTTCGATGTGCGCGAGCCGTTGCACGATGCCCTCGCGCATGCGCGAGGGCGGTCCGACGCGGTGGCGCTGCGGGTGCGGGAGCCGGAGCAGCCGATCTTCATGGTCAGCGACCGACGGAAGATCTCCAAGATGCTCGTCGCGCTGCTGAGCAACGCGTACAAGTTCACGACGTCGGGGGAGATCCGGCTGTCGGTGAGCGTGATCGACGATCACGTCGTCTACCGCGTCGAGGACACCGGGATCGGCATTCCCGAGGAGATGCACCAGCAGGTGTTCGACGAGTTCCGGCAGGTGGATGGCTCGACGACGCGGAGATACGGCGGGTCCGGGCTGGGGCTGTCGCTCGCCCGCCGGCTCGCGCACGTGCTCGGCGGCGAGATCTTCGTCGACTCCTCGCCGGGTCACGGGTCGACGTTCCGGGTGGAGCTGCCCCTGGAGTACCGCGAGCCCGAGCGGCTCTCGCACTCCCCGCTCCCCTTCGCGCTCGGTTAAGCTTCGGGCGTGGATGGAGGGACGCCGCACGTCGCGGCGCCCGGACCGCCGCTCCCTGCGACACCGTCATCGCGCCGTCATGAACCAATCCCAGCGCACGCTCCAGGAGTACCACACCACGGCCACGCCCGCCGAGGTGATCGCGGAGGCGAAGGAATTCTTCCCGCGCCGCAACAGCCTCTACGCCACGTTCATCGATCGTGAGGGACCGGCGTTCGTGAGCTTCCGAGGACAGGGAGGCGAAGAGCTGATCATCGCGGCCGTCGCCGACGGAGCGAGGACGCGCGTCACCGGCTCGACGTATCTGTTCGACATGCAGATCGCGCGATTCTTCACGACGCTGCCGCCGTTCCAGCTCGAGGAGACGCTGCTGCCGGAGAGCGCGAGCGCCGCGGGGACCGGCGCATGACGCGGGAAGATCGGGAGCCATTCGTGGCGCAGCTGCGCACGCGGGGGAAGACGATCGAGCTCGCGTCGCCCAACGGGCCGGCGATCACGATACGCGTCGAGATTCCCGAGGTGTGGGACGTGGTGCGCGTCCACGCCTCGCCCGACGAACGCGCCGTCACGGTGAAGCGCCGCGCGCTCGAAGCGCTGATGCCGGGCGCGGAGCTGCGCGACGACGAGTACGTGCTGAAGCTCAACGGCTGGGAGGTGCTCGACGAGAGCTCATCTCTGGCGGCCGCCGGAGCTGTGGACGGGTCGATATTTCTCGTGACGAATCGGAAGCGGAGGCCGGTGCGCTGAGTAGTACTGCTACTGCCGTACTTGGTACGACGGACGTAGCACGCACGCAGTACCGGTTGGACGCCCCGGAAGGTGGCGAGCTGTTCGCCGTGAAGGACTTTGACGGCCGAGCTCCCGAGGGCATTCGGGGAGCTTCCCACTGATACCGGGTACTCGCTACGTCGGTCGTACTCGGTACTGCAGTGGCACTTCATCGAACCCCGTGCCTCGCATCGCCTACCTTTCCCACTCCGACTGCGGCCGCCACGACACTGGCTGGGGCCACCCCGAGCACGTCGGTCGGCTGCGGGCGATTCCGCGGGCGCTGCGCAACGACTTCGAGCTGTTCGAGCGGCTGGAGCATCGGGAGGCGCGGCATGCGACGGCCGGCGAGCTCGCGCTCGCGCACGATGCGCGCTACGTGGCGATGGTCGAGCAGCTGGCCGAAGCGGGGGGCGCGCGCCTCGATGCCGACACCGTGGTGAGCGAGGGATCGTGGGCGGCGGCGACGGCGGGCACCGGAGCCGTGCTCGACGCGGTCGACCTCGCGTTCGGCTGGGGCGAGGGGCCACGACGGAGCTTCTGCGCCGTTCGGCCGCCAGGCCATCACGCGCTCCGGAGCTCGGGGATGGGGTTCTGCCTGTTCGGCAACGTGGCGGTCGGCGCGCACTACGCGCGGGCGACGCACGGCGCGGAGCGAGTGCTGATCGTCGATTGGGACGTGCACCACGGGAACGGCACGCAGGCGCTCGTGCAGGACACGCCGGACATCCGCTTCGTGTCGATGCATCAGTGGCCGTGGTATCCGGGAACGGGAGCCGCGGCCGATCGCGGTCCGCACGACAGCGTGTGGAACGTCCCGATGCCGGCGGGGCAGCCGCGTGAGGCCTACGTCGCCGCGTTCCTATCTGCTCTGGATGCTGCCACTGTTGGATTCACTCCGGATCTCGTGCTCATCTCGGCCGGATTCGACTCGCTGGCGGGCGATCCGCTGGGTGGCTTCACCCTCGAGATGGACGACGTCGACCGACTCACGCGCGAGATGGTGTCGCGGGCCGATGTCTGGTGCGGCGGACGGCTGGTGAGCTCCCTGGAGGGTGGGTACGATCCTGAGCGGCTTGGGGAGGCGTGTGTGGTGCATATGCACGCGCTGCTTGGTGGTGGATCGTGAGTGGTGAGCTCTGGGTGACTGCCAGCGCCGCGTCCGCTGCTCCCGCTCAGAACCCACGACCCACAACCCAGAACCGGCGTATTTTCGGGACGTTCCACCGGGTAAGTTCGTCCTCTCCCGTGGACCCGAGTCGAATCATGCGGCGCGCGAGGAGCGATTGAGGCGTACCCGGAGCGACAGAGATGCCGGCAGTTCACTGACCCTATTCGGCGTGACCTTCCTGGAGCCCGCCGGGCAGGGTGCGCCCTTGAGCGGCACCGAGCTCCTGGGTGTACGCGATCTGGCGGCGATCGTCGGGCCGGCGGCGTACGCCGTCGTCGATCCCACTGCTGATCAGGCGGCGGCGTTCGGCGCGATCGTCGGCGCCTACGCGAAGCGCGCCGCGGTGGTCCCCGCGCCGGTCGGTGTCGCGTTCCGATCGAGGCAGGCGGTGCAGCGCTGGCTCGAGCTGCACTACGTCGCGCTGAGCGACGCGCTGAGCTTCGTCGACGATCGCGTGGAGGGCCGCGTGCACGTGTGGCGCCCGGGCGACGTGGAAGAACAGAGCGTCGGGTCCGATCTCGCGGCCGCGGCGGCCGATGCGCTGCGCGATCTCCGCCGGTCGGCGGTCGCCACGGTGCCGCTGCGCACGGAGCAGCTCACGGGGATCGTGCTGAGCGCGGCGTTTCTGATCGACCAGGAGTTGTGGAAGGAGTTCGCGTCCAAGGTGGAGGAGCAGGGGAGCCGCACGACGAATCTGCGGCTCGAGCTCACCGGCCCGTGGCCGCCGTACGATTTCGTCCAGATGCAGTTCGGGGGCTGACGTGTTCTGTCCGGAGTGTGGTACGTGGAATCGCGCCCTCGCGGCGTCGTGCAGCCGGTGCTCGGGTGCGCTCCCCGAGGTGGCGGGCCCGCCGATCGAGAAGCCCGACGAGGAGATCACCGCGCTGCGCCGCGCGACGGGCACGCGCTATCGCGTGCTCAAGCGGCTCGGCGGCGGCGGCATGGCCACCGTGTTCCGTGCCGAGCAGATGCCGCTCGCACGCGAGGTCATCGTCAAGGTCCTGCACGCGCATCTCGCGCGCGACAGCGAGATGACCGAGCGGTTCCGGCGCGAGGCGGAGGCGGCAGCGAGGCTCGTGCACCCGTTCATCTGCCCCGTGCTCGACTTCGGCGAGATGGGCGAGACGGTCTACATCGTCATGCCGTATCTCGGCGGCGGCTCGCTGGCCGACCGGGTGCAGCGCGAGCGGTCGGTGGCGCCGCAGGCGGTGGCCTCTGCCGCGGCGCAGGTGGCCGTGGCGCTCGACCATGCGCACCAGCGCGGCGTGGTGCATCGCGACGTGAAGCCCGACAACATCCTGTTCGACGAGGACGGCAACGCGCTGATCACCGACTTCGGGATCGCCACGGCGCGGTTCCACGGCCGGCTCACCGCGAGCGGACGCGCGATGGGGACGCCGCACTACATGAGCCCCGAGCAGGCGATGGGGAAGCTCGTCGACGGCCGGAGCGATCTGTACGCGCTGGGCGTGGTGATGTACGAGGCGCTCGTCGGCTTCCCACCGTTCGACGGCGCCGACGCGTTCTCGGTGGGCTACAAGCACGTGCACGAGAAGCCGGTGCCGGTGAGCGAGGTCGACTCGCGCGTGCCCGAGCCGCTCGCGGCGATCGTCATGCGCTGCCTGGAGAAGTCGGCGTCGGACCGGTACGAGCGCGGCACCGCGCTCGCCGACGCGCTGCTCTCGTACCTCGGCGCCTCCGACGAGTCTCCGTCCGGGCACCGCGGTGCGCTGCTCTCGCGCATCCGTACTCCCTCGGTCCGCGCATGAAGCTCTCGCACGAGATCGTCGTTCTCCGCACGAAGCACCCGTTCATCATCGCGCGTGGCGGCTCGAGCGAGTATCGCGTCGTGCGCGTCACTGTGACGGACGACGACGACGTCACGGGCTGGGGCGAGGCCGCGCCGAGCAAGCACTACGGCGAGACGGCGGACACGGTGGTGAGCGTGATGCCCGTGCTCGCGCCCGTCGTCGAGCATTGCGACGGCTGGTCGCTCGAGGCGGCGGAGCACGCGATGGCGAAGGCGATCGGCTTCAACGCATCGGCGCGCGCCGCGGTGAGCGCGGCGCTGCACGACCTCGTGGGGAAGCGGCTCGGCGTTCCGCTCCATCGGCTGTGGGGGCTCGATCCGGCCGCGTCGCCGCCGACGAGCTTCACGATCGCCATCGCGCCCGACGAGGCGACGCTGCGCGAGCGCGTGCGCGAGGCGGCCGGTTATCCCGTGCTCAAGATCAAGCTGGGCTCGAGCTGGGACGAGCGCATCGTACGCATCGTGCGCGAGATGGAGCCCGGCAAGGTGCTGCGCGTCGACGCGAACGCCGCGTGGACGCCGAAGCACGCACTGCACATGATCCCGATCCTGCAGGAGCTGGGCGTCGAGTTCGTCGAGCAGCCGCTACCGGCACACGAAGTCGAAGGGCTGCGGTTCGTGCGCGAGCGATCGGCGCTGCCGATCATCGCCGACGAGAGCTGTCTCGTCTCCACCGACATCCCGCGGCTCGCCGGCGCGGTGGACGGGATCAACATCAAGCTGGCGAAGTGCGGCGGGCTTCGTGAAGCGCTCCGCATGATCGCGACCGCGCGTGCGCACGACATGAGCGTGATGTGCGGCTGCATGGTGGAGAGCTCACTCGGCATCACGGCCGCGGCGCAACTGGCGCCATTGCTCGACTACGCGGATCTGGACGGCGCGGAGCTGGTCGAGAATGATCCGTATGTCGGTGCGACCATCGAGAACGGAGTTGTTCAGTTGCCGGATGGGGCGGGGTTGGGGGTCGAGCTGCGGTAGCTCGGCCACTGCCATGGAGTACCGAGTATGCGAGTACCCGGTACTGCCGTGGCGGTCGACAGAGCCCACACCTTCACCCACCTCTTCGGCCGACGTTGATACGCGACGATCACGCCGATACCGGTCCCCACGCCGATCAGGACGGGAGCCGCGACGACGATTCCGAGCGCGGGACAGCTGCCGAACGGCTCGTTCCAATGGCACGGCGCGACGGCTTGCGTCGCCAGTCCCGCGCCGACGAGCTGCACGAAAGTTCCTGTCGCTCCCGCGAGACCGCCGACGAGCATGCGGCCGGCTGAAGGCCGGGCCGCGACGAGCGCATCGTCCCGAGCGCCATCGAGCGATCGGATCTCGCTCGGGATGACACTCCACGCGTGCTAGACTTCAGCAATGCCCCTGATCGACGTCGCCCTGCCGCTCCCGCTCTTCCGGTCGTTCAGCTACCGCGTCCCCGAGGGCCTGACCGGCAGCGTGGAACCGGGTTCGCGTGTACTCGTCCCCTTCCGCAACACGCGCGAGATCGGGATCGTGCTTGGCCCCGCCGAGCCGCGCGAGGGAGTGAAGTACAAGGACGTCATCGCCGCGCCGGACAGTGGGCCATCGGTCGATCCGCCGATGCTGGCGCTCTGCCGGTGGATCGCCGAGTACTACCTCGTGCCGCTCGGCATCGCGCTGCGCTGCGCGCTGCCGGCGGCGCTCACCGGCGCGGGAGTACCGGTGCCGGCGCGCAAGACGCGCCGCGTGCTGCAGATCGGGCACGAGCTGCCGTCGCTGCTGCGACGCGACCGCATCTTCGCGCGCTCGCCGCAACAGCGCGCGCTCTACGAGCTGCTCGAGGCAGTCGGCGGTCGCGCGACGGTCGAGCACCTGCGCGAGCAGCTGCCCTTCTCGCCGTCGGTGCTGCGCGGTCTCGTGGCGCGCGGGCTGGCGGAGATCGTCGAGGAGACCGTGGCGCGCGATCCGTTCCTCACGCGCGAGCGACGTGCGGCCGACACGCACGTGCCGACGCTCCCACAGCAGCGAGCGATCGCGCGACTGGCAGCGGCGTCGCCCGGACACGTGGCGCTGCTGCACGGCGTGACCGGAAGCGGCAAGACGCTCGTGTACCTCGAGCTCCTTCGCCGTGTCGTGCTCGACGAGGGAAAGTCGGCGATCGTGCTCGTACCGGAGATCGCGCTCACGCCGCAGACGGTCGATCGGTTCCGCGCCGTGTTCGGCGATCAGGTCGCCGTGCTGCACAGCGCCCTCTCCGACGGCGAGCGCTATGACGCGTGGCTCGCGCTCCGTCGCGGGGAGAAGCGCATCGCCGTCGGCGCGCGCTCGGCGATCTTCGCTCCTTTGCGCAACCTCGGTGCGATCGTCGTCGACGAGGAGCACGAGTCGAGCTACAAGCAGGGCGAGGCGCCGCGCTATCACGCGCGCGAAGTGGCGATCGTGCGCGCGCGCACGGAAGGCGCCGTCGTCGTGCTGGGCAGCGCGACGCCCAGTCTGGAGAGCTGGGTCAACGCGCAGAGCGGCAAGTACGAGCTGCTGACGCTCCCCGAACGCGCGGGTGTCGCGCAGCTTCCGAAGGTGGCGGTCGTCGATCTGCGCACCGAGCGCGCGAAGTCGCCGCCGAGCGAGACTCCCGATGCGGATGCCGCGTTCGCGATGGCGGTGAGCCCTCTTCTATCGGATGCTCTTCGCGCGCGCCTCGCGCGCGGAGAGCAGAGCATCCTGCTGCTCAACCGGCGAGGCTACGCGGCGTTCGTGCAGTGCGGTACGTGCGGCGACGTCGCCACATGTCCGAACTGCAGCATCAGCCTCACGTATCATCGCACGCCCGAGCGGCTGGTCTGTCACTACTGCCAGCACGCCGAGGCGCTGCGGAGCGCCTGTCCCCGGTGCGGCGGCGTGCGGCTCCGGCAGCGCGGGCTCGGCACGCAGCAGGTGGAGCGCATGCTCGCCGAGCGGTTTCCGACGGCGCGCATCGCGCGCATGGACGTCGACACGACGAGCGGAAAGTGGGCGCACACGGAGATCCTCGACCGCGTCGCCGCCGGCGAGGTCGACATCCTGCTCGGCACGCAGATGATCGCCAAGGGGCTCGACTTCCCGAACGTGACGCTCGTCGGCGTGATCGATGCTGACGTCGGGATCAATCTGCCGGACTTCCGTGCGAGCGAGCGATGCTTTCAGCTCCTCAGTCAGGTGGCGGGGCGCGCCGGACGCGGGCCGAAGGGTGGGGAGGTACTGATCCAGACGCGCGCCCCCTCACACCACGCCGTGCGTTGCGCCGTGACGCACGACTACCGCGCGTTCGTGGACGAAGAGCTCAAAGGCCGCACGCATCCGCCATATCCGCCGACGCTGCGGCTGGCCAATGTCGTCGTGAGTGGCACTGAAGAAGAAGGCACCGCGCGCCTGGCGACGAAGACCACCGCGTGGCTGCACCGCCTGATCGCGAAGGGCGCGATCGCGGGGGTGAAGGTGATCGGGCCGGCGCCGTGTCCAGTGGAGCGCGTGAAGCAGCGCTGGCGGTGGCATGTGCTGATCAAGTCGGAGCGGGCCGGGGAGCTGGGGAGGGTGGCGCGATATCTGGTCGAGAAGTTCCCGGTGGAGGCGGGATACCGGATGACGGTGGATCGGGATCCGGTTGCTTTGCTTTGAACTGCCACTGCCGCACCCGTTGCCCCAACCCTTCCGCCTCCGCGATCTTTCCTTCGTGCCTCACTTCAATCCTCCCGACTTCACCAAACCCCTCCTCGCCGCCGCGCCCGACGCGCGGTTCGTGCCGGCCCCGGCCGATGGCGTGCTTCCCGAGGGGTTCTTCTCCACGACCAACCTTCCGACGTACGTGCGGGTCGGGGGGGAGTGGCGGCTGCCGCGTGAGCCGCGGATGGATTCGGCGCTCGTGCTCGCCTCCGACGGCGCGCTCTGGGTGCGCGAGGGGCGGCGCGTGCGCAAGGGGGATCAGGTCGCCGTCGGCGAGGCCGAGGACGGGCGCGAGGGGATCTACGTCCATGCGACCGCGTTCATGGAGGAGGTCGGGAACGACGGCGAGTTCAAGTTCATGGTCAGCGAGGTCTCGCGCGAGAAGCCGATCGACTATGCCCTGATGGCGAAGATCCTCGTGGACGAGCGAGAAGGTGGCGGCTACCCGATCTGGGTCGCGGGACCCGCGCTCGTGCACTCGCGCGCGCGCAACGACATGGTCTGGTTCATCCAGCACGGGTTCGTCGGCGCGCTGCTCGCCGGGAACGCGGTGGCGGTGCACGACATCGAGGCGTCGATCTTCGGCACCACGCTCGGCATGAGCGGTGAGGGGAAGGCGACGCAGGGCGGACACGGCCTGCACATGCGCGCGATCAACAAGGTGCGCGCCGCGGGCTCGATTGCCGCGGCGGTGGCCAACGGCACGATCCGCGATGGCATCATGCACGCGTGCGTGACGACGAAGACCCCGTTCGTGCTCACCGGCTCGATCCGCGACGACGGTCCACTCCCCGAGGTGATCACCGACGCCGTAGCGGGGCAGGACGCGATGCGGGCGCACGCCGTGAAGTCGACGATGGCGATCCTCATCGCCACGGCGCTCCATGCGATCGCGACGGGGAACATGCTTCCCGCGTTCGTCATGCAGCCCGACGGATCGCTTCGCGAGCTGGCGACGATCTGCGTCGACTCGGCGGAGTTCGTCGTCAGCAAGCTGAAGGACCGCGGCACGCATCAGGCGTTCGGCGTCGTCACCAACGCGCAGGACTTCATGCACATCCTGCGGCTCTACGTCGAGCGCGAGATGGATCAACGCCGCATCGCCGCCGCGGCGGGCCCGTCCGACCGCGCCGTGGCGGCCGCGCGGTGACGGACGAGACGCGGGCGCGCTTCCTCGCCGCGATCGCCGCCCAGCTTCCCGTCGAGCGGATCGCCGAGGTGCATCTCTTCCCGGCGATTCGCCAGGGCGGGATGGAGAGTGGTGTCGCGGTCGTCGCGGTCGAGCTGCCGGACGCCGTCGAGGGCGATGCGCCAGCTCCCGCGCCACGTCGTTACACCGTGTTCAGCGCGCGCTACCGTCACACGCTCAAGGGTCCCGATCGCGGCAAGTGGGAGACGAGCGTGACCGAGGAGGCCGACGCGCCGCTGCTCACCGTGGACGCCGTCGTGCGCGGCGTGCAGCGCCGCTCGGGCGACGTCGACGAGATCGTGCGCCTGTCGGGCGATGAGGTGCGCGCCGTGCTCCCGGCGCCCGCCACGACCTGAGCGGTGGCGGCGATACAGTCGCGCCTCGTCTGGCATTCCGCGGAATAGGACGTTCGGGATGCCGACCCGCCTATGCGGTCGCTGCGCGCTCGAACACGGCGACGATCCAGAACGCGCCGCGGTGGAGTGAGCGGCGTGTGAGGCCGGCGCGGCGGAGCGCATCCTCGATCGCGGAGTTGGGATGCACGTAGCTGCGGAACGCGTTGCCACGCAGCCGCAGGATGAAGTTTCCGCCGGCCACCATCGTGCGAACCCACCAGTCGTCGCGCGGATAGGCGAGCGCCATCAGCCGTCGTGCCCGTGACGCGGTGATCGCCAGCAGCGACTCCATGTCCACGTAGCAGCACACGACCTTGTCCAGCGTCACGACGTCCGCGGCGGGAACATCGTCGCGCAGCTCGACGGCATCGCCCAGCTGCAGCCGCAGGCGGTCCTCCGTGTGCCGGCGCGCGCTCTCCTCGCGTGCGGCGGCGAGAAACGCGGGGCTCGCGTCGACGATCACGGCGTTCGAGGTGCCCGCCGCGAGCATCTCGTGCGCGATCATGCCGACGCCACCGCCGACGTCGAGCAGCGTCTGCTTCGGCGCAGGTGTCTCCCGCAGCGCCGCGAGCAGGCGCTTGGTCGTGCCGTACGGTCCGGCGCGCCGATACTTGCGGAGGTGACGGCGTGCGATGCGGTCACCGAAGAAATCCGCCGTCCCACAGCAGTTCGAGCTACATGGCATGCGCTGCTCCTATTGGGATTGCGATGGACGTTTGATGAAAAGTACTCGCCCCGTCACGCCGGAGAACGTACCGATCAGCGAGTCGCCGCGCTGCTCGCCGCTGAACACGGCCACCGTGTCCGCCGCATTCTGATTCGCGACGAACTGGAGCACGACGCGGCCCTTCGTGCGCGTTCCGATCAGCCCCTCCGTGTTCCCGCTCACGCGATCGCGCGCGTACCACCCGCTCAACGCCGCGGTCTCGCCGGGGGTCTCGACATACAGTCGGAACACGTCGACGAAGGGAGGCGGCGACCCGGCGCCGTCCCACAGTCCCTCGAACGAAGGCTCACGCACGTCCTGCACGACGTCCACCGTGCGCCCGCCGATGATCATCGCGGCGCCGAACAGACCAATGCCTCCCTCGAGGCGGTTGATGATCCCCGATCCGGTGAAGGGATCGTTCCGCGAGCGGTAGTAGTCGAAGAAGTTGGAGTCCACCGCGGAGACGGTGACGCGCTGCCGGGCGCCGGGAATGAACACGCGCTCGAGGCTCGATGCGAAGTAGTTGCGCAGGTCGCCGTCGAGCGTGACGTGCGTGGAGTCCGTGAAGATCAGGAAGGGACCGAACGGTGACTCGGCGCGCACGAGGTAGCTCCGCGCGCCGGCGACGCCGCGCCACGCGATGCGCACGGAGTCGTGGTCCCGGTTGAAGAGGTCGACGCGCGAGCTTGTTCCGAGCGTGCTCGATGTGGGCACGGTCGTCCTGCCCGTCACGACCGTACCGTCCGGCGTGCGCACCCGCAGGACGTACGACGCTCCCGGTCTCACGAAGGTACCGAAGGGTGTGACGTACCGTCCGGCGCCGTAGGCGCGCCCCTTCTCGGGCTCGAGGGCCTCCGATGCGATGAATGTCCCGTCGGGCCCTGTGATCGTCACGGCCGCACCGGAGATGGGAACGCCGCCGCCGGTGTTGATCGGATCGTCGGCGTCGAACCGCTGATTCTTCCGGATGTCCACCGTGCCCGAGAGCGTCCGCTCGACGAGCACCTGCTGCGCCTGTACGCCCGGATCGAGCACGGCGTGCACGACGACCTGCGGCGGCGGCACGGCGATCGCCTTCTCGTCGAACGTGCATGCGACGACGACACCCAGCGCCACCGCGCCGAGCCAGACACGCCGCATCAGAAACCGACCGTGAGCCCGAGGCTCGGCAGGAGCGGGAACTGAGACGACGCCTCGCGCGTCGGCGGGTTCCGCGTGTAGTCGAAGGTGTAGATGAACACGTTCTTCGCGTTGTATGCGCTG
>JBJMNN010000007.1:0-27664 GCA_045804245.1 Gemmatimonadaceae bacterium | reverse complement strand
GCAGACCACTCGTGGCGATCGAACCGGGAACGGCCACGGATGGCCACGGATCGGCATGGAAAGGGCCGGATCTTCGGCGCAGAGATCTCTCCCCCGGACCATCAAAGACTTTGCAGCCGTGGGTGGAGAGGAGCGCTGCGTGGTGCACGAGTCTCGATCCCGAGTGGAGTCCTCTGCGCCTCTGCGCACCTCTGCGCCTCTGCGTGAAAACCCATGGCGCGACGGTCCGTCCCGCCGGAGGTTCACGCAGAGGCGCAGAGCGGTGCGCCTGACCGGCCACCGGCGCCGCGGTCCGCAGAGGCGCAGAGAACGGCCCGGGGCGGAGAGATCTCGGCCCCGGGCCGTCAAAAGGCTTGGTGATTGTGCATGGAGAGGAGTGGGACGCCGAGCAGCTCGACCCAGAGAGCAGTTATCCCGGCCCTTTCCGCCAGATCGCTGTTACAGATCCGCGTTCCGCCGTTCCGGCGCGCGAGTCGTCCTGAACGGCGCGAACGCTCATCGCTTCGCCCCAGCCGTGAACGCGTTCGCACCGCCGAGTGCGCGGTAGACGGCGATCAGGTTCGTCTCCGCCTCCGTCCGACCGAATGCGCGCTCGTTCTCGCGCTCGAGCAGTGTCCGCTCCGCGTCCAGCACCTGGAAGAAGTCGGAGCCTCCCTCGGTATATCGAAGTCGCGCCAGCTCGGCGGCGCGAGCGCTCGCCGATGCGGCGTCCTCGAGGTACTGCAACCGCTCGCGTGCCTTGCGATAGGCGACGACCGACGACTCGAGCTCCTCCTGAGCGCGCGCCACCACGAGCTCGTACGACGCGCGACTCTGCGCTTCCTCGGCGCGCGCCGCGGCGACGTTGGCGCGCACGCGACCGAGATCGAATGCGGGCCAGGACAGCACGGGGCCGATCACGTAGCGCGGCGTCCCGGTGTTGCCGAGCGCGCGCGCCTCACTGCCCGTGTAGCCGGCGGCGCCCTGCAGCGACAGCTTCGGCAGGTAATCCGCGCGCACCGCGCCGACGAATGCCGTGCTCGCGGCGGCCTGACGCTCGGCGCTGCGCACGTCGGGCCGGTCGCGAATCACCTGATCGGGTGCCGTCAGCTCTCCGACCTCCGGAAGCTCGACCGACGTCTCGCAGGGCGGCAGCGCGACGTCTTCCAGACGCGAGCGTCCCGTCAGCACCCGAATCCGCTGCCGCGCGCCCTCGATCGTCGCCTCGAGGGTCGGGATGGCGGCGAGCGTCGCGCTGAGCTGCGACTTCGCGCGCTCGGTGTCGAGCTGCGTCCCGCGTCCCGCCTCGAGCCGGCGCTGCGTGATCTCGAGCGTGCGGCGCTGGTTCTCGGCGTTGCGGCGCGCCACGGCGAGCCGCTCCTGTGCGCCGCGGAGTGTGAGATACGCGTTAGCTGTGTGAGCGGTGAGCGCGAGCTCGACGTCGCGCACGTCCTCGGCGGCGGCCTCGGCGAGTGCGCCGCGACCGCGAACCGAATGGCGCAACCGACCCGTGACGTCGACCTCCCACGAGAGCGCCAACCCGGCATCCCACACGTTCTGATCGGGAAACGCGCCCGATGCGCCGGGGAAGGAAGCACTGGCGATGCGCTGCCGCGTATAGCCGCCGCGCGTCGTGACGATCGGCAGCAGCTCGAGCGCGGCACCCGTGCGCGTCGCACGCGCTCCGTCGGCGCGCGCCGATGCGATCTGGATGTCACGGTTGGCCACGCGCGTCTCGCTCACCAGCCGAACGAGCGTGGTGTCGCCGAGTGCGAGCCAGAATTCGGCGGGCGCGGCCCGCTGTGCCAACGCGCTCCGTGTCGCGGCGACGAGCGCCACCGCGACGGCGAGGCTTCGAAATGGAATAGTCATGACAGCGCGACCTCGGGCACGAAGACGGGAGAATGGACTGGCTCGTCGGCGACTTCCACGTCGCTCTCGGCGACATGCTGCGCGGCGATGAGCGAATAGAAGACGGGGACGACGAACAGGGTGAACAGCGTGCCGATGGCCATGCCGGCGACGAGCACCGTGCCGATGCTGTTGCGCGCCTGCGAGCCAGGTCCGTTCACGAGCACGAGCGGGAAGTGGCCGAGCACCGTAGCGACGGACGTCATCAGCACCGGGCGCAGCCGCGTCGACGCCGCCTCGCGCACGGCCGCGATCTTGTCGAGGCCCTGCTGCTGGAGCGTGTTGGCGAACTGCACGATCAGGATGCCGTTCTTCGCGATCAGACCGACGAGGGTGATCAGTCCGACCTGCGAGTAGATGTTGATCGTCGTCAGGCCGAGGAAGCTGAAGATCAACGCGCCCGAAATGGCGAGCGGCACGGAGCCGAGCAGCACGATGAGCGGATCGCGGAAGCTCTGGAACTGCGCCGCGAGCACGAGGTAGATCAGCACGACGGCGAAGCCGAGGGTGACGGTGAGCGCCGCTCCTTCGCGCCGGATCTGTCGCGACTCGCCGGCGTAGTCGATGATCACGCCCTGTCCGCCTGCCGCGCGCGCCGCGTCTTCCAACACGCGGAGCCCTTCCTCCTTGGTGACGCCGGGCTTCACGCCGCCGAACACGCGCACGGAATTCCGCTGCTGGAAGCGGTTGAGCGTGCGCGGCGCGCTGCTCGATTCGATGTGGGTGAAGGTGGAGACGGGCACGAGCTCGCCGCTCGGCGTCTTGATCTTCAGGTCGAGCAGCGGAGCGACCGTGGCGCGGTTCTCGTCTCCGATCTGCGGGATGACCTTGTAGCTCCGTTCAAAGAAGTTGAAGCGATTCACGTAGCCGCCGCCGAGCAGTGTGCCGAGCTCGCGCCCCACGCTCGCCAGGTCGAGCCCGAGGTCGGCGATCTTCTCACGGTCGATCACGACACGAGCCTCGGGGAGATCGATCTTGAGGTCCGTGTCGACGTACAGGAACTTGCCGCTCTGGAATCCCGCGCCGACGACCGAGCCGACCGTCTCGAGCATCTGCTCGGGTGGCGCGTCGCTCTGGAGCACCATCTCCACGTCGTACTGCCCCGGCGTGGGAAGCGGCGGATCGAGTCGCGGAAAGACGCGCACGCCCGGGATCTGCGAGACGGCACCGTAGACAGCGCCGTACATCTGCTCGGTCGAGCGGTCGCGCTCCTTCCAGTCCTTGGCGAGCATGCCGCCGAACGCGCCCCAGTTGGCGGTGAGCGACCACATGAACTTCGCCTCGGGGAACGCCTGGATCGTCTTCACCACCTCGCGCGTGGCGCGATTCGTCGCGGCGAGCGATGCATCGGGCGACGCCTCCATGAACAGGCTGATGTGGCTCTGGTCCTCCACCGGCGCGAGCTCGCGCTTGGACATCGAGTACAGCGGCCACGCGGCCACGGTGACGATCGCCGCCGCGACGACGATCGCCGCGCGCATCGTGAGCGCGCCGTCGAGCAGACGCTCGTACCGGCGGCGCACCGCGTCGAACGCACGGTTCACCGCATGCGTGAGACGTCCCTCGTGGCCGCGCTCGTGCACGAAGCGCGAGCTCATCATCGGTGATAGCGTCACGGCGACGATGCCCGAGATCACCACCGCGGCGGCGAGGGTGATCGCGAACTCGAGGAACAGGGAACCGGTGAGGCCGCCCTGGAAGCCGATCGGTGCGTACACCGTGGCGAGGGTGATGGTCATGGCGATGATCGGTCCGACGAGCTCGCGCGCGCCGACGATCGCCGCCTGCATCCGCGTCTTCCCTTCGCGCACATGTCGTTCGACGTTCTCGACCACGACGATGGCGTCGTCGACGACGAGGCCGACCGACAGCACGATGGCGAGGATCGTCAGCAGGTTGAGGCTGAAGCCCGCGGCATACATCACGAGCGCCGCGCCGACGAGCGAGATCGGCATCGCGACGAGCGGCACCAGCGCCGTGCGCAGCGATCCCATGAAGAGGAACACGACGAGACCGACGATGACGATCGTCTCGGTGAGCGTCTTGGTGATCTCCTTGAGCGCGTCCTGCATGAACGTCGTCGCGTCGTAGGCGAGATGCATCTCGATGTCCGCCGGCAGCGTCGGCGCGATGCGGGCCATCTCGGCCTGCAGCCTGTGCGACACCTCGATCTCGTTCACGCCGATGAGCGGCCAGACGCCGAGATACACCGCCTCCTTCTCGCCGTACTTGGCCACCATGTTGGCCTCTTCGGCGCCGAGCTCCACCCTCGCCACGTCGCTGAGCCGCACGACCGCACCGGCGCGATCGGCGACGATCAGATCCTCGAACTCCTTCACCGTCCGGAGGTCGGTGTTGGCGAGCAGGTTGACCTGAACGAGGTTCCCCTTCGTCTGGCCGACGGCGGCGAGGTAGTTGTTCCGCCGCAACGCCGCCTGCACGTCGCCGGGCGCGAGGCCGAGCGCCGCGAGCCGGTCAGGATCGATCCACACGCGCATCGCGAGCTGGCGCGCGCCCTCGAAGCTCACGCGCTGCACACCGGCCATCGTCGCGAGCTGCGGCTGAAGCGTCCGCGCGAGCCAGTCGGTGATGGCGGGGATGTCGCGCTTGTTCGACGAGAAGCTCAGATAGAACGAGGCGTACGGCCGGTCGGACCGCTGCACCTCCACGGCCGGCGGCTCGGCCTCGGACGGCAGCTCCGATCTCACCTGCTGCAGCCGTGCGGTCACCTCGGCGAGCGCCGCGGTGCTGTTGTGGTTGAGCTTGAGGTGCACGGTCACCGTGCTCACGCCAGCGCGACTCGTCGACTCGATGTAGTCGACGCCACTGATGGCCGAGACCGAGCGCTCGATCGGCGTGGTGAGGAACCCGCGCACCGTCTCGGCGCCGGCACCGAAGTACACCGTCGTGATGACGACGGAGGAGCTCTCGATCTTGGGATACTGCTGCACCGGGAGTGTCGTGAGCGCACGCCACCCCATCAGCACGATGACGAGGTTGACGACGATCGCGAGGACCGGATGCTTGATGAAGATGTCGGTGAATGACTTTCGCATGGTGGGGGATCTCCGTCAGCGCGCGCTGACGCGCTTGGTCTGCGAGGCGGGCGGTTCGGCGACGGCGACGAGCGCGGCATCGCGCAGCTTGAACGAGCCGGAAGCGGCGACACGCTCGCCGGCGGCGAGTCCGTCGACGATGACGATCTCGTCACCGAGCACCGGGCCGGACTTCACGAGGCGGAGCTGGGCTCGCGTCTTTCCATCCTTTGCCGGAGAGATGACGAACACGTGGTCTCCGCCGGGGCCCTTCCGCAGGGCGCTCACCGGGACGACGACCGCGTCGCGCGTCGGGCCGACCGGGATCAGCACGCGCACCGACGATCCGGGTGCGGGAAGCTGCGCGAGTGCGGGGAGCTCGGCGCGTACGATGGCGTTCCGGGTGGTCGGATCGACGCGCGCGTCGACCGCCACGACGCGTGCCGGGATCTCGGCGGACGTCGCGCCGGAGACGACCTGCACCGTCGCACCGCGATGCAACGCTGCCGCGACCGACTGCGACACGTCGAAGTCCACGTGGACCGCCCCGTCGACGCCCTGGAGCGTGGTGAGCTGGGTACCAGCCTCGAGGAACTGGCCGAGGTGCACATCCGACATGCCGACGCGGGCGCGGAAGGGCGCACGGATCGTCTTGCGGGCGATGAGGGCCCGCGTGCGAGCGACCTGCGCGAGCGCGACGTCACGCTCGGCGCGAGCGTTGTCGAGCTCCATGGCGGAGGCGGCGCCACGCGACGCCATGCGGTCGACGCGCTCGAGGCTCGTCTGCGCGAGGCGCGCCTGTGCTTCCTGGGCGCGGAGCTCGGCGGACTCCACCGAGACGTCGAGGGCGACGAGGACGGCGCCGGCGTTGACGATCTGCCCGGGCTGCAGGCCGGAGGAGTGCACCGTTCCGGCGACTTCGTTCCGGAGGGTGATCGACTGGGGCGCGAGCACGGTGCCGATCGCGGAGGCGGTCTCCTGGTGCGGTCGCGCGGTGGCGACGGCCGCGGCGACGGTCTCGGTCGGCTCGGGCTGATTGGCGGACGCGGCCTCGGCGACGCGGAGGCTGTTGTACTTCCACGCGCCGAGGAAAAGCGCGGTGACGAGGACGAGTCCCACGAGGACGACGGAATGCAGCCGGGCGCGCGGGTTCGAAGCGGTGGAGCGACTCATGGTGGGTCTCCGAATTGGTGCAGTGGTGAGACAGTTGTACAACTATCAAACAAATGAGTATTTCGGCGGGCCTTTTCGAGGCTCCTGCGGTCAGCCGGCGCGGGTGCGCCGCTTGCCGACGCGACGAATCACCTCAGCCGCATAAGCGTTCACGACGTCGTCCCGCACCCGATAGGTCTTGTACTGCCCCTCCCGCTCCGACTCGATGAGCCCGGCCTGGACCAGCTCCTTGATGTGGTGCGAGATGGTGCCTTTGGAGACGGGGAAACCATTGCACAGCCCCTGGTTGGGACATTCGGTCGCCGAGCTGATCGTTTCGAGCATGGCAAACCGCCGCGGATCGGCGAGCGCCTTGGCGATGCGCTCGAACTGTCCGGGGGCGAGCGAGGTCGAGCTGGTCGTGGGAGTCATGGTTGTATGACTATTGAACTGCTGGTTGGAGGTCAAATACGGGGTCCGCTGGAAAAGTGCCCGCGGAGGGGAAAGGGGGGCGACGTGCCGGCGCGAGCTGCCAAGGCCGTCCCCGTATGCCCTACAGCTCGATCCGATGCACCCGCCCAAGTAGCACCGTGTACGACAGCGCCCCCACGATGCCCGCGATCGAGACGTAGGCCAGCACCCACTCGAACGATCCCGTCTCGCGCAGGATGTAGCCGATGACGATCGGGGTCACGATGCCGGCGAGCTGGCCGGTGAAGTTGATGATCCCGCCGCACATGCCCATCAGGTTGCGTGGGGCGACCTCGGCGATGATCGACCATGAGTTCCCGGCGATTCCCTGCGCGAAGTAGGCGACGGTGAGGATCGTGAGCGCGAGCGCGCTGCCCTCGATGTAGTTCACGAGGATGATGCACGACGCGCCGAGAAAGCCGCTGACGATCGGGATCTTGCGCGCGGCCGAGATGTGCGCGCCGCGGCGCAGCAGCCAGTCCGACCACATGCCGCCGAGAAGCACGCCGAACGTCGCGGCGATGTACGGGAGCGACGTCGCCGCGCCCGCCTTGAGCGACGTGAGGCCGCGCTCGCGCACGAGGTACGTCGGAAACCAGGTGAGCAGAAAGTACAGCGACGACATCGTGGCGAACTTGCCGAGGCCGAGCGCCCAGACCTGTCGCTCTTTCAAGAGCCGCGACAACTGCGGCCACGTCACGCGCTCGCGCGGCGCCATCGCGGTGAGCGCTCCGCCAGCGGCGATGAGCTCGACCTCCGCGGCGTTGGCGCGTGTGCTCTCGCGTGGCTCACGGTACAACGTGAACCAAGTGATCGCGCTGACGATCCCGGCGAGCCCGGTGAACAGGAACACCGAACGCCAACCGTGGTTGACGGCCATCCAGAAGAGCAGGGGCGACAGCAGCGCCGAGCCGATGTACTGGCCACTGGCGTAGATCGAGGTCGCGCGGCCGCGCTCGCGTTGGGGGAACCAGGTCGAGACGACGCGGTTGTTGACGGGAAAGGCGGGGGCTTCCGCGAGCCCGACGGCGAAGCGCAGTCCGAACAGCATCCCGAAACCGCTCACGAAGCCCAGCATGAGCGTGGCAGCGGACCACGCGAGCTGCGCGACGCCGTAGACCATCCGCGAGCCGAACCGGTCGATGAGGTAGCCGCCCGGCAGATTGGCGAACGCGTAGCTCCAGGCGAACGCCGAGAAGAGGAGCCCCATCTGTACTGGATCGAGGCCAAGCTCCTTCGACAGGAAGGGCGCGACGATCGAGAGGTTGGAGCGATCGACGTAATTGATCGTCGTCGCGAGTAGCAGTAGCGCGAGCATCGAGAGCCGCGCGCGCGTGGGGCGCGTGCCGGCGGTGGCCGACGCAGTCACGCGCGGCGCCTCAGTGGATTTCGGGCTCGGCGTCGCGGTGCTCACGTGTCACGGTCTCGAGAAAGTCGAAGTCGCAGCCGAGGTCGGCCTGAAGCACGTGCCGCGAGTAGAGGAGGCCGAAGCCGCGCTCGAACTTCGGCGCGGGAGGTACCCACGCTTCACGCCGCGCCGCGAGCTGCTCGTCGCTCACGAGGAGGTCGAGCCGCCGCGCGGCGACGTCGAGGCGGACGAGGTCTCCGTCGCGCACGAGGGCGAGCGGTCCGCCGACGTACGACTCCGGCGTCACGTGCAGCACGCACGCACCGTAGCTCGTGCCGCTCATGCGTGCGTCGGAGATGCGCAGCATGTCGCGCACGCCCTGCTCGAGCAGCTTCTTCGGGATGGGCAGCTGCCCCCACTCGGGCATCCCCGGCGCGCCGATCGGTCCGGCGTTCTGGAGCACGAGCACCGACGACGCATCGACGTCGAGCGCGGGATCGTCGATGCGCGCCGCCATGTCGTCGTAGCTCGAGAAAACGACGGCCCGTCCCGTGTGTGAGAGCAGCGCGGGATCGGCGGCGGGAGGCTTCATCACCGCGCCGCGCGGGGCGAGGTTGCCGGTGAGAACGACCAGCCCGTCGGACTCGACGAGCGGCGCTGATCGCGATCGGATCACGTCGTCGTTGTAGACCTTCGCGTCGACGATGTTCTCGGCGAGCGTCTTCCCGTTTGCGCTGCGGCTCGTACCGTCGATCAGGTCACCGAGATTCGCGAGCAGGGCGCGGAGTCCGCCGGCGTAGAAGAAGTCTTCCATCAGGTACTGGCCCGCTGGCCGCACGTTCGCCAGCACGGGAACGCGCCGCGCGATCGCGTCGAAGCGCGCGAGGTCGAGCGTGAGGCCGGCGCGGCGGGCCATCGCGATGAGGTGCACGACGGAGTTGCTGGACCCACTCAACGCGAGCACGGTCGTCACCGCATTGTCGAATGACGCGTCGGTGAGGAGGTCGCTCGGCTTGAGGTCCTCCCACACCATCTCGACGATGCGGCGTCCCGACAGCGCGGCCATCTGCGCATGGCGCGAGTCCGGCGCGGGAATGGACGAGAATCCGGGGAGCACGAAGCCGAGCACTTCGGCGGCGCTCGTCATCGTGGAGGCGGTGCCCATCGTCATGCAGTGGCCCGGCGAGCGCGCGATGCCGTTCTCGATCCCCGTCCACTCCTCCTGGGTGATGTTGCCGCAGCGCAGCTCGGCCCAGTACTTCCACGTGTCGGAGCCGCTGCCGAGCACGACGCCGTTCCAGTCGCCGCGCAGCATCGGGCCGGCGGGGACGAAGATCGTCGGCAGGTCCATCGAGATCGCGCCCATGAGAAGCGCGGGGACCGTCTTGTCGCAGCCGCCCATGAGGACGCAGCCGTCGGCGGGATACGAGCGGAGGATCTCCTCCGTCTCCATCGCGAGCAGATTGCGATAGAGCATCGTCGTCGGCTTCTGGAACGGTTCGGAGAGCGTCATCGCGGGGATCTCGACCGGGAACCCGCCGGCCTGCCAGATGCCGCGCTTCACCTCCTCCACGCGCTGCTTGAAGTGCGAGTGGCAGGGGTTGATGTCGCTCCAGGTGTTGACGATCGCGATGACCGGCTTGCCGCGGTAATCCTCGGCCGTGTACCCCATCTGCGCCGTCCGCGAGCGATGACCGAACGAGCGCAGGTCGTTGACGCCGTACCAGCGATGGCTGCGCAGCTGCTCGGCGGTCTTGCGACGCACGCTCACGAGGGCGTGAGCTGCTCGTCGTGCTGGCGAAGGGCGAGCGCCGCCTCGCGGACGGGCGCGCGCTGCGCCTCGGCGAGATTGGAGAGCATCGGCAACATCGGTCCCATGTCGGCGATGCCGGCGAGGGTGACGGCCTCGTGCAGCACGCGGATCGGGCTGTGCGCGTCGCGCAGGTTCTCGAGCGGAAGGAACTTCGCACGCTCCTCCTCCGCCTCGTCCCAGCGGCCGTCCTTGCACAGCGCCAGGATGCGCATCGAGCTGTTCGGCGCGACGCACACCGAGCCAGACGTGAAGCCCTGCAGCCCGAAGTCGCGCAGATGGATGATCGCCGGCCGTTCGCCGATGCCGCTGACGACGATGCGCCGGTCGACGACGTCGAGCAGCGCGCGGAGGTAGACGTCCTCACGCGGATCGGCGCGCACGGTGGCGTACTTGATCCCGGCGACGAGGCCGTCGTTCGCCAGCGCGGCCACCCGATTCGGCTCGAGGTATCCGTCCGACTTGATGTAGATGATCACCGGCCTGCCGTAGCGTTCGGCGAACCGACGGACGCCGGTCGCGATACCGTCGCCCGTCGCCGGAAACGCGAGCGGAAGGATCATCACCGTGGGAAAGTCGCGTCCCTTCACGACCTCGACCTGGTCCATCAGCTTGCCGTAGTCGGGTCCGACGGAGGGTATGACCCACGTGTCGTCTCCCGCCTCCTGCTCGAGCATGTCGAGCAGCTCCGGCAGCTCGCCCGCGCCGACGTTGTACAGGTTCGCGTTGCCGCCATAGAGCAGCGTGCGCACGCCTCCCTCTTCGAGGTACTGGATCAGCGCGCGATTGTCGGCGGTGCTGATCGTGAGGTCACGATGCCGCGCGAGCGGCGGAACGGCGATGACCGAGGAGGAGAGATCGGTTGGTGAGACGGGGGTAGTCTTCATGGAACGCGGTTCATCGGTTAACGGTTGTCGGTTGCCGGTTGTCGGTTCACGTAAGCGGACAGGAGCTGCGACGGCATGATCGCACTGGAGTGCTCACCGAGAACCGAGAACCGTCAACCGGCTACGGCGGCCGCGATGCGGCCGCCTATCGGTATCGCCGACGTCGCCGCCGGGGACGGCGCGTTGCAGACGTGGAGCATGCGCTCGGACTCGAGGAAGAGAAAATCGTGAACCAGGGTACCGTCCCGTGTCACGGCCTGGGCGCGGATTCCTGCAGTGTATGGCAACAGATCGCGCAGCGTCAGGATCGGACAGTACTTGCGGCACTCCGTGAGGTAGGCGGACTTGAGCAGCGAGCCTTTGAGCTCGGCACGCACCGAGCCGCGATAACGTTTCAGCACGCGCCACAGTCCGGGGAAGAACAGATATGATGCGACGTCGCGCAGGTCGATGGCGAGCTTCGCGTACCCCTCGCGCGACAGCCCGAGCACGGCGTTCGGACCCACCGTCACGCTGCCGTCGATCATGCGCGTGAGGTGGATGCCGAGGAAGGGGAGATCGGGGTCCGGGACCGGATAGATCAGGCTCCGGATGATGTCATTCTTCTCGCTCGGCAGTCGGTAGTACTCGCCGCGGAAGGGGACGATCTGGTGCGTGACGGGCAGTCCCGCGAGTCGCGCGAGGCGATCGGATTGCAGGCCGGCGCACGCGATGAGTCGACCGGCCGTCCAGCTTCGTGATCCCGCGCGGACGACGACGTCGTGCGCCGATTCGCGGATCGCGGTGACCTCGGCGCCGAGCACGATCTCGGCGCCGGCCGCCTGGATCACGCGCGCCATCGCGGCGCACACGACGCGGTAGTCGACGATGGCGGTGGCCGGCACGAACAGCGCGCCGACCCCGGTGATGTTCGGCTCGCGCCGCCGGAGCTCGGCCTCGTCCAGCCACTCCGCCTCGATCCCGTTCTCCCGCGCGCGGCCGACGAGCGCGTCGAGGCGCTCCAGCTCCAGCGCGTTGGTGGCGACGAGCGTCTTGCCGCAGGTGACGAACGGGATGCCGTGCGCCGCGCAGAACTCCTTCGTGGCGCGTTCGCCGCGCTTGCACAGGTGGGCCTTCAGGCTGCCCGGCGCATAGTAGATCCCGCTGTGGATCACGCCGCTGTTGTGGCCGGTCTGGTGCCGGGCGAGCGCTCCTTCCTTCTCCAGCAGCACGAGCTTCGCGCCGGGGTGACGCTCCAGCAGCGCCATCGCCGTCGCCAAACCGACGATGCCGCCGCCGACGACGCAGAAGTCGTACGTCGCCACGCGGTCAGTCCGCGCCGAGCAGAAACGGTGCGCCGGCGCGCTCGCAGATCGCGCGAATTTTATCGGCCAGCGAGTCGGGCACCGGGATCCCGTCGCGCGCACGCTCGGCGCGCGCGAACGCCTCCGGCTCGCCGGCGACGAGCACCGGCTCGTCGGAGCACGTCGGCGTCGCCGCGTGGAGCACGTCGATCACGTCGTCGAGGTCTCGCTCGAACTCTCCCTCCTCGCGGAAAGCCGTCGGATCCAGCGCCATGAGGAAGTGTCCGATCTCGTCCGGGTCGCCCCGCCCCTGGGTGCGCTTGCGGATCGGCGTGAACGATCCGCCCGCCAGCGTCGCGGAGAGGATCTGGACCATCACGCTCAGTCCGTAGCCCTTGTGGCTCGACATCTCCGCCGTGCCGCCGAGCGCGGTGATGCCGCCGGTGTGCCGCACGGTGACGAGATCCATCGCCAGCGCCGAGTCGGTGACCGGCTCGCCACGCTCGTCGAGCACCCAACCCGTCGGGAGGGGGCGCCCCTGAAGGTCGTACACCTTCACCTTGTTCTGCGCGACGGTGCTGGTGGACATGTCGAGCAGAAAGGACGTGTTGCGGCGCGTCGGGGCGGCAAAGGCGATGGGGTTGGTGCCGAGCACGGGGATCGCGCTGCGCGTTGGCAGCACCGGATTGCCACGCGTCGTGCAGGTCACCATGCCGAGCAGCCCGCGCCGCGACGCCATCGCGGCGTAGTAGCCGGCGGCCCCGAAGTGGGTCGAGTTGCGAACGGAGACGATGCCGACGCCCGTCGCCTTCGCCTTGGCGATCGCGAGGTTCATGCCGAACACAGCCGCGACGTGACCGAGCCCCGCGTCGCCGTCGACGAGCGCGGTGACGGGGGACTCGCGGACGATGCGCGGGTTCGGCGTCGGATTGAGCTGTTCGAGCCCGAGCGCTTCCTCGTACAGCATCAGCATCGAGATCCCGTGTGAGTCGATGCCGGCGAGATCGGTGTCGGTCATGACGTCGGCAGCGGTGCGCACGACGTCGGCGGGCATGCCCCAGGCGCGGAGGACTTCGCTGATCTGGCGGTGGATCGTCTCGGCGGGGAAGCGCATCACTCAAAGGTGCCACTGCGTCGGAGCGTCGGACAGCCGCCGGTTCCCTTGACGCGGTGGGCCGCGTGGGAAACGTTCACGGTCTCCGCAGTCCCCTCTTTCCCCAGGTGCCCAGATGAAAACGCGCATCGCAGTGGCCCTCGCCTTCGGACTTCAGCTTGCGATATCCCATGACGCCACCGCGCAGGGAGCGGCTGCCAAGAAGCCGGCCACGGCACCGTCCGTCACGGTGAGCAACGCGGTGGTAGCGCAGGAGCAATCGATCTACGATGCGATCGCGAAATCGGACACCGTCGCGTTCAACAAGGCGCTCGGACGGGATTTCGTCTACGTCGATGAGAATGGCGCGATGCGATGGTCGCTCTCCAGGACGTCGACCATCCTCGCGGAATGCGGGCTGGGCACCGGATGGACGATGGACCATCCGATGACTACCGAGATCGGTACGGATCTGGTGGTGCTCACGTACTCCGCGAGCGGGAAAGCAGAGTGCAAGGGCAAACCCGCGCCTTCGCCCGTGAATGCGATGAGCGTGTGGCAGCGGCGCGGCGGTCGCTGGGTGGCTGTCGCACACAGCGAGACGCCAGCGGCGAAGAAACCGTAGTCGAGGAAATCGATGATCGACGATAGCCTCAGCCGGCGCGCGTTCATCGCACGCACGACCGCCGCCGGCGTCGCCTTCGGTGTGCTCGGCACGGGGTCTCGCGGGTCGGGGGCATCGACCGCCGACCGACGCGAGGAGGAGCCGGTGATCGCCGTCTTCTCCAAGCACCTGCAGTGGCTTCCCTTCGCCGACGTGGGCCCGATGATCGCCGAGTCCGGGTTCCGCGCCGTGGATCTCACGGTCAGACCTGGCGGGCACGTGCTCCCGGAGCACGTGGAGAACGACCTGCCTCGCGCGGTGGAGACGCTGCGAAAGTCGGGGCTCACCGTACCGCTCATCACGACCGCCATCACCGACGCTGGCGATCCGCTCACGCGGCGCGTGCTCGCGACGGCGCGAAAGATCGGCGTGTCGCATTACCGGATGGGCTACTGGACCTTCCCGGCCAACGGCGATCCGCTCGCGGCGTTGCGCGCGATGAGACCGCGGGCGGCCGCGATCGCCGCGCTCAATCGCGAGATCGGCATCCGGGGCGGCTATCAGAACCACGTCGGTACCCGAGTCGGCGGATCCGTCTGGGATCTCGGCGTGCTTCTCGAAGGGATCGCACCGGAAGGACTCGGCGTGCAGTACGACATCCGCCACGCGGTGGCCGAAGGGGGCGAGAGCTGGCCCGTCACGCTCCGCATGATCGCTCCGCACATCGACACGATCGCGCTCAAGGACCTCGTGTGGGCGAAGCGCGCGGACGGACGATGGGAGCCGCGCTCGGTACCACTCGGCGAAGGGATGGTGAGCTTCGACGCCTATCTGCGGCAGCTACTCGCTCGCGGACCGCTGCCTCCGGCAACGATGCACTTCGAGTACGCGCCGCTCGAGATGGATGGCGGCGGCGATGCGAAGCGCCGCCGTGAGACCATCGAGGGGATGCGTCGGGATCTGACGCGCTTCCGGCAGTTCCTCGCGGCTGCGTCCGTGCCGGCCAAAGCCGCCACCACGGGGTCGTGATGGCGCGTCCTCCGCGCGAGCTGTCGCGCCGCGAGTTCCTCACGGTGGCCGGAGCGGCCGCGGCGCTCCCGCTCGTCGATCGCTTCGCGCCCATGACGCGCGAGCCACGCCGCATCCGCATCCGGAGCGTCGCGCTCGACTTCGAGCGGGAGCCGCTTATCCGCCCGACCGGTTTCAAGGGCGGCTATCTGACGGAGCTGTGGCAGCCCGTGGCGCGGCTGGAGAGCGACTCGGGACAGAGCCACATCGGCATCGGCACGCAGAGCGTGCTGTGGTGCGACCCGAGAGTGCTGGCGAAGCACTCGGAGAGCGCTGGCAACGCGATGATGCTCGCGGTGACCGACCACGCGCTGCAGATGCTCGTCGGTGAGAGCTTCACGAACCCGATCGAGCTGCTCGAGCGCATTCTTCCCGAGGCGCATGCGTTCGCGACGCGCGTGACGGGCTTGCCGGATCTGCGCCGGACATTCGCGCTGAACGCGCTCGTTCCCGTCGACAACGCCGCGTGGCTGCTCTACGCCGCAGAGAACGGGATCAGGTCGTTCGATGAGATGATCCCGGCGGAATATCGGTCGGGTCTCTCGACGCGGAACCGCGCGATCGCCAGCCTGCCGTCGGTGACGTACGGGCTACCGATCGAGGACGTCGCGCGCGCGGCGCGCGACGGCTACTTCGTGATCAAGCTCAAGCTCGGCAGCCCCGGCACGCAGGCCGAGATGATCGAGAAGGACATCGCGCGACTGACCGCGGTGCATCGCGCCCTGAGCGGCATCACGACCGTACACACGAAGGACGGCAAGCTGCGCTACGACCTCGATCCGAACCAGCGGTACGAGCGCAAGGAAACCCTGCTTCGACTCCTGGACGCGGCGCGGAAGATCGGCGCGTTCGATCAGGTCGCGTTCCTGGAGGAGCCGTTCGCCGACGAGAACGACGCGCACGTCGGCGACGTCGGCGTGCCGATCGTGGCGGACGAGAGTGTCACGCGAGCCGTCGATGCGGATCGTCGTATCCAGCAGGGCTACGCCGGCTTCGCGCTCAAGGGGATCGCCAAGACGCTGAGCGAGACGCTCAAGATCGCCAAGCTCGCGCACGAGCGGCGGATGATCTGCATGGCCGCGGACCTGACGGTGAATCCGGTGCTGGTGGACTGGAACAAGAACGTCGCCGCGCGGTTGGCGCCGCTCCCCGGCTTCACGACGGGCATGATGGAGACGAACGGCCACCAACAGTACCGCCGATGGAGCGAGATGACGAGCTGGCATCCATGCGCCGACGCCTCCTGGCGTCGCGTCGAGGGCGGTGTCTTCGTGCTGGACGACGACTACTACGCGCGAAGTGGATGCATCTTCGAAGAGTCGCCGCACTACCGCGGGCTGGTGACGCCGGCGAAAGCCGGCTAGCACGCGCACCACGGTCCGAGGGCATTCTGTCGGGGAATCGCCCTCTCTCGGCCCGGCGTGGCGCTGTACCTTTCGACGATGCGCCCGCTCACGCCCTGCGCGCGTCGATGACGTCGACGCCCGTCGTCCACGCCGAGAATCTCGTCCGCGCGTTCGGCGGCCGCCGAGTCGTGGACTCCGTGAGCTTCTCGCTCCGCGAGGGCGACTGTCTGGCGCTGTTCGGGCCCAACGGGGCGGGGAAGACCACGCTTTTGCGTCTCGTCGCCGGACTGCTCGCGCCGGCGCAGGGGACGGTGCACGTGAACGGCGTTTCGCTCAGGGATGGCCCCGCGGCACGCGCCCGGGTCGGGCTGGTCAGCCACGCGAGCATGCTGTACGGCGCGCTCACCGTGCGTGAGAACGTCGAGCTGGCGGCGCGGCTGTACGGTCTGCGCGATCCATCGGCGGCGGCGCGCGAAGCGCTTGCCCTCATGCGGGTGGACGACCGCGCCGACGCGCCGGCGCGCACCCTGAGCCGCGGGCTCCAGCAGCGCGTCTCGATCGCCCGCGCGATGGTGCACTCGCCGCGGCTGCTGCTGTGCGACGAGCCGTACACCGGCCTCGACGACGCAGGAAGCGCGGCGCTCACCGAGGTCCTCACGGAACGTCGCGAGGCAGGCGCCGCGCTGCTGCTGGTGACGCACAACCTCACCGAGGGACTCGCGCTCGCGACGCAGGCGGCGATCATGCGGCGCGGCCGGTTCGTGCGGCACGAGGCGCGCGAGCTGCTCGATGCCAGCTCGTATCAGTCGCAGTACCGGGAGCTGGCCGCCGTTCATGACTGACCCGCAGATCCCGAAATCACCGGGGACGCTCGCCGCGTCCTGGATCGTCGCGCGCAAGGACCTCGCGATCGAGTTCCGCACGCGCACGGCATTCCTCTCGGCGCTCGTCTTCGCGCTGCTTGGCGTGACGATCTTCTACTTCGCCTGGGACGCCACCGCCGTCGCCGCGGCCGATCTCGCGCCCGGCGTGCTCTGGGTGATCTTTACCTTCGCCGGTCTGCTCGGACTGCAACGGTCCTTCGGCAGCGAGCTCGCGGACCGCGCGATCGACGGGCTGCTCGGCGCGCCGATCTCGCGCGAGGCGATCTACCTCGGCAAGGCGCTCGCGAACCTCGTGTTCGTGAGCGGCATCCTCGTCGTCACGATTCCCGCCGTCGTGCTGTTCTACAACCTGCCGCTCGGCGCCGGGATCGGCGCGCTGGCGGGGATCGCGGCGCTGGCCGCCGTCGGGCTCGTCGCGGTGGGGACGCTGTTCAGTGCGATGGCGGTGAACACGCGCATGGCCGAGCTGCTGCTGCCGATGCTCAGCCTTCCCTTCTTCGTGCCGATCGTGATGGGCGCGGCGCAGTCGTCGGCGCGACTGATGGCCGGCCGGCCGATCGCCGAGGCGTGGCCCTGGCTCCGCATCCTGGTCGCGTTCGACATCGTGTTCGTCACGGCGTGCACGCTCGCCTTCCCATATACTCTCGACGAATGACCTCCGCATCGGAGCCGCTCGCCGTCGCGCGGCCGCGCCGCGATCCCCTACTCGGCGTCGCGATCGTCGCCGTCGCGCTCGTCTACGTCCGCGCACTCGCCTTCACGCCGATCGAGGCGCGGCAGGGCGCGGCGCAGAAGATCCTCTACATCCACGCCACCGCCGCGTTCATCGCGCTCTACGTCGCGTTCGCGCTGATGGCGATCGCGAGCATTCTCTACCTGTGGCTCAAGGACGAGAAGCTCGACCGAGTCGCGGAGAGCGCGGCCGAGGTCGGCCTCGCGTTCACGACCGTCGTGCTGCTCACGGGCCCGCTGTGGGGCAAGACGATCTGGGGTGCGTGGTGGACCTGGGACGCGCGGCTGACGTCGACGCTCTTCCTCTGGTTCCTCATCGTTGCATACTCTCTGCTGCGCGGCGCGGTGGAAGAGCGCGGGCGGCGCGCGCGCTACTCGGCGGTGCTCGGCATCCTCGCGGCGCTGCTCGTGCCGTTCATCCATCTCAGCGTATATCTCTTCCGGACGCTGCACCCAATGCCGATCCTGCTCAAGCCCAGTGCCCCCTCGATGCCCCCCGAGATGCAGGTGACCTTCTTCTCCGCATTCTTCGCGTTCCTGCTGCTGTTCGCCGCGCTGCTGCGGACGCGCTATCGCATCGCGACGCTGCGCGATCTTGTCGCGAGCCGTGAGCAGGAGCAGGCCGCATGACGCCCGACAACGGCGGCTTCGCCGTCGCGGCGTACACGCTCGCGGCGCTCGTGTACGGCGGGTACGTCGTGAGCCTCAAGCTTCGCGAGCGCCGTCTGCGCGAGCGGCTGTCGCGGCTCGAGTCGCCGGCGCCTCCGGCATCGAACCGGCCAGCGGGCGCGTGAGCGGCATCGTCTATCTCGTCGGCGCGGGCCCGGGCGACCCGGGCCTGCTGACTGTCCGCGCGCAGCAGCTGCTGGCGACCTGCGACGCCATCGCCGCCGACGCGCTGGCCAACCCGGCGATCGTCGAGGCCGCGCGCGCCGACAATCCGGGCGTCGAAGTGCACGACGTCGGCAAGCGCGGCGGCAGCGGAGAGTCGGCGCGCCAGGAGGCGATCAACGATCTCCTCGTGCAGCTGGGCCGCGAGGGGAAGCGCGTCGTACGTCTGAAAGGCGGCGATCCGCTCGTCTTCGGGCGCGGCAGCGAGGAAGCACAGGCGCTCGCCGAGGCGGGGGTGCGGTTCGAGATCGTGCCCGGCGTGACGGCCGGCGTCGCCGCGGCGGCGTACGCAGGCATCCCTGTCACGCATCGCGGCGCGGCGACGTCGGTCACCTTCGTCACCGGCCACGAGGATCCGGCGAAGGACGAGACGCAGACCGACTGGGCGGCGCTCGCGCGCGCCGGCGGGACGATCGTGCTGTACATGGGCGTGAAGACGCTGCCGCGCATCGCCGCGGCGCTCGTCGCCGGCGGAATGTCACCCGACACGCCCGCGGCCGCCGTGCAGTGGGGGACCTATCCGCGCCAGCGCACCGTCGTCGCGACGGTGACGACGCTCGCCGACGAGGTGGAGCGCGAGGGGCTCGGCGCTCCGGTTATCTCGGTGATCGGCGCCGTCGTCGGCTTGCGCTACGTGATCTCCTGGTACGAGCGCATGCCGCTGTTCGGGAAGCGGGTCGTCGTGACGCGCGCGTCGGCGCAGGCGGGCAGTCTGCGCTCCGTGCTCGCCTCGCTCGGTGCCGACGTGCTCGAGCTGCCGGCGCTGCGCGTCGTCCCGCTCGATCCGGAGCCGTTGCGCGAGGCGCTCGATCGCATCGCCGAGTACGACTGGGTGGTGTTCACGAGTCAGAACGCCGTCGCGTTTCTCTGGCAGGCGCTGCGCGTGGCCGGACGCGACGCGCGCGCGCTCGCGGGGCGCAAGCTCGCGTGCGTCGGACCGGCCACCGCCGATGCGCTGCTCGCGCGCGGGCTCGCGGCGGACGTCGTGCCCGGGCGCTACGTGGCCGAAGGGGTGCTCGAGGCGCTCGACGAGCGCGACGACGTGCGCGGATGCCGCGTGCTGTACGTCGCTGCCGAGGGAGCGCGCGACGTGCTGCCCGACGGGCTCACCGAGCGCGGATGCCGGGTGGACGTCGTGCCGGTCTATCGCACGGCGAGCGATGGCGCGGGCTCGGGCGTGCTGCGCGAAGCGCTCAAGTCCGGTCGCGTCGACGCCGTGACGTTCGCGTCGGCGTCTGCGGTGCGCGGCTACGTGGATGCGGTGGGCGCCGAGCTGGCGCGACGTGCCCCGGCCGTGTCGATCGGCCCCGTGACGAGCGACGCCGTGCGCGCAGCAGGGATCACACTCGCGGCGGAAGCGAGCGACGCATCGATCGACGCGCTTGCCGACGCAACGGTGCGGCTGATCGGCGACGCACCCCCGAGCGTGTCGAGCACCGCGTGAACGACGCGATCCGGATCGGGACGCGCTCGTCGGAGCTCGCGCTGCGGCAGGCGCGGCTCGTCCAGGCGGCGCTCCTCGAACGCGGCGTCGAGAGCGAGCTCGTGACGTATCGGACCCTCGGCGACAAACGTCTCGACGAGCCACTGAGCACGATCGGAGCGAAAGGGTTGTTCACGAAGGAGCTCGAGGTCGATCTTCGGAAGGGAAAGACCGACCTCGCCGTGCACTCGCTCAAGGATCTGCCGACCGACTCGCCTCCCGGTCTGATGGTCGCGGCGGTGCTCGAGCGTGAAGATCCGCGCGACGCACTCGTGCTGAACCGCGGCATCATGGGCCAGTCGCTCGACGATCTGCCGCGCGGCTCGCGGGTGGGGACCTCGAGCCTGCGCCGCCGCGCGCAGTTGCTCGCCACGCGTCCGGATCTCGAGGTGGCCGAGCTCCGGGGCAACGTCCCGACGCGGCTGAAGAAAGTGGACGAGGGCCGCGTGCATGCGGCGATCCTCGCGGCGGCGGGACTGCACCGACTCGGCGCGCACCAGCACATCACCTGCTACCTCGACGCGCCCGCGTGGCTGCCGGCCGCGGGGCAGGGCGCGATCGCCGTCCAGGTGCGCGACGACGACGACAGGATCCGAACGCTGGCCGAGTCGCTCAACGACCTGCCGACGATGCGCGCCGTGCGCGCCGAGCGTGCGTTCCTGCAGGCGCTCGAAGGGGGCTGCCAGGTCCCGATCGGCGCGCTCGCCGTGCCTACCGACGATGGCGCACTGTTGCACGGAATGATCGCCGACGTCAGCGGCGCACGCGTGGTGCGCGGCACGATCGCGCTCGACGTCGACGCGCCGGAGTTGAGCGGAGTGCGGCTGGCGAATCAGTTGAGAGGGGAGGGGGCGAGCGAGATACTCGAGGGGCTGCGGCGCGCTGATCATCTTCCCGCGCCGCAGCCGGAGTAATGCGCGCGCCGCGTTCTCGGTTGTCAGTCGTCAGTTATCAGCTTGCCCCGGGAGGCCTCGCGTCCCGAGGCCAGCCGAAAACTGATAACCGAGAACAGAGAACCAATATCCGACGAAACGGCTGTATCTTCCATCCATGCCGTCCTTCCCCACCTACCGGCCGCGCCGCCTCCGCCGCACCGAAGCACTCCGCTCGCTCGTGCGCGAGACGGTGCTCGCGCCGTCGCAGCTCGTGCTGCCGCTGTTCGTGCGCGCGGGCACGCGGGTCCGCGTGCCCGTCTCATCGATGGCGGGCGTGTCGCAGACCTCGGTCGACGAGATGGTTCGCGACGCGAGCGCGGCGGCGGAGGCGGGGGTCGGCGGCGTGCTGCTGTTCGGGATCCCGGAGTACAAGGACGAGACCGGGTCCAGCGCGTGGGACGACGAGGGACCGGTGCAGCGTGCGGTGCGCGCGCTCAAGCGCGAGCTGCCGCAGCTCGTCGTGATCACCGACGTGTGCATGTGCGAGTATACGGACCACGGACACTGTGGTGTCCTCATGAACGGCGAGGTCGACAACGACCAGACGCTCGACCTGCTCGCGCGGGAGGCGCTGTCGCACGCGCGTGCCGGCGCGGACATCGTCGCACCGAGCGACATGATGGACGGCCGGGTCGGCGCGATTCGCTCCGCGCTCGACGACGCGGGCTTGTCCGGCACCTCCATCCTGAGCTACGCCGCCAAGTTCGCGTCCGCGTACTACGGGCCGTTCCGCGAAGCGGCCGAGAGCACGCCGCAGTCGGGCGACCGGCGCGGCTACCAGATGGACGTCGCCAACGTCGACGAAGCGCTGCGCGAGACCTGGCAGGACATCGACGAGGGCGCCGACATGGTGATGGTCAAGCCCGCCGGTCCCTTCCTCGACGTCATCGCGCGCGTGAAGCAGGAGACCGGCTACCCGCTCGCCGCGTACCAGGTGAGTGGGGAGTACGCTATGATTCAGTCGGCCGCCGAGCGAGGCTGGATCGAGCACGACCGTGCGATGATGGAGAGCCTGATCGGCATCCGGCGCGCGGGGGCGGACGTGGTGATCACGTACTTCGCGCTGCAGGCCGCGGCGCTCCTGAAGAGCTGAGCAGCGCACGGTAGTCGGTTGCCGGTTGTCGGTTCACGTCAGCAGGCAGGAACGGCGACGGCGTGACCAGACCGGTGTGCCGGCCGACAACCGATAACCGAAAACCGATAACTTTCGTTATGAAGTACCGCACCTTCCCCGGCACCACCATCTCCGTCTCCGAAGTCGGCTTCGGGACCTGGACTCTGTCCACCGGCTGGTGGGGAGACAAGACCGACGCCGAGGCGGTAGGGATGCTGCGTCGCGCGCTCGACGAGCACGGCGTCACGTTCTTCGATGCGGCCGACGCGTACGGGAACGGTCGCGCCGAGCGACAGCTCGCCGAGGCATTCCGCGGCCGGCGGAGCGAGGTCGTGCTGGCGACGAAAGTCGGCTACGACATTTACGATGAAGCGGCGCAGAAGAGCCGACGCGGCCAGCAGGAGCTGCCGATGCGCACCGATCCGGCGTTCCTGCGCTTCGCCGTCGACAAGTGCCTCGAGCGGCTCGAGACGGATTACATCGACGTGCTCCAGATCCACAACGCGAAGATGGAGCACGTGCGCGACGCCGAGCTGTGGGGCACGCTCCGCGACCTCAAGCGCGAGGGGAAGATCCGCGCGTGGGGCGCGGCGTTCGGGCCGGCGATCGGCTGGTTGTACGAGACCGTAGAGCTTCTGGAGCGCGAGAGCGACATCGATACCATCCAGATGATCTGGAACGTGCTCGAGCAGCATCCGGGCTCGGCGATGATCGAGGCGGCGCGGCGGCACGCGCCGAACTGCTGCTTCAACGTCCGCGTCACCCACGCGAGCGGGATGCTCGAGGGGAAGTACACGGCCGATACGGTCTTTCCCGAAAACGACCACCGGCGCCACCGTCCGCGCAGCTGGCTGGTGAATGGCGTGGAGAAGGTGAAGACGCTCGACTTCCTCGCGCGCGAGATGACGCTCGGCCAGGCGGCGCTCAAGTGGCTGCTCGCCGAGCCGCTCGTCGTGACGACGCTGCCGAACATCTACGACGACGAACAGCTCGCCGAGTTCGCCGCGGCGAGCGACAAGCCCGATCTCAGCGCCGATCAGCTGGCGCGCGTGGCCGAGCTGGACGAGACGAACTTCGGCGTCGAGGAGGGACCGATGAGCTACAAGGGTGCGATGACGCGCGAGCGCGGTGCCAACCTGGATCTCCAGACCGCGCGGAACCCGACCGGTCGCCCCGCGCTCCATGCCGCGGCGGCGCGAGAGAGCTGATGCTCAACCTCTGGCATGACCTGCCCGCCGGGCACAACCCGCCCGAGATCATCTCGGCGGTGATCGAGATTCCCTCGGGGAGCCGCAACAAGTACGAGCTGGACAAGGCGTCGGGAATGTTGAAGCTCGACCGCGTGCTGTTCAGCGCCGTGCACTATCCCGGCGACTACGGCTTCATCCCGCGCACGCTGCACGAGGACAACGATCCGCTCGACGTGCTCGTGATGGTGAAGGAGCAGACCTTTCCCGGCTGTCAGATCGACGTCCGCCCGATCGGCGTGCTGAAGATGCTCGACCGCGGCGAGCCGGACGACAAGATCCTCGGCGTGCCGGTGCACGATCCGTATCAGCAGGAGTTCTTCGACATCGCCGACATTCCGCAGCACATGCTGAAGGAGGTCGAGCACTTCTTCCACACCTACAAGGACCTCGAGGGCAAGCGCGTCGAGATCAAGGGGTGGGGAAAGAGCGACGAAGCGATGCGCGTGATCTCCGAGTCGATGGAGCGCTACGAGTCGGCGTACGGCGTGCGGCGGGTGATGCCGGTCTAGGCGCAATACGGTTCAGTTAGCCGCGCCACGCCGTCGTCGCCGTGGACGCGCGGCGTGGGCCTCCGGCAGCCGGTCGACCAGCGGCAGCGCCCTCGATCGGGAGGTGGACTCAACGTGGACCGCCGCCTGGTCGTTCCGTGGTCCGTCGTCCGTGACGGATGGACCGCGACAGGCGGAGGCGCGGACCGGAGGCGCGGACCGGAGCGCGCTCTGGTGCGGCAGGATGCACGGGAACGATGCGCCGATCGGGCCGCCGGCGGCCCATCGTTCGCCATGCAGGACTTCAACCGCCTTCGGGTCTGGCGAAAGGCTCACGCGTTCGCGCTCAATGCCCGGCGCCTGTCCCGCGGCTGGCCCCGCGAGTATGCGTCGCTACGGGCGCAATTGGTTCGTGCGTCGGAATCGATCCCGACGAACATCGTCGAAGGGTGCGCGCGCACCAGCCAGAAGGAATTCGCGCACTTCCTGCAGATTGCGATCAGCTCCAGTACCGAGGCCGAGTATCACCTGCGACTCGCGCGGGATCATGGCGTGCTCGGTCCGCGAGCGTGGCACCTCGCCACGACCGAGGTGTGCGACATTCGGCGCATGCTGAGCGGGCTCGCGAAGAAAGTGCGCACCACGATGCTGTCACGTCAGCTGTCACGCGCAGCGGACAGCGGGCACACGGACAGCGGTACACGCTAATCCACCGTCCCGAGAGAGGGTCTCGACTAGGGACCTCGACAAACTGAACAGCATTGGGCCTAGACCGACAGCGCCTAGGCGGGCCGACGTCTGATCGACCGCCAGAGTGCGACGCACGCGAACAACACCACCCCCTCGAAGATGAGCATCGCGAGGAGCTGCTCGATCGAGGTCCATGGCCGCGGCGACAAGGGTGCGAAAAGTGTCTTGGGCGTGGGCGGATCGAGGAGCAGCAGGTCGCGCATCCAATTCGTGGCGGCGTGTACTCCGGCGGCGGCGGGTACTCCGCCAGCGGATGAATACCAGCGCGTAGAGCACCGACCCAACGGTGGTGCCGAGCAGCGCGACGTGCCACGGCCAGCCGTTCACGACGTGGAAGACGGCGAACAGGAGAGCCGTGACCAGCTGCGCCGGCCAGTGGCCGATCGCCGCAATGAGTCGCTCGAAGCTGTAGCCGCGGAACACGAGCTCCTCGACGGCGTTGCCGCCCAGAAGCCAGAGGAGCGAGAATCCTGCGACGCCGGCATCGAACGGTGGGTTGCGCACCCACGGGAATGGAAGCACCACGCGGATGCACAGCGCCATGGCGAGAATGAGCAGCGCACCACCGGCCCAGCCGCCGAGCAGCTCGCCAACACGGCGCCACGACGGATCGAGTACCAGCTCGGCGAGCGTTCGTCCCTCGCCTCGACGACTCGCGAGATGTTACGCGCGAACGGTGACCGCAAGCCGCGCGCCCGCGGCGTGCTCGCGTCTGCGATGTCGGTAGACCACCACCGCCATCCCGACGCACGCCACGAACACGCTGGCGTTCCACGCCACGCGCGCCGTGAACACGTCCTCCGGTGTCCACCGCGTGAGAGAGAACGGGGCGATGAGCGTCCTCGCCGTCGCCGGATCAGACAGCAAGAGATCGCGCGTCCAGTTGCCCGCCGCGTGCACGCCGAGCGCCGCCGGCACACTCCTCCAGCGTACGAAGACCAATCCGAATAGGATCGAGCCGAGTGTCGTCCCGACGAGTGCAGTGCCCCACGTCCATCCGTGCAAAACGTGGTAGACGGCGAAGATCATCGCGGTAACGATCTGCGCCGGCCAGTGCCCGATCGCCGCGATCATCCGCTCGAACGCGTAGCCTCGGAACACGAGCTCCTCGACGCCGTTGGCCACCAGCAGATAGACCAGCGACCACGCGGCGAGACGGAGCTGGAATGCCGCGTTTCGCTGCCACGGAAAGGGGAGGGCGACGTACATCACGGCTGCGATCACGCCTACGATTAGCGCACCGGCGAGGAATCCGAGCGCCAGCTCGCCGAGCCGGCGCGGCCGCGGATCGAGGCCGAGCACTTCGGGCGACCGCTTGTCCCACCAGAGGAAGAGCAGCGTCAACCCGAGCGCGAGCGCCAGCAGTACAATCGGATGAAACACGGGGAGCCCTTGCCTGAGGGCCCAGATCGGCGCGGTGACGAGCAGAAAGAACAGCGCCCGACCGAACGCGGTCGAGCGCCGCATCGAGTCCGGTCGCACGCGATCAGCCTTCCGGGCTGACGGGACCGTGCGCCAGGGGTTCGTGGCCCCGCCGCAGGAAGAGGCTGTCGTAGAGGAGCGCCGCGGCAATGCCGCCGACGATGGGGCCGATCCAGTACACGGCCTGCGCCTCGAAGACGCCGCTCGCGATCGCGGGGCCGAACGAGCGCGCGGGGTTCATCGACGCACCGGTGAGCGGTCCGATGGCGAGAATGTCCGCCATGACCGTGAGCCCGATCGCGAAGCCGCCGACCTTGGGCGCGTGCGGATCGACCGCGGTGCCGAACACGACGAACACGAGGAAGAACGTCGCGATCGCCTCGAGCGCGATTCCCGTCCCGAACGAGACGTCGAGCGCGAGCGACTGGCCGCCGAGCCGCGCCCCCAGCGCGACGTCGTGCGGGAAGGTCGCCTTGAGTGCATACGCCGCGACCGTCGCGCCCAGGAGCTGCGCCACGATGTAGAGCATCGCCATCATCGGCTCGATGCGCCGCGCCGCGAGAAAGCCGAGCGTGACGGCGGGGTTGAGATGCCCCGAGATGCGCATCGTCGCCGTGACCATGACGGCGAGCGCGATCCCGTGCGCCGCCGCGACGGCGAGCAGCACATTCTCCGAGTGCGCCATCTGCGTCGTCATGATCGCGGCACCCCCGACGAACACGAGGGCGAAGATCCCGATGAACTCGGCGGCGAAGTGTCGCCAGCTGTCACGCATGATGGGGGATGGTTGGTAGTGGAGGGATGGTGTGCTCAGTGTGCGATGCGCTTTGCGCGACTACAAAGGGCGTGCGTCAGTGCGCCTGCTACTTACCGCGTACCGCATCCTGTGTAAACCGTACTGCCAGGAACCTTTGCCTGCTGGCGAGCCTCGCGACATCCGAGCTTGGCGCATCGCGCAATGCGCATCGCGCGCATCACATCCCATCATGCCGCTTCAGCACCACCGCCGCATTAATGCCGCCGAAGCCGAAGCTGTTGCTCAGCGCATACTCGACGTCGGCATCGCGGCCGACCTTGGGGATGTAGTCGAGATCGCAGACGGGATCGGGGCTGTCGAGGTTGAGCGTCGGCGGAAGCCACTTCTGCTCGAGCGCGAGCGCGGTGATCGCGAGCTCGATCGCCCCCGACGCGCCGAGCGCGTGGCCGTAGTACGCCTTCGTGCTGCTGATCTGCAGCTTCCCGGCGTGGCCGCCGAACGTCGCCTTCACCGCGAGCGTCTCCGTCGGGTCGTTGAGCGGCGTCGAGCTGCCGTGCGCGTTGACGTACGCCACCTCATGCGGCGCGAGCTCCGCGTCGCGCAGCGCGAGCCGCATCGAGCGCGCCGCCTGCGAGCCATCGGGACGCGGCGCCGTCATGTGATGCGCGTCGTTGGTCGTGCCGTAACCCACGACCTCGGCATAGATGTGCGCGCCGCGCGCCAGCGCACGGTCCAGCTCCTCGAGGATGAGAATGGCCGCGCCCTCGCCCATCACGAAGCCGTCGCGGTCCTTGTCGAACGGCCGCGACGATCCGGATGGATCGTCGTTGCGCGTCGACATGGCGCGGATGATGGCGAACGCGCCGAAGCAGAGCGGTGCGAGCGGCGCCTCGGCCGCGCCGGCGAACATCACGTCGGCGTAGCCGTCGCGGATCGCGCGGAACGCCTCGCCGACGGCGATCGTACCCGAT
>JBJMNN010000006.1:0-13559 GCA_045804245.1 Gemmatimonadaceae bacterium | reverse complement strand
GCGAGCTTCGTGGCAAGGCGGCGATCGCCAACGCGAAGCTCGCGTACGCGGCATTTCGCGAGACCTTTGAAGGACGCGCGTTCGCCGCGCTGGGTCAGGGGGGCGCGCGGGTGCAACGCTGTCTCTGGGCCTCGACTTCCGTCAAGAATCCCGAGTATCGCGACGTCATGTACGTGGAAGAGCTGATCGGGCCCGACACCGTGAACACGATGCCCCTCGACACGATCGAGGCGTTCCTCGACCACGGACGAGTGGAACGAACGCTCGACCTCGGCCTGGACGATGCCCATCGGATCATCGAAGACGTGGAGGCGCACGGCATCACGATGTCCGGCGTCACCCGTGAACTGCTCACCGAGGGCGTCGAGGCGTTCGCCAAGTCGTTCGACGAGCTGATCGGCGCGATCGAGAGCAAGCGCCGGGTGTTCACGCACGCGTAGACCGGGGAGACGCGTTCCATCCAGATGACGGCCAGCAGTGGATCCGGAAGCCGGCTGGTCTGGAACATGCGCCCCTGACGCGAGTCACACACCACTCACCGTCATTCACGGAGACGACGATGCCCGAGCGCGAGACGATCGAGCGTGCGCGAGAGGATGCACGCGAGGGAAAGGCGCCGACGACGCAGGCTGGTGAGTTCGTGCGCGAGGAGATCCACCACGTCCGCGAGGGCAAGCATGGCGCCCGCTCGCCCGAGCAGGCGATCGCGATCGGCCTGTCGAAGGCGCGACGCGCCGGCGTGAAGCTGCCGCCGCCGGCGAAGGGGAAAGCGAAGGCGAGCACGCGTGCGAGCGCGAAGCGCGCCGTGAAGAAGGCGCGCGCGGGCACGAAGCGCAAATCGCCGACGCGGGCCCGCGCGGTCAAGAAGGCGCTCAAGCGTGAGGGGCGCAACGCCGCTTCGAAGCAATCGCTCGCACGTCATGCGAAGACGGCGCTGCGGCGGCGCACCGCGGCACAGCGTTCGGCCGCCGCTCGCAAGGCAGTGAAGACGAAAGGTCCGAGCGCTCGTTCCGCTGCGGCTCGCAAGGCTGCCCGGACTCGCGCCCGACGGAAGGGGTGACGTCAGAGGCGATGAAGTGCACGTCGGTGAGCACGCCGAAGCCAAGGGGCACATGGCCGAATACGAGTCGGCGAAGGACGAGTGAAGCGTATCGGAGCTTCCGCGGCCTTCGCCTTCGTGCTCACGATGGGCATCGGCAACTTGTTCGGCGACACGACCTACGAGGGAGGCGCGAGCATCAACGGCCCTTTCCTCGGCAGCCTTGGCGCGAGCGGCGCAGCGATCAGTATCATCGCCGGCGCAGGAGAATTTCTCGGCTATAGCCTGAGGTCCGTCTCGGGGTGGACCGCCGACAGGACGGGGAAGTATTGGGCATTGGCGCTGTTTCGTCACGCGAGCTACCGCGCCAGCTACGCGCTGCTGCTCATCTCCGCGGCCCTCGCATTCGTCGCCCTGATCGTGGCGAGAGTCATATTCCCCGGTGCCAGCTCGGCTGGAGCGCCATGGCGAACGCACAGCCAAGGCAAAGGGTTTCACCTCCGCCTTCTGGCTGTACATGGTAGGGGCTGCGTGCTTCGCGGCCGGACTGATGAGCTTCGAGTTCATCTCGTTTCACCTCTCGAGTCATCGGACGGCGAGCGACCAATGGATCCCGTTGCTGCTCGGCGTCGCGACGGGGTTCGGCGTGATCGCGAATCTGGTGCTCGGACGCCTCTACGATCGGTGGTCTGCGACCGGCACGATGGTGGGCGCGGTGATGCTGAGCGCGTTGTTTTCTCCACTCGTGTTTCTGGGCGGATTCGCGGTGGCGCTCGCGGGCCTGCTGCTCTGGGGCGTCGGGTATGCCGTCCAGGATACGTTGTTCAAGGCGGTCGTCGCCGATCGCCTGCCTGAGGGGCGACGCAACTTCGCCTTCGGCATCTTCTACACAGGTTACGGCGGCGGATGGTTGATAGGCAGCATCGTGACCGGCCTGCTCTATCAGGTATCCGTCGTCGGTGTCATCGCATTCTCGATGGCGGTCCAGCTGGGCTCCATTCCGCTCTTCCTCCTCGCGCGGCATAAGGAATCGACAACTTGACCCGAGGCCTCTCGATGGGCAGCCACGTCCATGAGCGCGCGAGCCACCAGTCCAGCGGCCACTATGGACGACTCGCCGTCATGCGATGATCCCGCACTGGGATCACCTGGGTGGCATTCGCACCGCGATCGACGAGGGCGCGACGATCATCACACATGAGACGAACAGGATCTTTCTCGAGCGCGCGGCGAACGCCCGGTTTACGATCGAGCCCGATCGTCTCTCGCGGTCACGGAAACGCCTGAAGCTCGAGACGGTCCGCGCCGAGCGCACCCTCGCGGACGGAAAGCGGTCGATCAAGCTCTACACGATGATCGGCTTCGATCATACAGATGACATGCTGCTCATCTATCTGCCGAAGGAGCGGATCCTCGCCGAGGCCGACGCCTACACGCCGACCGCGACACCGGCTACGCCGCTCATCGCCCCGAAAGTTCCTTACGCAGCGGCGCTCTACGACAACATTCGACGTCTCAAGCTCGACGTCGAGACAATCGCGCCGTTCCATGGGTTGCGAACGGCGACCATGGCCGAGCTGGCAGATCAGACGCGGTCCTGAACGCGCCAAGGCAAAGGACGGTCCGGATGTGCCTCGACGGCATTCTTCACGGGCATACTGAGGCGGTTTGCGCTCAGGAAGAGGGGCGGGGGCGACGCCGAAGCCGGTCCGGCAACAATTGCCGTGCGCTACGTCACTGTACCTGTTGGGTCCGGTAGGTAGTCTCTGAGGGCCTTCTCGCGGCACGATGCAGTGCCCCTCGACTCGACTCCGCGTGCTCTCGTGCAGATGCCGTATCTCGCCACTCCGGACGCTCCCGCTCTTCCGCTGATCGCGCAGCCGATCCTGCGCGCTGGCGACGAACGCTCTCCGCTCCGGCCCGGCGTCCACGCACTCGGAGGCCGTGCTCCCGATGCGATAAAGCTGGCGGCGCTGGAAAGCCAGCCGCGGGCGGCCATTCTCACCGTGTCGGCGGATGGGACGACGGTGCTGCAGCGCACCACGGCGTCGGTCATGGTCCGGATCGACGGCGAGACGATCGGCATAGCCGCCGTGGAGCTGTGTCACGGCGCGACGATCGAGTTCGGCGACTGCCGGCTGGTCTTCGAGACCGACGCGGCTCCCGCGACGAATGTGGGAAGACGGATGGGCGAGCGCACATCGTCCGGGGCCACGACGACAGGAGCGCGTTCTCTCTCGCTGGTCAGCGCGCGGGCAGGGCTCGGGGCCGAGGCGCAGGCGCCGACGGATCCGAATGCGAACAGCGTCACGAATGCGGCGCTCGTGGTCTCGCGATCGGGTGTTCGACATCCGCTTCCGGCGAGACGGATCTACATCGGGCGCGACGATACGTGCGACGTGGTCGTGCGCGGCAACAGCGTGTCGCGCCGCCATGCCTCGATCGCACCCGTCATTGGCGGCTTCATGCTCCGGGACGAGAGCGTGAACGGCACGATGGTGAACGGCGTGCGCGTCGTCGGCACGTACCTCCTGGGCAGCGGCGACGTCGTACGGATTCAGGACGAAGAGCTCGTCGTCGAGCTCGATGCCTCCGCGCCGCGGTCGACCGTGCGAGAAGTGCAGACGACTCGCCTCGACCTTTCGCACATCGTGCCCGGCGTCACCGAGGAGCGCGCACGGGAGATGGCGAACCGCGTGCCGACCGCCAGCCTCGAGATCGTTCGCGGGCCGTTCTCCGGCGCCTGCTTCCAGATCGAGCGCGCCGTCTGCTCGATCGGGCGCGGCGAGGACAACGACGTGCGCATCCGCGACGACACGATCTCGCTGACGCACGCGACGCTGCTTCGCAAACGAGGCGCGTGGTTCGTCGTCGACCTCCGTTCGATGAACGGCACGTACGTCGACGGGTCGCGGGTATCCGGCGAGCGAGAGCTCTGTCCGGGCGCGCGCGTGCGGCTCGGCGCGGTGGAGCTCGTGTTCCGCGCGATCGATGCCGACGTGCTGCCCCCGGCCGAGCCGCCTCGGATCAGTCTCTGGAAGAAACTCCGGGGACTGATCCGAAGCGTCACGCCGCCCAGCTGACGGCGCGCGAGCTCAGGCGACGGAGACGAAGGCGGGGGCGATGCCGGTGCCGCGTCCCGCGACGTAGCCGAGGAAGATGTTGAGCAGGCCGAGCGGCTCGAGCTGACGAGCGTTGGCGAGCGGCCCCGCGTCCACGGCCTCGAAGCCGGCGCTCTCGATCAGCTTGCGCACGTCCTCCTTCGCCTTCGCGTCATCGCCGGCGTAGAGCACCTGCGCCTTCGATCCGTTCGACGGCGCGTCGCTGAGCACGTGCGCAAAGATCGTGTTGAACGCCTTCACGACGCGCGCGGCTGGTGCGGACTTCTGGATCTCCTCGGCGGCGGACGAGGTGTATCCGACGGCGAGCCCCGACATGTCGGGCGTGACGGGGTTCGTGATGTCGACGACCGTCTTGCCGCTCACGTCGCCCGCGGCGCGCAACGCGTCCGCCGCCGACGCGTATGGCGTGGCGAGGATGAGCAGGTCCGCGTCGCGCGCGATCTCGCTCGGGCGAACGGCGCGAACTTTCCCGCCTGTGCTGGATGCAGCCTGCTGAGCGTGGGCTTCGTGCCTGGCGGTGATGCTCACGTCGTGTCCGCTGGCAGCGAGCCGCTTGGCGAACGCCGTGCCCATCTTGCCGGCGCCGATGATGCCGATCTTCGCATGAGTCATAGTGAAGTCTCCGATTCAGTTCGGATACTTCAATCAGCGTGCCCGGGCCGAATGTTGGAGGCCGTGGCGGACGCCGGCGGCGAGTCGGCGATCGTGGTGTCGAGGTCGAGCGTCGTCGAGTGGATCGAGGTGGTGACGCATGCTTGATTGTGTGGCGACGGGCGCGCTCAGCCGGACGGCCGAGCGCCGCAAAGCGCACTCAGGCCTCGAGCGAGCAAATCCGAATGACGGTCACGATCCGTCGTGCCACCCCCGGCGATGTCGGTGCGATGGGCCGACTCGGCGCAGTCCTCGTGCGACTCCATCACGAGTTCGACGCGGCGCGGTTCATCGAGGCGACGCCGCGGACGGAGCGCGGCTATGCGTCGTACCTGGGATCGCAGCTCGACAACCCCGATATCATCCTGCTCGTGGCCGAGCGTGCGGGCGAGGTGGTGGGCTACACGTTCGCGGGGGTGGAGGGCTACGACTACATGGCGCTGCGCGGGCCGGCCGGGGTGCTGTACGACATCGTGGTCGATCCGGTGCATCGCGGGCGCGGCATCGGCCGAGCGCTGCTCGACGCGACGCTCATGGAGCTGAAGACGCGTGGCGTGCCGCGCGTCGTGCTGTCCACGGCGGAGCGCAACGAGACCGCGCAGCGGTTGTTCGCGCATGCCGGGTTTCGGCGGACGATGATCGAGATGACGCGCGAGCTGGAGGGCGATGAAGAGAACCGTCGATAGCGCGAAAAAGGCGCCCGATCACCATCGTGATCGGGCGCCTTTTTTTCGTCGTCTCTCGCTCGCCGCGGCGCATCAGGCAGGTCGCGCGTAGCTGCTGGCGCCGTACCAGTCTACGACGACGGCCGGCTCGTCGCCGACGACCCAGGCGTCGTGACCGCTGGGCAGGGAGGTGATGTCGCCGGGTCCGGCGACGAACTCGGTGCCATCGTCCATCCGGATCGCGAGCTTGCCGCTGACGTGATACTGGAAGTGCGGCGCCTCGCAGCTCGCGGTGTTGGCGATCGGCTTCACGTCGCGCGACCAGCGCCAGCCGGGTTGAAATGTGAGACGGCCGACGCTGCCGCCGCCGATGTTGAGGATGCTCGCGGTGCCGTGCGGAAACTCGCGGTTCTCGTCGGGGGACTGGAAGCTCTTGTGCTCCGTCACGTGACGCTCGATCATAGCGACGCTCCTTCGGGCAGGGGTGGATGCGGCCAGCACGCGCCGCTAGCTTACTAACGAGTAAGTAAGCGCGCAATCCCTGCGACCCCAGCCGACCCACGCGTGAACAAGCGCCCCGAGCCGACCGACACCGCCGCCCGAATCCTCGACATCGCCGAAGCGCTCGTGCAGACGCGCGGCTTCAGCGGCTTCAGCTACGCCGACGTCGCCACCAAGCTTCAGGTGACGACGGCCAACCTCCACTACCACTACGGCAGCAAGGCGGAGCTCGGCGAGGCGCTCGTGCGGCGGTACCGGACGCGGTTCGCCGGAGCGCTCGACGCAATCGATGCGAGACCCGTGAAAGCGTCGACGAAGCTCGCGGCCTACACGCGGATCTACGCCGACGTCCTCCGACGCGGGCGGATGTGTCTGTGCGGCATGCTCGCGGCGGGATACGAAACGCTGCCCGCGCCGATGCGTGGCGAGGTGGTGCGGTTCTTCGAGGACAACGAGCAGTGGCTCGTTCGCGTGCTGGAGCGGGGGCGGAAAGAGGAAGTGTACAGCTTCACCGGCCCCGCCTCCGTCGTCGCGCAGTCGATCATCAGCGGTCTGGAGGGTGCGATGCTGATCGCGCGACCGTTCGGCGATGTGGAGCGCTTCGAGCGTGCCGCGTCCAGGCTGATCAGCAGTGTGGCGGGGGCGACGGCGCGCGTTCCGTATCGCGGTGAGCCGAGGCGTGGCAGGGCCGTTCAGTAGGCGCCCTGCTTGTATGGCTCGAGCCGAAAGGTCGCCCTCGGCGCGACGCGCTCGAGCAGCGCAATACGCTCCGCGTCGCTCAGCGCACTGAACTCGCGCGCCCGACGAGCGTTCTCACGCACGAGTGCGGGAGTCTCCATGCCGACGACCGCCAGGGACACGGGCAGCGACCAGGCGTATCGGTGGCACTCCGTAGGCGTGCACACGCGACTTCGAAGCAGGCGGCCATCGGCAGACGTCTTCATCGCGATGACGCCGATGTCGCGCTTCACGAGCTCGGGGAGTACCTGCCGCTCGAAGCTGCGCTGGTGATGATCGATCGGATTGAGAGGCATCTGCATCGTGTCGAAGCGGATCCCCTCGTCCCAGTAATGCAGGGCGCGCAGGTTGGCCGCCGGATCCTGATGCCCGGTGACGCCGACGAAGCGCACGATGCCCTGGCGCTGTGCGTCGACGATGTACTCCATCGCGCCGCCGCGTCTGAACGCGTTGTCGACGTCGTCGATCGAGCGCACGCTGTGCAGCTGCCAGAGATCGAGATGATCGGTGCGCAGCCGTCGCAGGCTCCCCTCGAGCTGGCGAGCCGCGCTCTCCCGGCTCCGCTGCGCCAGATCGTAGGTCTTGGTCATGAGGAAGACCTGCTGGCGCGCACCCAGCGCCGCGAGCGCCGCGCCGAGCCAGCTCTCGGAGGTCCCGCCGTGGTAGCTCTCCGCATTGTCGAGAAAGCGGATCCCTTCGGTGAGCGCCGTCTCGACGAGCTCGTGGGCGGCGCGCTCCGACCCGGCGTCGCCGAGGTGCCAGCCGCCGAGTCCGAGGATCGGGAGCGTCACTCCGGTGCGACCCAGCCGGCGCTCGGGGAGCGTGTTCGGCGCGAGCAGACGCTCCACCGCGCCGGCAGGCGGCCGTTGCGCGGCCGAGATCAATCGACCGCCAAGCGCGGCTCCGAGCCACTGCAGGAAATCCGCTCGATCCATCACACCTCCTCAGGCGAGCGTCAGGAGCGCTACGGTGCGCGAATGCGGCGTCGCCGAGGCGCTTCCGCGAGCCGTAGTCGCCAAGAACCGACCTACGCCAACAGCCGCCCCGCGCTTTCCGTGTAGGCGCCTTTGTCACCTCGTGGCATCGATCGCTCCTCTGTCGGGATCGCGAGCATGGCTGAGTAGCAGACGCAACGGATGCTCGTCCACGTTTGCGCCGGCGCTACGACTTGCTAAGGTTGCTAAAGCCGTACCTCGAGCGCTGGCTCTCGGCTCGGTGGGTGGCGAGCCCGTGCCGAGGAATGCGACGTCGTGCGTTCCAGTGGAATCGGGTTTGCAGGACTTGTCATCGCCTTCACGAGACGGGAAAACTCGCGAAGGGAGCCTTCCCGCGGCGTACCGTCGGCAGGCCGCGCGAGCAGCGTTCGACCTGGTCGCGCAGGTTGTGAGGTCGCTGGACACAACCGAAGTCCGGAACGCGAATGGACACCTGAGTCGGACCCGTCCGACGAGGGCAAGATCATCGATCGAACCGTACGACGAGGAAACTACAGTCGAAGGATAAAGTACAGTCGATGGATTTCGAACATCGATCGTTGATCGCCAGCGAGTTCGAGCCCCCGTGGTGACTGCCACGGGGGCTCGGCTTTTTGGCGCGATCGACGTCGGGAAATGCGCGCGATGCGTCGTACGTCGCGCGTGCGTCGCCACAACCCTCGTGCGTCGCTACCAGACGTATGGAATCAGGCGATGCCCGACCATGCGCTGGTAATCCACGTATCCCGGCAGGTGCCTCGCGAGGAAGCGCTCCTCGTCCAGCAGCCTCCACGCGATCACCGCACACGCGGGAACGAACATGGCGAGCCCCCACCACGAGCCAAGAGCGAGCGGTATGGCGAACAGTAGCACGAGCGCGGCCCCGTACATCGGGTGTCGCACGATCGCGTACGGACCGGTCGAGATGACCCGCTGCTCGGCGGCAACCTGAATGGTCGACGCGCCGTAGCTGTTCTCGCGGAACACGAAAAAGAAGCCGAGGTAGGAGGCGACGATCAGCGCATCGCCCAGGAGCACGACGGCGGAGGGCACGTCGGACCATCCGAATCGGCGATCGAGGGCCGGCACGACGATGATGCCGACGAAGGCCAGGACCGCGAGCGCCATGATGACCCGTTGCGTCCGCTCCGTTTCGGCCGCGGGCCCGGCGTTCAGCCGACGTGCGAGGAGCTTCGGATCGTTGACGGCCAGATACACGGTGATCGCCAACGAGCAGGCGAAGAACACGGCGATGAACAGCCACGCCTCCCAGTAGTGAAGCGTTCCGGCCGGCAGGAAGAGCAGGACTCCCATCACGATCGGGAGCTGCAGAAGCCCGCGTGCCGACTGTACGAGGAGGGGTCTGTCCATGCGCGAAGCTCCATCGAAACTCCATCCAATCTCCACATCGTCTCCAAGCATGCACAAGGCGATCGGTCGATCTTGGCCTGCGCGCTTCGGACAGCGCGGCGCACCGACGAATCACTCGACCGATCACGCCCCAGGAGGCGATCATGGCCAAGCTGCTCCCCGATCCGACGTTCTATCCCACTCCGCGCCTCGCGATCGAGGCACCGACCGAGACGCTCGGCTACGTCGCCCTGTTGAGCTCGGGGGAGAACGGTACGAAGGACGCCCTCGGCGTCGTCGATACGGATCCGGACTCCCCGAACTACGGCACGCTCGTCGGCCAGCTGAACCTGCCGACCGCCGGCAACGAGCTGCACCACTTCGGCTGGAACGCGTGCAGCTCGCACCTCTGCGCGTATGCGCCGAACCCGCACATGGAGCGCCGGTACCTGATCCTGCCGGGGACGCACAGCTCGCGCATCCACGTGATCGACACGCAGCCGGATCCGCGGTCGCCCAAGCTGGTGAAGGTGATCGAGGGGGAAGAGGTGATGAAGAAGACGGGCTACGCGGCGCCGCACACGGTGCACTGCGGTCCGGACGGGATCTACCTCAACGCGCTCGGCGCTCCGGACGGGAACGGCCCCGGAGGGATCTTCATGCTCGACCACGAGACGTTCGAGGTACGCGGCGCGTGGGAGCGTGAGCGCGGACCGCAGCACCTCGCGTACGACTTCTGGTGGCACCTCGGCCACGAGGTGATGATCACGAGCGAGTGGGGGACGCCGAACATGGTGAGCACGGGCGTGAACCCCGAGCTGCTGCTCGGCGGGAAGTACGGCAACGCGCTGCACGTGTGGGACCTGCGCACGCGTACCCACCTCCAGAAGCTGGAGCTCGGGGCCGAGCAGCAGATGGTGCTGGAGCTGCGACCGGCACACGATCCCCGACGGAGCTATGGGTTCGTCGGCGTGGTGATCAGCCTGAAGGATCTCTCGAGCTCGATCTGGATGTGGTACCACGACGAGGAGACCGGGAAGTGGGCGACGCGGAAGGTGATCGAGATCCCCGCCGAGCCGGCCGATCCTGAGCAGCTGCCCCCGCTGCTCAAGGGGTTCAAGGCGGTGCCGCCGCTGGTGACGGACATCAACCTGTCGCTCGACGACAAGTTCCTGTACGTGAGCTGCTTCGGCACGGGCGAGCTGCGGCAGTACGACGTGAGCGATCCGTTCGAGCCGCGGCTGGTGGGCTCGCTGCACATCGGCGGGATCGTGCGGCGGACGGCGCATCCGAAGGACGCGAAGCGTCCGCTGAACGGCGGGCCGCAGATGGTGGAGATCAGCCGCGACGGGCGCCGCGTGTATCTCACGAACTCCCTGTACTCGCCGTGGGACGCGCAGTTCTATCCCGACGGGATCAAGGGATGGATGGCGAAGATCGACGTGGCGTCCGAAGGCGGGATGGCGTTCGACCGCGACTTCCTCGTCGAGTTCCCCGATGGGCTGCGCCCGCACCAGGTGCGGCTGCAGGGTGGCGACGCGTCGTCCGACTCCTTCTGCTACTCGGAGTGACGATGCGGGACACTTCCTTCCCGTGGCTGTCGCTGCTGCTGCTCGGCGCAGTGCACGGGATCAACCCCGCGATGGGCTGGCTGTTCGCGGTCGCTCGAGGGTTGCAGGAGCGGAACCGGCGCGCGCTGTGGCGCGCGCTCGGTCCGCTGGCGATCGGCCACGCGTTCGCGATCGCCGCGGCGCTGGCCGTCGCGGTGTCGCTCGGCCGCGTGGCGCCACTCGGCGTGCTGCGGTGGATCGTCGCGGGCGCGCTGCTCCTCGTCGGCGTGGACGGATTGCGCCGACATCGGCACGTGCAGCTCAAGGGCATGCGCGTGTCGGGGCGCGAGCTGGCGACGTGGTCCTTCCTCATGGCGAGCGCGCACGGGGCGGGGTTGATGGTGCTGCCGTTCGTGCTCGGCAACTCCGTACCGATGCCGGACGGGATGGCGCATCACCACGCGATGTCGGCGCTCCCGAGCGCACAGGGCGCAACGTGGGCGGGCATCGCCGACGTGGACGCGATCGCCATCGTCGCGCCGCTGGTGCACACGCTCGGCTACCTCGTCGCGACGATCCTGCTGGCGCTGGTGGTGTACGAGAAGCTCGGCGTGCGCGTGCTGCGCCGCGCGTGGATCAACTTCGATCTCATCTGGGGTGCCGCGATGGTCGCCGCGGCGGTGTTCGCCGTGATACCGTGACGCTCGTCTCCTGCGGATCGAGTCGCACATCGTCCTCGGCGAGGAAGCGGCGCACTTCGTCGAGGAAGCGGGGCCATGCCGGCTCGTCTTCGAGCAGCACGTGGTTCTGGCTCTCGAGCGAGACGAAGCGGGCACCGGGAATGAGCGCGGCGAGGCGCCGTCCCTGATCGAACGGGACGGCGGCGTCGCCAACGCCGTGCATCACGAGCGTCGGCGCACGCACCTGCGACGCGAGCTCGGTGATGTCGACTGCGGCGGCAGTGGAGCGCAGCCTTACCGCGATCTCGGGTGTCGTCGTGACGCGCGTCAGCTCGCTGAACCAGCGCATCTGCTCCTGCGTCCCCTCAGGGACGAAGCGCGCGGCGAAGAAGAGACGAAACGCAGGATTGTCGCGGCCCCAGTAGCTGGGCATGCTGCGAGTGAGGAGCTCTGCTTCCTCGCGCTCAGTCGGCGTGGTTGCCCGCGCGGCGAGGCCCTGCACGTAGCCGCCGTAGAGCGCCAGACGCGAGACGCGCTCCGGATGCCGAACGGCGTAGGCGATAGCGACGGCGCATCCCTGCGAGAGCCCGAGCAGCGGAAAGCGATCGAGGCCGGCGGCGTCGACCACCGTCTCGAGGTCGCTCACCCACGACTCGAACGAGAGATCCGCGGCGTCGCGGTCGGAGAGCCCGCAGCCACGCTCGTCGTAGCGCAGGAGCGTGCGGTCGCGCGAGAGCTCCTGCAACCAGTGGCGCCAGACTGGGCTCTCCCAATCGTATTCCAGGTGCGTGATCCAGTTGGCCGGCTTCACGAGCGGTGGACCCGTGCCGCTGGTCGCATAGGCGATGCGGACGCCGTCGGCCGCGGTGCAGAAGTGGATGCTTTGCTGCAGCGGGTTCCCGGGTTCGCGGGTTCGGAGGTTCGCTGCGGCACGGTCGACAGCGGTCTCGCCGAAGGGGCGCTCGATGACGTGCGCGACGACGCGGAAGCCGAGTCCGTGTACGGTCTTGATCACGCGCTGCGCGCTGCCGTCGTCGCCGACGGCCTGCCGAGCGTGCTTGATACGGCTGTTGAGGGTCGTGGGCGCGACGTAGCGGTGGCCCCAGACCCGATCGAGCAGCTCTTCCTTCGTGACGAGCCGGTCGCGGCTCGCGAAGAGGTAGGCGAGCACGTCGAACACCTGCGGTTCCACGTGGAGCCGTTCGCCGGCGCGACGGAGCTCGTGCAGGCGCGTGTCGAGCTCGTAGTCACCGAAGGCGTAGATCACGCGGCCAAAAGTATCGCGGGCGGAGATGGCGAGCAAACGGCGCGAGAGCGGATGGCGCGCTTCGCGATCGTACGTCGCGCTACTTCAGCGTCCCTCAGGGAGCGAGGCACATCCCGTCCATTGGATTCTCCTGGTGAAGGTGATGATACTTCGTCTTCGCACGGTAGACCGCGAACCCGAGCAGCTCTGTCCGGGTTCATCCTCGCGTCGCGTGGGGAGAATCAACTCCGTTCCCTTGGACGATCATGCTCTCGATCAGCCGGATCCTCGTTCCCGTCATCGCCGTGGCGTTCGTCTCCACCGCTGCATCGGCGCAGAAGACCACCGACCTCGGGACGGGGCGCGGCGGCAGTGCACACGTGAAGACCGAATGGACGATCGCCGGTGCGCACATCGCCATCGCGTACGGCCGTCCGACACTGAAGGGACGTGACCAGGCGACGCTCATGCCGCCGGGCCGCCCGTGGCGCACCGGCGCGGACGCCGCGACCGTGATCACGACCGACAAGCCGCTCGTCTTCGGCAAGGTCGTGCTGCAGCCGGGCTCGTACACGATCAACACGCAGCCGGGCGCGACGACGTGGGACCTGATCTTCGGCAAGCTCGAGAAGGAAGGGCAGTGGGGCGTGCCGTACCTGCCTGCGCTCGAGATCGCCCGCACGCCGATGGCGGTGCAAACGCTGTCGAAGCCGGTAGAGCAGCTCACGATCAGCATCGACCGGCAGGGCGTGGGACATCGGCTCCGCATCGAGTGGGGGACGGTGAGTGCCACCGCCCAGTTCACCGTGGGCAAGTAACAGGTGCGCGCCGTGCTCGCCTCGTTCAGCGCCGTCCGGTAACTTCCCGCCGATGAGCGACGCGGCCGCGGTCAGCCAACCATCCGGCAAATCGGCCGGCGCCGGCGCGCTCTCGCCCGCCGCGGCGCGCGGATCGGCCGCGCGCTACGACCGCTCGATCATCGAGGGACCGCTGCGCGCGGCGGTGTGGAAGCTCGCCTGGCCGACGATGCTGGCGAACATCAT
>JBJMNN010000005.1:0-4730 GCA_045804245.1 Gemmatimonadaceae bacterium | reverse complement strand
TCGGGGAGCACGAGCGTCTTCAGTCCCGCCAGATGCGATTCGTCGAGCAGGCGATCGTGCACCATCTCGAACGGGATGCGCGCCTCGACGAGCGCGTGATAGAACCCGTTGGCCGCGTCGTCCATGGCTCGCGAGGGTTCGCGGCCCGCGAACCACGCCGACTGTTGCGAGTACACGAGTCCGACTCTCGCCAGCGAGCGCTCGTTGCGCAGGTACCGCTCGTTCGCCGCGCACCAGTCGTACAGCCGCTCGACCGGTTTGAGCCAGCGCGGATCGTTCACGCTGCCGGCGAACTTCGTGTACCACGGACGCAGACCGTTCGCGATCCCGTCGATCGCCCACAGCCGGATCTCGGCCGGGCTCTGCACGGAGTCCTTCCAGCGGTACGGCTCCTCGAGGCCGACGCTGAAGATGCCGACGATCGGCTTGCGTCCCATCGTGGCGCGAAACTCCTTGCCGCGCTTTCCGTTCGCCCACGGCACGGTGACACCGCGGCGCGCCTGGTGATCGGCGACGAGCGTCGGAGCGAGCTCGCCGATGCGCACCATGTCGAGCGAGCTGCCCGCGCCCCCGCCGGTGTTCGGGATGACGCACGAGTCGGCGTTGATCTTCCGCACCTCGTCGTCCCACAACCGCCAGAGCGCGAACAGCCGTTCCTGACGCCACAGGATGTACGCGCGGCGCGCCGGATCCTGCGGATCGTCGGTGCGCGGCAGGTCGAAGCCGGAAGCGGCCTTGAAGTTCGTGCGGCAGTGCACGCAGAAACACTGGCCGGAGCCGTCCCATCGATTGATGAAGATCGCGTCGGGCTTGTAGCGCGCCGCGATCTCGCGCTTCACCGCCGTCATGAACTCGAAGTTGTACGGGCCGAGCGCGCAGGTGACCCACAGCTCGGGGGATGCCCAGTGCCGTCGCGGATGCCCGTCGGCGGTGACGTGGATCCAGTCGGGATGCGCGCGCTGCGCGTCGTCGTACGTGGCGTGCGGATCGGTGCGTGCGAGGACGACCATGCCGAGGTTGCGGCAGCCGTTCACCAGCTCGCCGAAGGCGTCGCGATCGCCGAGCCACTGGCTGCGGTGGTGAAAGGGCACCGCCGTCGGATAGTACGCGACGCAGCCGCCGGCGCTCAGGCACACCGCGTCGGCCTTCGTGCGACGGAAGTAGTCGAGCCAGAAGTTCGGATCGTACGTGCCGGGATCGTTCTCGACGAGCGTGAGCTGCGCCCAGCGCATCGGGCGATCGACCCAGGACGGGGCCGCGGCTTCGCGGGTTTGCGGGTTCGCGGGTTCGCCGTACGGCAGTTCGGCGCCGATCGCGGCGGCGGCGCCGGCGAGCGCGGTCGTCTTCAGGAAATCGCGACGCGTGGGGTCCTGGCTCATTCAGAACGTTGGCTCAGCGGCCTTCGTTCGGCGAGTAATCAAAGCTGGACGACGACTGTCCGGGGGCGAGGACAGTCCGGGCGCCGCGCCGAGGTGCGCCAGCTCACAAGTGCTGAAATGGCAACGGGTTGGCGTCTGGGTCGTCCATTGGATGGCGTGGTCCCGCCCATGCCTTTCAGTGGGCACGAGGTCTTCACGTCCACAGGAGTGCACCCATGCGCAGTTCCGTTCTGTTTTCGCTCACTACGCTCAGTCTCACGTTCGCGACCATCGCCGCGCCGAGCGCGGACGCGCAGGTGCGCCCCCAGTCGCGCAATGCCATCATCGTCTGCCGCGACGGTACGCGGTTCGACTCCAACGACATCAGCGTGTGCGACCATCACCGCGGCGTCGACGCGCGTGCGACCGACGTCGCGCGTCGCAACGACAACGACCGCTGGAACAACCGGCGCGACAACCGCGACGATCGCCGGGATGGTCGCGACGACCGGTGGGACGACCGCCGCAACGGCGATCCGCGCTACGATCCCAACAACCGCAACGATCGCGGCTACGGCTATGGCGCACGCCGCGAGGTGTACGAGTGGGATGGCGTCGTCGACCGGGAGATTCAGATCCAGCTGCGCGGCAACCGCGCGTACGTACAGCCGATCGGCGCCGGCGAGGATCGGAACAGCCGCGGCCGCGTGATCAACGGCATGCCGCAGCAGACGGGCAATCTCGTCGTGCAACGCATCGAGGGCCGCGGCGACGTCGACGTGATCGAGCAGCCCAGTTCGCGCAACGGCTACACGGCCACCCTCCGCATCCGTGACCCGCGCAGCGGCGCGGCGCGGTACCGGATCGTGGCGTACTGGGAGCCGCCGGCAAGGTATGGGTTTGGGCGGTAACGACGGTTTTCGGTAGTCGGTTACAAGTTTTCAGCCGGCCTCGGGGAGTTCCTGCCTCCCGAGGCCGGCTTGCTCGCGATAACCGAAAACCGATAACCTTGTCATTCGTCACCGAATCGGAACCGCCGCACTCAACCCCGACACTCCGTTCTCGTCGAAGCTTTCGATCGCCGCCCAGTATGGCTGGCCGACGTCGAGCGCGCGGAGTTCGAGCGTGGTTCCCTCGTCGGCGAAGCGTTGATAGGTCTGGTAGAGCTTCGACGGCGCGATCCCCCAGCGCACATTGTACCCGACGGCGCCTGGCACGGCCTGCCAGGTGATCGACGCGTCTCGCTCGTCGCGGTCGCGGCGGGCCGAGAATCCCGCCGGCGTCGCCGGCCGCGCGCCGCCGCCGAGCCCGAACACGCGGATGTCGCTGATCGCGAGGCTGGCCGCGGCGACGGACAGGTGCTCGTAGCGGACGTAGCGCGCGCGCACGGACGGCGCGAGCTCGACGTACGCGTTCGGCCGGTCGCGCGTCTCGCGCGAGAGGTCGGCCACAGTACGCCAGCGGCGTCCGTCGTCCGACACGCTCAGCCGGAAGCGTGTGACGTAGGCGGAGTCGGTCCTGAACAGCCCGGACTTGTAGTCGGCGTAGTTCACCTGCACGGCGCGGAGATCGTAGGCGCGGCCGAGATCGACCGTGAGCCACTCGCCGGACCGGTTCGCGCGCGCGACCCAGAAGGTGCGCGGATTCTCGTCCGTGATGCGGCTCGCCGGGAAGCTGTCGCGAGCTGACGACGCCGTCGCCGGCTTTCGATAGGAAAGCAGCATCCACCCCGTGAACAGCTCGTCGCTCGTCTGCCCGGGCTTCGTCGGCAGCCAGTGCGGGAAGTCGCCGAAGCGAGTGTCGACGTGGAGCTGGCCATCGGCGTCGAAGCCGGCGGGATGGAGTCCGATGCGCCGCTCGAAGGGCCAGTTCACGCCGATCCACGGTGTGCCGGTGTTCCACCAGTTGCCGTGGACGTCCTCGAAGGTGTTGCCGTGTCCGGCCCCCTGCACGAAGCCGCCGGGCTTGTAGGCGACGGGATTGTACGGCGCGTAGGTGAACGGCCCGAGCGGGTCGTCGGCGACGTAGGTGCCGGTGGCGTAGACGTTGTACTCGGTGCCGGGCGCACCGTACTGCAGATAGTAGCGGCCGGCGTGCTTCGTCATCCACGCGCCTTCGATGAACGGCGCGATCGTCGTGTCGCGATGATCGCGACCGAATCGCTCCCAGCCATGATGTGTAGCGTCCAATCCGAATAACCAGCGCGGCGTCCCCTCATACGCGAGGCGCTTCGACTTGTCGAGCTCGATCGCGTGCAGCGGGTACGCGTTCGACGAGTTCCAGTAGAGGAACCAGCGCTCGGTGTCGCCATCGTGGAAGAGCTGCGCGTCCCATGGGCCGGGCTGCACAGAGTCGGGCCTCGCGAGCGTCTTCGCCTCGACGTCGCGCGCGTTCGGCAGCCAGGGCATCGTGCGATTGTAGAACTCGACGCGTCCGGTGCTCGGCTGGGTGAGCATCAGCATCGGAACGGGCCGCGTGGTGCTCGGCATCAGGTAGATCGTGTCGCGCACCGAGAGCGCGCTCGGCGCGACGACGTCGGTGAGCGGCCAGCGCGCCGGCGTGATGTGACGCCAGGTGCCGAGGTCGCGCGATTCCCAGTAGCCGTCGCCGAGCGTTTCGAACAGGTAGTAGCGCCCGTGCTGGACGACGATGACGGGATCGGCGCCGGAGCGATATGAGATCCCCTGATCCTGCTGCTCGAAGTTGTAGCGGTAGTCGATGTCGATCGGGTTGGCGTAGGTGCGCGGCGGCGTGCGCTGGGCCGAGGCCACGGCGCTGATGAGCGCCACGCAGCCGATCGTCGGCAGCGAGCGATGCACGCGCACTCAGGGCTTGAGGCTGAAGTTGAAGGGCTGATTCAGCATCAGCGCGCAGGCCAGCTGGCCGGCACGCCGCGCCGGCGCGAGCCGAACCTCCTGCAGATAGGTGATCACGGCGGGCTCGAACCGCGGATCGGTGGCGGAGATCACGCGGATGCTCGGCCCGTAGACCGCGCCGAGACTGTCGACCGCGTACTGCACGGTCACCGTGCCCTCGATTCCCTTCGTGTACAGCTCCTGCGGGTAGCGGATGCGTGCCTGGGTCCGTTCACGCGGTGGGCCCGGCGGGGAATCGACGGTGTCGGGCCACAGCTTCAGCTTCTGTTGTGGGTCGTTCACGAACGCGAGCTGATACATCCTCGCGCGCTCGCTCGCCGGGTCGAGGATCTCCGTCGGCCCGGCGACCGGATGATGGTGCCAGACGCTGAACTTGTACCGGTACGCGCCGCGAGCCGGAGCGTCGAACTGGAACGTGCCGTCGGTGGTGGTCTGGGTGCGCGCGACGACGCGGCCGGTCGTGTCCTCGAGCGTGACGTCGACGCAGGGCAGGCGC
>JBJMNN010000004.1:0-18514 GCA_045804245.1 Gemmatimonadaceae bacterium | reverse complement strand
CTCGCCGACGCCGAGCGCACGCGCGTGGCCCACGAGCTGCGCGCCACCCGCCAGCTCGCCGCCGAACGCCTGGCGACGACCGTTGCCGCCCTCGAGAACATCCGCCTCGATCTGCTCCGCCTGCAAATGGGCAGCGCCGGCATCGAGTCGGTCACGGCTTCGCTCGACGCCGCCCGCCGCGTGGGCGACCAGATCGCCGAATCGATCGCCGCACAGGCCGCGGTGGAACAGCTTCTGCGCGAGGAGCGGCCCGCGCTCGAAGCCGGCGGCCGGAGCTCCGAGACACCGATCGGCGGGATGGCGGCGATCGAGAGCTGACGAGCACGAGGGAAACCGCACGGTGGGCGGGACGTACGTTTCAGTGCATACTTCCCCACGACCTCAGCCACTCGTCCCATGGATTCCGCCGTCCAGATGTTCGCGCAGGTCGCCGTCGTCGTCGTCTCGGCGCTCGCCGCCATCTGTGCCATCTCCGTCGCGACGTACCGCTCGGTGAAGCGCATCGACAACCAGAAGCTCGCGCCGTCCGCCGACCTGCACGGACAGATCGAGCAGCTCCAGCAGTCCGTCGACTCGATCGCGGTGGAAGTCGAGCGCATCGCCGAAGCGCAGCGCTACATGGCGCGGCTCGAGTCCGAACGCGACGCGCGACAGTCTCTTCCCCTGCAAAGCTGACGCGTGGAGGAGCGACCACCCCTCCTCCGACCCAGGCCGCTGCAGCGCGGCGACACGATCGGCGTCGTTGCGTCGTCCTATGCGCCACGGAGCGGCTGGCTCGCCCGAGGCGTCCGCTCCCTCGAGCGCGCCGGCTACAGCGTCATCGTCGACCCCGAGCTCACCACGATCCGCAGGTACACGCGCGCCGAGGACGAGCGGCGCGCAGCGCGGTTCACCGAGATGTGGGTCGACCCGCGCATCTCCGCCCTCATCGGGGGCACCGGAGGCTACGGTGCGGTGCGCATGCTTCCCTATCTCGATCCGGCGCAGTTCACGGCGCATCCGAAGTCGTTCGTCGGCTACTCGGACATCACCGTGCTCCACATCTGGCTCGAGCGGCTCGCCGGTCTGCGCGCCTTTCACGGGCCCACGGTGGACGACCTCATCCCCAGCGCGCGCGACGCGACCACGGCCTCACTCCTCGCGGCGCTCACCACACCGCGTCCCACCACGCGCATGGGTCGCGACCTCGCGCGCGCGGTGCGGCCCGGCCGCGCCACGGGGCGGCTCGTCGGCGGCAACCTCGCGCTCGTGCAGCAGACGATCGGCACCCCGTACGAGATCGACACCACCGACGCGATCCTGTTTCTCGAAGAGGTCAGAGATCCGATGTCGTTCGTCGACGAGCGCCTCGTGCAGCTCCGCGCGACGGGACTGCTCGCCAAGGTGCGCGGCATCGTGTTCGGCCATCTCTCGCTCGATCGCTCCGAGGAGGACGAGTTCGAGGATTTCGTGCTCGATCTCGTCGCCGACCTCGGCGTGCCGGTGCTCATGGACTTTCCAGCCGGACACGACAGTCCTAACTTGACCCTGCCGCTCGGCACCGAAGTCGAGCTGGTGGTGGAAGAGACCACCGGCTGGATCGTCTACCGCGAGGACGCGCTGGCCGAGGCGTCGACCCCACTCCCAGCGACGTGACCGTCACGCCGGAGCACGACCACTTCGATCTCGTCGTGATCGGCGCCGGCCCCGCCGGCGAGAAGGGCGCCGCCCAGGCGGCGTACTTCGGCAAGCGCGTCTGCATCGTCGAGCGCGCGCCCAAGCCCGGCGGCGCGATGGTCAACACCGGCACCGTCCCGTCCAAGACGCTGCGCGAGACCGCGCTCTACTTCTCCGGCTTCCGGCAGCGAGGGCTGTACGGCATCGACCTGCGCGTGAAGCCGGACATCACGCTCGCCGACTTCATGCAGCGTGAGCGCAGCGTGATCGAGACGGAGTGGGAATTGATCGACGAGAACATCAGCCGTCACGGGATCGCCACCGTGCAGGGTGTGGCGCGGTTCGTCGACGCGCGTACGCTCGAAGTCGTGCGCTACGGAGAGGCGCCACGTCGTCTCACCGCCGATGTCTTCCTCGTCGCCACCGGCGCGCGCCCGCTCCCGTCGAACGGCTTCGCGCTCGATGGCGAGGTGGTCGTCGACAGCGAGTCGCTGCTCACGATCCAGCGCATCCCCGCCTCGATGATCGTCGTCGGAGGAGGCGTGATCGGCTGCGAGTATGCCTGCATGTTCGCCGCGCTCGGCACGCGCGTCACGGTCATCAACGAGCGCAGCCGGCTCGTATCGCATCTCGATCCGGATGTGAGCGACGCGCTGCGCCGTTCGATGACGGCGCGGCTCGGCATCACCGTGTACGGCAACGCCGAGGTTCGGTCCGTCGACGTTGAGGGACGGCGCGCCGCCGTGACCATCGGAGACGGGACGATCATCGCCGCCGATCTGGTGCTCGTCGCCACGGGACGGATCGGCAACGTCGCCGGACTTGGACTCGAGTCGATCGGCGTACGCGTCAACGCGCAGTCGTTCGCGCAGGTCGACGCGAACTACCGTACGGCGGCGACGCACGTCTACGCCGCGGGCGACGTGATCGGGTTCCCCGCGCTCGCGTCCTCGGCGATGGAGCAGGCACGCGTCGCGGTGTGTCACGCGTTCGATCTGCGCTACAAGCGCAGCGTGTCGAGCATCCTGCCGTACGCGGTGTGGACCATCCCGGAGATCGCGACGGTCGGCGAGAGCGAGGAATCCCTGGTCGCGCGCGACACGCTCTTCGAGGTCGGACGCGCGAGCTTCCGCACGAACGCGCGCGGCCAGATGATCGGCGACGTCGACGGGTTCGTGAAGCTGCTGTTCGAGCCCGAGACGCACCGCGTGCTCGGCGTAACGATCGTCGGCGAGGGGGCGTGCGAGCTGATTCACGTCGGCATGACGGTGATCGCGCTCGAAGGCACGCTCGACTACTTCATCCAGGCGGCGTTCGGCTTTCCCTCGCTCGGCGAGGTGTACAAGTACGCCGCGTACGACGGACTGCAGCGGCTCCAGCGCCGGAACGCGCTCCAGCCGGCAGGGCCGCCGGCGCACCGCGCGACCGCGCCCGGCGCCCACAGCTGACGCAGCGCGTCGGCGCGCGCATCGTGCGTGCGCGCGCCGGCCGCCAGCCTCAGCCACTTGGACGGCCGGTCTCATCGCTGGTTGCTGGCTCCTGAGCCGCGGGATATGCTAGCAGCGATGTCGCCCCCACTGGAGCTCTCGACTTCCACACTCGGTAGCACCGAGCGCCGCGAGCGTCCCGCCTTCGCGTTCGTGGCCGAGCGCTTGTGGCTGGACTTCGTGAACACCGACACGGGCGTGCGCGGCGCCGATGCGCTGCACGACTTCGAGCGCTTCGTGCTCTGGCTCGAAGCGGCACACGTGCTCGACGCGGAGCGCAGCGCCACGATGCGTCGGCGGTCGGAGCAGCAGCCGGCGGGAGCGCTCGCCGTGCTCGGCGACGCGCGGCGCGTGCGCACCGTGCTGCGCGCGCTCGCCGAGCGCGGCGTCTTCGCCGGCGACGTGCGCCTCGCCGCCCTGAGTGAGATCAACCGCGTGCTCGGCCGCAGCGCGGGAACACGGCGCGTCGAGCTGCGCACGGACGGCTCCTTCGCGCGCGCCTTCGTCCCGGTGGGCGACGCGTTCGCCGGCCTGCTCATCCCCGTGGTGGAGAGCGCCGCCGATGCGCTCATCCTCGATCAGCTCGGCCGCGTGCGTCGCTGCGCCGATCCGCGTTGCGGGCGCGTGTTTCAGGACGAGACGAAGAACGGCCGCCGGCGCTGGTGCGACATGGCGACTTGCGGGAACCGCGCGAAGGCCGCGCGCCACCGCATGAAGCTGCACGCCTGAGCGGGGACGGTCAGAGGACGCAACGACGAAGGCTCGGACTGGAGCGACCGCGCGCAGTCGGGTTAGCTTGCTGTCATGCAGAGGGAAGGTTGGACGCGTGTCAGCGTACGCCGAACGCACCTCGAGCTCCGACGACCCGATGAGCTCCGCCCGGGCCGGCCGGTGGCGGAGCCCGTCGAGCTCCTGCCGCGACGCCCGATCTCCGCCGACGACTACCTCGAGCTGTACGCCCTCGTCGGGGAGCTCTGGCTCTGGCGCGACCGGCTGGTGTGGACGCCCGAAGAGTTCGACCGCTATCTGGCGTCGCCCGACGTTCACGTGTGGAGCGCCCATGTGCGAGGCGCCACCGCGGGCTACTTCGAGCTCCGGCAGCACGCCGATCGCACGGTCGAAGTGATGTATTTCGGCCTCGCGCCCGCGTTCATCGGGCGTGGGCTGGGCGGATGGCTGCTGACACGGGCCGCGCGCGAGGCGTTCGCGCTCGGCGCCACGCGCATCGTGCTCAACACCTGCACCCTCGACGCACCCCAGGCGCTGCCGAACTACCTGGCGCGCGGGTTCACGATCGTGAGCGAGGATCAGTACCTGCTCGATGTGCCGGAGCGTGCGATGCGCGCTTAGCGCAGGTGCGCGAACTGATCGACGAGCGAAACCTCCTCTACCTTCCCCTCCCTCCACGCCCACGCGGCCCGCCACCACCGCGCCGCTCGCCCCCACCGCCGTCCCGCCGCGCCTCACGCTCGCTCCGCCCGGGCCGCTGCCCACGTCCGCGATCGCGTAGCCCCCGCTTCGGTTCTCCGCCAACGCGGTCGCGCCGCTTGTCGCGCGACGCATTGCGTTGCTCGTCGCGCTTCCGGTTGAACCGCGCCACCTCCTCGTCCGTCCACGGCTGATCGAGCTGCGCCTGCAGCTCGTCGAGCGTTCGCGCGCGCACGGCGCCGCGCTGCCCGCGCAGCACGACGAACCGCAGCGGCCGGTCGAGTGCGGGGATCTCTCCCTCGGTGAGCGACCGCGCGATCTTCTCCGGCAGCCGCAGGCGCGCTACGCCCACTGGAGCGCCGTCGGTCTCCTCGACGTCGTACTCGATCTCCACCTCGCGGTCGCGCACGGTCGTGTGTGAGGGGAGACTGTCGTACGGCGCACGCTCGGCACGCGGTGATCGCGCGTCGAGCGCACGCGCGAGATCGAGGTCGGTCGCCTTGAACTCGCTCAGCGAGCGCACGCCCTGCAATCGCTCCAGGTACAGCGCCGCGAGGTCGGCCTGGCTCAGGCGCGGCAGCGCACCGCCGGAGCGGCGATAGGCTTCGCGCACCGCATCGATGTGCGGTTGGTTCGTGCGCACGGAGAAATGTCGCGCTTCCCCGCGCGCGAGCGCGTCGGCCAGCACCCGGCGCGCTTCGTCCTCCCGACCCGGCGGGAACTCGTCGACCGCCTCTATCTCGCGCTCCAGCTCGAAGCCGAAGTACTCCACACGCCGTTTGAGCACGAGCGGCGCCTTCCGCCGCTCCGCGTCGTACTCGAGAGTCGCGTCGTCGCCGGTCGCGAAGCGGCGCACGAGATCCATCGGCAGCTGCGTCCCCTCGATCGACGCACGCGGGCGGCCGAACTTGTCGGCGAAGTACCGCAGCTCGCCCGCGATCGCGCCCCAGCTGCCGCACACGCTCGTCTTCGAGACCCTTGCCTCCTCACCCCAGCTCGTGGTCTCATCGATCACGAGGTCGAACGGCATGTACTCGGCGAGCAGCAGCGCGAACTCGCGGCGCGTTCCCTCGTTCGCCATCGGCATGCGCGACGGCAGCTGCATGCCGAGGCCGCGATACACGCTCGCCATCCCCAGCGCCGCGTCCTCGATCGACTTCACGAGCACGCCGCGCCGCTCCGCCCACTCGTTGATCTCCTCCTCGTGGAAGAGATGACGCGGCAGGCCGTACACTTCACCGATGTAGCCCGCGACCTTGAACGCCTCCGCATAGACGTTATACGCCGTGAGGTGGTCGCTCCCCGCCACGATCAGCCCTTCCAGGTCGCGCTCGTCGCGCGTCATCCGGTGCAGCGACTCCACGCCGCTCATCACCGCCAGAAAGGGCACCATCGCGTCGTCGGCGTTCACGAGCAGCTCGGCCCACTCGCGCTCCACCGGCATCGCTTCGACGGCGCGCCCGTAGCGCGTGAGCCGTCCCTTCTCGATGATGCCGCGCGACTCGAGAAACTGCATCGCGCGCCGATACGCCGTCCGGTCGAGCGGCACTGGGAGCGTCAGGTCTCCAGCGTCCACACCGAGGTCCGCGCAGGTGATCGCCACGCGCTCCGAGTCGCCGGCGAGCTGGAACTCCGGCTCGGTGGGCCTGAGCGAGAGGAAGTCGATGTCGCGATCGCTGAGGATGAACACCCGTCCGCCGGCGACGCGACCGTGCACGCGCCCCGCCATCTGCAGGATCTCGTTCGCGCCGAGGTGCAGCTTGGTGAGCACGTTCTTCCCGCGCTCGACGATCGACGTGAAGCGCACGTCGTCGATCACCACGGTGTCGAGCCCCTGCACGTTGAGCGCGCTCTGGCCCGCCGCCGTCATCGCCAGGAAGTACGGCTTCCGCTCGCCCCCTTCGAGGAACGGCCGCAGCTTCCGGATAGGCTCACCACCGTGGTAGAACGCCGTGTTGACGCGCGGCGCGCGCTCCTCCACGTAGCCTGCTGCCTGCTCCACTCCCTTGCGCGTCGGAACGAACAACGCGACACCGCGCTTCTGCTTGTAGACGCCCTGCAGGAACCGGTCGTCGAGGAACTCTGTCGGCTCCTTGTTCACCACCTCCACCTTCGCCGCCTTCTGCGGGTCGAAGGCGTACACCTCCAGCACGTCGGCGCTGTTGAGGTACGTGCGGTAGAACGTCGGATCCACCGTCGCCGACAGCCAGATGAATCGGCAGCCGACCCGCTTGCCCAGCGCAAGGCACAGCTCCAGCTCCGCCGAGGTCTGGTGGATCTCGTCGACGATGAGCGTGTCCTGCGGCAGGATGTCGCCGTCCTGAAACCACCGTCGCGCGATGCCGGTCGTGACGATGACGATGTTCCAGCTCGGCGTCTCCGGCGTCGCCTCGCGCTCGCGATTGATCACGCCGACACGCAGCTCCTCCGTGCCGAGCAGCTCTTCGGCGATCGGACGGATGGCGAGCGTCTTCCCCGAGCCGGTGCCGGCGACGATGCCGAAGCCGCGTCGCGAACGCGCGAGCTCGCGCACGTGCGCGCCGAAGTGTTTCTCGAGGTACGTCTCGATGTGGAGGCCCACCGCGAGCTCGATCGTCTCGCAGGCGGCGCGTGTCGGTGCGATCACGATCACGCGCCCCGTGGGCGGCTCCGCCCCGACGAAGGCGTCGTGGTCGGGAGGGAGGTATCGGTCTCTTACGTCGCGCATGCGGGCCGGCGAGGCGAGAAACGTGCGCGGCCCGCGGTCCAGCTACGGCTTCTTCCGATCCTCGCCGAACTTGCGGATGAACGGTGGCCCGCGCTTTTCGCCGCTGTCGCCGGCGTTCTTGCCGTCCTTGTAGTCGTCACCGAAGAGCACCTTGCCGTTCGACGGGCGGTTGCGCACCGCCGTCGGACAGTCCGTCGGCGCAGGCTGCTGCTTGGCCGGTACGTCGTTGAGCCAGATCCGACACATCCCCTTGGGTGGACGATATTCCTTCGGAACCTCACCCTCCTTCTGCTGGGCACGCGCCGTTCCGGCCAGGCCGGCCGAGCAGAGGAGGGTAAAGAGCAGAGTGCGAAGCTTCATCGAAATCTCCAGTGCCGACGCGGACGTCGCGCGGCACCGAGTGACAAGGCAGAGGGGGTGCCAGATGGCGGGCAGATGCTGCTGGACTGCCAACTCCTGACCGGCGTAACACTTAGCACTGTCGAGCCCGCCCGCGTGGCGTCGTCCAAGAGACCGCCGGTGTCCTAGCCTGCGGACAGCCCCGTCCTCTCCCAGCGCAGGCGTGCCCGCCAGTGCACTCCTTTCTACCCTCAGTCGCCGAAGCTGATCCCCGTCGCCCGCGCCGTCTGCACCACGTCGTGGCTCGGATCGACACGCTTCGTCTCGCCGAGCACCTGCTCGATCGGGATGGTGACGATGTGGGGCGACTGCAGCGCCACCATCTCCCCCCACTTCTCCTCGGCGATCGCCCGCACTGCGGCCCCGCCGAATCGCGTGGCAAGCAGCCGGTCGTAACCGGTCGGCATGCCCCCGCGCTGCAGGTGGCCGAGGACGAGTGAGCGCGTCTCCTTGCCCGTGAGTTGCTGGATCTCGCGCGCGATCGCCTCGGCGACGCCGCCGATCCGGCGCGCCTGGCCAGGCATCGACTCGCCGAGCGTGTGCGAATGACCGCCTCGCGGGAACGCCCCTTCGGCCACGACCACGATCGAGAACAGCCGTCCCACCGAATCCCGGTACCGGATCTTCTCGCAGACCTTCTGGATGTCGTACGGGATCTCCGGAATGAGAATCACGTCCGCGGTGCCGGCCACGCCGGCGTGCAGGGCGATGAATCCGGCGTCGCGCCCCATCACCTCCATCACCATCACGCGATCGTGACTTTCCGCGGTGGTGTGCAACTTGTCGATCGCCTCGAGCGCCGTGTTCACCGCCGTGTCGAAGCCGAACGTCGTCACCGTGCCGCTCACGTCGTTGTCGATCGTCTTCGGCACGCAGACGATGCGCATCCCCTTGTTGCACAGCCGGCGCGCGATGTCGAGCGAGCCGTCGCCCCCGATCGAGATGAGCGCGTCGATCCCGAGACGCCGCGCGTTCTCCATCAGCTCGTCCGAGCGATCCTCTTCCTGATACGTCCCGTCGACCTGCTTCCGCGGATAGAAGAACGGATTCCCACGGTTCGTCGAGCGCAGGATCGTGCCGCCCATGTGCGCGATGCCGCGCACCGAGTCCTTCGTGAGCGGGATGACTTCGTCCTCGCCCATCAGTCCCGCGAAGCCGCGCTTGATGCCGAGCACGTCCCAGCCGCGGTTGATCGCAGAGAGTGCGGCGGCGCGGATGACGGCGTTCAGACCCGGGGCGTCGCCGCCGCCGGTGGAGATTGCAATGCGCATCTGTGTGAGATGATGCTCGGGTTACGTAGGGTGGGACGTGCCACGGGCCAACGCGTCCAGACGACGCATCGGCCCGGATCAGATCCTGCTGGTACGGTGGTCAGACTGCCGCGCGCAACAAGCCAACGATCTCTCCCGGCTCCGCATGTCGCCCGAGCTTCGATTTCTGGAAGATCGGCGAGCCGTCCTTCGACACTTCGAACCGTCCGCCCGACCCCGGGATCAACTCCACATTCGCGTCGGGAAAGTGCTGCTCGAGCTCGGCCGCCAACCTGGCGGCCCGGGGCTCGTAGCTTCAAACGGTGCAGTACTCGATGGTGATGTGCATTATGGAAGAATCTGGTCCGGTGTAGCCGTTACAATATACTGCGATCCAGGGCCGGATGCGCACGTCCCGGCTTTCCGATTGGACGCTCGGCTGACGAATTCCTGAAGCACGACCCCTCGGCAGACCTACGGCATCCCCCTCTCCACTAATGACCTCAGGCACCAGGCCCCGGCCCACGCCAGCTTCGAATGCCGTCGCACGAACAGGCGCGGGCAGGCTGCCTGGGCAACCGGCGGTCACGGTGATCGAGCCGCCCACGGGGCTGCCCTCTCTCGGGCTCGGCGAGCTCTGGGCGTATCGCGAGCTGCTCTACTTCATCACGTGGCGCGACATCAAGGTCCGCTACAAGCAGACCGCACTCGGCGCCTCCTGGGCGATCATCCAGCCGCTGCTCACCATGATGGTGTTCAGCCTTTTCTTCGGCCGGCTCGCGAAGGTGCCCTCGGATGGTGTGCCGTATCCGCTGTTCAGCTTCGTCGCACTCGTCCCCTGGACGTTCTTCGCGAATGGATTGACCCAGTCGGCGAACAGCGTGGTGGCGAGCCAGCAGCTCGTGACCAAGGTCTATTTCCCACGGCTCGCCATCCCCATCGCCACCGTCCTGTCGGGCGCGATCGACTTCCTGCTCGCCTTCGTCGTACTCCTCGGCTTCATGGCCGTCTATCGCGTCGCGCCTTCGGCAAACGCCCTGTGGACCGTGCCGCTGCTCCTGCTGGCCTTCGTCGCCTCGCTCGGTGTCGGACTCTGGCTCGCCGCGCTGAACGTGCAGTACCGCGACGTGCGCTACGCCGTCCCTTTCCTCACGCAGCTCTGGCTGTTCGCCACGCCCATCGCGTATCCGAGCAGCCTGCTCTCCGAGCCCTGGCGGACGCTCTATGGGCTCAATCCGATGGTCGGCGTCGTCGAGGGCTATCGGTGGGCGCTGCTCGGAACGGGATCTCCACCGGGACGCATGGTGCTCGTCTCGTGCGCGGCGGCGCTCGTCGTGCTGATCGGCGGCATTCTCTACTTCCGGCGGATGGAGCGGACGTTCGCCGACGTGATCTGAGGCGCCGCTCCTGACCGCCGCGATCCGTCTGGAAGGGCTCGGCAAGCGCTATGTGCTCGGTCGCGCCTTCGATCCGCACCGCACGGCGCGCGAGGCGCTCGCCGACGCCATGTCGGGCGTGGCGCGCGCGACCACCTCGCTCCTCCGGCGCCGCGCGCCGACGACGGACGACGACGCCTTCTGGGCATTGCGCGACGTGTCGTTCGACGTCCCGCACGGCGAAGCGCTCGGCCTCATCGGCGGCAACGGCGCCGGCAAGAGCACGCTCCTCAAGCTGTTGACCCGCATCACCGCGCCCACCACCGGCCGCGCCACGATCGAGGGTCGCGTCGGCTCCCTCCTCGAGGTCGGCACTGGATTCCATCCCGATCTCACGGGGCGCGAGAACGTCTACCTGAACGGCGCCATCCTCGGTATGCGCCGCGATGAAGTCGTTCGCAAGTTCGAGGAGATCGTGGCGTTCGCCGAGGTCGAGCGATTCATCGACACGCCGGTGAAGCGCTACTCGAGCGGCATGTACCTCCGCCTCGCCTTCGCCGTCGCGGCCCATCTGGAGCCCGAGGTGCTGCTCGTCGACGAGGTGCTCGCCGTGGGCGATGCGGCGTTCCAGGCGAAATGCCTCGGCAAGATGCGCGACGTCACCGCCGAGGGCCGCACCGTGGTGTTCGTCAGCCACAACCTCGACGCCATCCAGCGGCTCTGCCCCCGTGCTGTGCTTCTCGACGCGGGACGCGTCGTCGATGCGGGGCGCTCCGACGACGTCGTACGCGGCTATCTCACGCGCCAGCTCCGGCGCCCATCGCCGGCCGAGTGGCTCGACGTGTCGAGGCTCCGGCGACGCGGCTCGGGCGGGGCGCGGTTCGAGGCGGTGCGCTTCACCACGGGCGAGCCGACGCTCGACGGGCATCCGTACCCGCTCGGCCCGCTCGAGCTGCAGCTCGAGATCGACGCACTGCAGCCGCGCAGCGTGTCCTCGCTCGCCGTCGTCATCCGAGACGTCGGCGGAACGAATCTCGTCAACGCCGACGTCGCCGCCGCCGAGCAGGTCGTACGTCTCGAGCCGGGCCGGAACGTCGTGACGCTGCGCATCGAGTCACTCTACCTGAATCCTGGCGAGTACACGGTCGACCTCTGGATCGGCGACGGCGGCCCCTCCGGCCTCGACCACGTCGAGTCGGCGTTTCAGCTTCTCGTGCTCGATCCGAGGCCTGCCGGTACGGGGCCGAGTCTCGTCGTCACCGGCATCGTCCCGTGCGCGCTGCGTGCCTCGGTGACGCCGGGCTCGCTGCGCGACGTCGGGCGCCATCGGTCGACGGCGGGTGGAGTCGATTTGCATGGTACCGGCCGGTAGCGTGCCGACGGTGGCCCTCCTTCCGTGGGGGCTGCTGTTCGACGAGGACTATCTCGATACGATCGGCGTCTCGCTCGAGGCGTTCTGCGTGGACGGTGCCGGCGGCCACCTCTTCAACTTCATCACCGCGATGCAGCGCGCCGGCGTGAACACCGTGCTCGTGCTCTTCTCGCGGCGCGTTCCGCACACCACGCGGTTCGTCAACCGTTCCACCAATGCGACGGTCATCGTCCTGCCGCCGCCGGCGCGCTACCGTGTGCTTCGCGACCTGCTCGCTCGGCCCGATCTCCGTGGCGCGCTTCGCAGGCTGGGCCGCCCCGTGCGCACCGTTGCCGACGAGCTCGCGGCGTATCTCGCGACGCCGATGCGTGCGCTCGCCCGCGAGCTGCGTCGCGAGGGATGTCGCGCCATCGTCTGCCAGGAGTACGAGTTCGTCCGCTTCGACGTGTGTGTGCTGCTCGGTCGGCTGATGCGCCTGCCGGTGTTCGCGACCTTTCAAGGGGGCAACCAGCTGACGGGAGAGTTGCAGCGGCTGGTCCGCCCCAGGACGGTGCGCCGCGCGTCGGGCCTGATCATCGCTCCGAGCACCGAGATCGATCGTGTGCGCAGCGCCTACGGCGTTCGGCCGGATCGCATCGCCCAGATCTTCAACGCCCTCGAGCCCTCCGCGTTCGATGCGCCGTCGCGCGAGACCGCTCGTGAAGCGCTCGGAATTCCGGCGGACGCACGCGTCGCCGTCTGGCACGGCCGGGTCGAGGTGGCGACCAAGGGCGTCGACGTGCTGATCGATGCGTGGCAAACGGTCTGCGCATCGCGCCCTCGGGAAGATCTTCGACTGCTCATGCTCGGCACCGGCGTGGACTCGGCGTGGATGCACGAACGACTGGCGAATGGCGCCCTGCGTGGCGTCTCGTGGCGCGACGAGTACGTCCAGGATCGCGCGCTCCTGCGACTGCATCTCGCCGCGGGTGACGTGTTCGCCTTCCCGTCGCGCCACGAAGGCTTCGCCGTCGCACCACTCGAGGCGATGGCGTGCGGGTTGCCCATCGTGGCGGCCGATGCGCCGGGGATCCCCGATCTGCTCTCGGGCGGAGAGGCAGACGGCGGCATCATGGTGCCGCGCGGAGATGGCGCGGCGTTCGCGGCGGCGCTGGGACGTGTATTGGACGACGTCGCATGGGCACGCGCCACCGGAGCGCGCGCGCGTCAGCGCGTCGCCGAGGCGTGCGCGCTAGACTCCGTCGGCCGGCGGCTGCGCGATTTTCTCTTCCGCGACTCACCCGCGCCGCCTCCGCCGGTAATCGACGCGCGCGACACGATGGTGACTCCATCGTGAGCGATCCGGTCCGCGTCTCCGTCGTGCTTCCGTTCCTGAATGCCTCGCGCTTCATGCGCGAGTGCATCGACGCAGTGTTTGCCCAGACGTACCCGGACTGGGAGCTCGTGCTCGTCGACGACGGTTCGAGCGACGACAGCTCGGCGATCGCGCGGGATTACGTCGGCCGCATGCCTGAGCGCGTGCGTTGCTTCGAGCATCCCGGCCGCGAGAACCGCGGCATCAGCGCATCGCGCAACCTCGGCGTGCGTCACGCGCGTGGCGAGTTCATCGCCGAGCTCGATGCGGACGACGTCTGGCTCCCCGACAAGCTCGCGCGCCTCGTCCCAGAGCTGGAGGCGCATCCCGACGTCGGGATGGCGTACGGCAACTCGCTCTGGTGGTACGGCTGGACTGGCGAGCCCACGGACGCCGCGCGCGATCATCTTCCCGTCATGGAGGCGACCGGCGTTCCCGCCGATGGCGGCGAGGTGCTCCTCCGCCAGCTTCGCGGCAAGACCGCGTCGCCCTGCCCGTGCGCCGTCCTGTTGCGAAGGTCCGTGGTCGAGCGAGTCGGAGGTTCCGAGGAGCAGTTCCGCGGGACGCACGAGGACATCGTGCTCTACGCCAAGATGCTCCTCGCCGCACCGGTGATCGTGCTCGACGGCTGGTGGGACCGCTATCGCTGCTACGCGAGTGCGGGCACCTCGGTCACCGAGATCGCGAAGAAACAGGGGACGCTGATCCAAACGCACCAGCGGTACCTGCGTTGGCTCGACGGCTATCTCGCCGAGCACGGGCTCGCCGACAGTGCGCACCGTCGGCTCGTGCGCCAATCACTCCTTCGCCTTCGCTACCCGCGTGCGCATCGCGCAGTGGATGCAGTCCGACGAGTGCTCCGTCGGCTCCGCGGCATGGTCGGCGCGACAGATTGAGCGCTCTGGTATTCCGGCGATGCACCCGCCATCGTTCGACGTGCGCACCGCGCCGGCGCGCTGCGACTCCCTCGCACGTGTCGTCCCGTCACCAGGATTCATCCGATGCAAGCAACTCGTTCCTCGCTGGTCGCCGCGCTCGCGCTCGTCACGCTCGCCGCTGGCGCGAACGCGCAGGCCGCCACCCAGGCTGGCAGCGCCACCGCGCTCGCGGGACCTGACGTCGGCCAGGCCGCCCCGGATTTCACCGCGCCGTGGGCAGACGGATCGGGCGTGCGTGCCACGCCGGTCAGTCTCTCCGCTCTCCGCGGCAAGGTCGTCGTCGTGGCCTTCTATCCGAAGGATCGCACGTCGGGCTGCACGGCCGAGCTGACGAAGTTCCGCGACGAGAATGCGAAGTTGTTCGGCGAGAACGTCGTCGTGCTGCCCGTGTCCGCCGACAGCATCGCCAGCCACGTGTCGTGGTCATCGGAGATGACATTCCCCTTCGCGCTCGTCTCGGATCCCGAGCTCAAGGTGGCGGACCTCTACGGATCGCACGCTGCCGGCCGGCCCGTCGCGAGCCGCACCGTCTACGTCATCGGCAAGGACGGCAACGTCGTGTGGCGCGAGATGAAGTTCAACGCGCTCAACGAAGAGGCCTACGCGTCGCTCGCCGCGGCCGTCGCGAAGGCGCGGTAGGAGAGTCCCGCGCTGCGTCCCACGCGGGGCTGGCGTGTGACTCGAGGGCGGTGGCGATTCGCGACCGCCCTCGTCGCGTGTCTCGCCACACTCGCCGTCGTCGCCACGTATCCCGTCTTCAGTCAGACGTGGGACGAGCCGGCGACGCTTGCGACCGGCATGGAGTGGTTGAGCACCGGCACCTATCACTACGAGGCGCAGCATCCGCCGCTGGCGCGCGTCGCATCCGCGCTCCTGCCGTACCTGCGCGGCGCGCGCAGTGTCGGCAAGCACTCGATGTACGACGAAGGCCGTGCCCTGCTCGGCGAGGGAGCGCAGTATCGGCGCACGCTGTTTCTCGCGCGCCTCGGCATGCTTCCCTTTCTGTGGCTCATGCTCGCCGTGTGTGCGAGCTGGGGCGCACGCATCGCGGGCGGCGCGGGCGCCGCGCTGGCCACGCTCTTCGTCGCGGCGAACCCGAACATCCTCGCGCACGCCGGCATCGCCGGTACCGACCTCGCACCGGCGGCGTTCGTCGCCGCAGGTGCGTACGCATGGCTGCGCTGGCGCGAGCAGCCCACGATCGCGCGCGCGATCGTCTTCGGTGTCGCGATGGGGCTCGCCGCGACGACGAAGTTCTCCGCGGTCGCCTTCCTCGGTTTCGTCCTCGCGCTCGGCGAGGCGGTGCGGTGGCTCTCGCTGCGGCGTGATGGCGATTCCGACGCGCGTGCCTTCGCGTGGCGCTCGGCGCTCGTCGCGGTGGGGACCGCGGCGTTCGCCGTGTGGGCTGTGTACCGGTTCCACGTCGGGCCGATCACGCCGGGCGGCGTGCCGGTGCCCGCGGCGGAGTTCTTCGCCGGTCTCGTCGCGTTCTTCACACACGGCAGCGGCGGTCATCCCGCCTTTCTGCTGGGCGAGGTGCGGCTTCGCGGCTGGTGGTACTACTACGTCGTCGTGCTCGCGGTGAAGACGCCGTTGCCCTTGCTCGCGCTGGCGTTCGCGGGTGGCGCGTACGCGGTTCGCGCCATGCGCACGGAGGGATGGACGACCGTAGTGCCCATCCTCGGCGCGGTCGCGGTGCTCGTACCGGCGCTGCTCTCGCGCGTGGATCTGGGCGTGCGGATCGTGCTCGCGATCTATCCCTTCCTTGCACTCCTCGCCGCGCGCGGGGCCACGACGGCCTGGCGTTCGCCGGGGACGCATGCGCAGGTGCTCGGCCGGCGAGGCGCGGTGACACTGCTCGGCGCCGGCATGATGTTCACGGCAGCGCACAGTTGGCCTGACTATCTCGCGTACTTCAATCCCGTCGCGGGGCGGCACCCCGAGCGCGTGCTGGTGGACAGCAATCTCGATTGGGGCCAGGATCTCTATCGTCTCGCCGACACCGTACGCGCGCGCGGCATCGACTCCATCCGCGTTCACTATTTCGGTTCATCGCAGCTCTCGTCGGTCGGTCTCACCAACGCCCGCCGTCTCGCGCGCGACGAACGCACCACCGGCTGGGTCGCCGCCAGCGAGACCTTCCTCGCCGGCGTCTGGTCGGACACGTCGCTGCGATGGCTGGCTCGCCGAGCTCCCGTCGCGCGCATCGGACCGTCGATGCGGCTCTACTACATCCCGCCGAGCGAGCGCTGATCCCTCGACTTCGCTCGGACGACGACAAGCCCAATGTCATTCCGAGCGAGCGCAGCGAGTCGAGGAATCTGCACTGCTCTCCGGGTCGAGCTCGATGCTCGCTGCAGCGCTCCTCTCCACCCACAATCACAAAGTCTTTGATGGTGCGGGGCCGAGATCTCTTCGCCAGCGATCCGGCCGTTTCCGTGTCGATCCGCGGTATCCGTGGCCGTTCCCGGTGCGATCGCCACGCGTGGTCCGCACGGTGGCACGACGCGATCCGGCATCTTCCATCAGATCGCTGTTAAAGATCCGCGTTCGGTCGTTATCCGTTCATCGTGGTCTCGAGCACCCTATCGCGGCACCCCCGCCATCCCCGCCAACCGCGTGAGAAGCGTGTCCTGCCGCGCCACGATCACGCGCAGCGAGTCGAGCTGAGTCTGGATCTCCGCCGTCTGCTGGCGTGATGCGTTCAGCTCGTCGGCCATCTGGCGGAGCTGCTCGACGAGATACGCGTCCTGCTGCGGGCTTCGGCAGCCCGCCGATAGCGCGAGCGCTGCCGCGATCGCGCCCGCGCGAACGAGGGCGCTGCTGCGAGAGATGATGGACATGCGCCAAGATGCCGCGCCGCCGAGTCGCGATCAACCGTGCGGCTTCGCGCCGAGCCGCGTGGTCGTGATGACGCGCATGACGCCATCGGCAGCCAGCCTCCATGCATGCGATCCCCTGCTCCGCGCCGTCCCGGCCTCACCCTCGTCGAGCTCTGTCTGGTGCTCACGATCATCGGGCTCGTGACCAGCATGGCCGTGCGCCAGCTCGGGCTCTACCTCGATCGCGCCGCGGTGCGCGCAGCGGTCGTCGAAGCGGCGACCGTCGTCGCTCGCGCCCGCGACGAGGCCGTCGCCCAGCGCGCGTACGTGAGCGTGCGCTTCGACACCGTCGCCGACGCGCTGGAGCTCCGCATGGCGGGTGTGGTCCTCTCGCGAGCGGCGCTCGGCCATGCGCACGGCATCTCACTCTCGGTCAACCGCGATTCGCTCGCCTACGACCTGCGCGGCCTCGGCTACGGCGCGGCGAACCTCACCCTGATCGCGCGCCGCGGGCGCGCCGCCGATTCGCTCGTCGTCTCGCGGCTCGGCCGGCTGCGCTGGTGACTCAGTCCGCGGCGACCGTCCCGAAATCGTAGCCCGGAACGGAGATGCGCGGGATCGGCTGGCCGATCACCCGCTCGATCGTGCGGACCATCGCGATCTCGTCGGGCGCCATGAAGGTGTAGGCGTCCCCTTCCTTCGCCGCGCGCCCCGTCCGCCCGATGCGGTGCACGTAGTCTTCCGCCTGCTGCGGCACGTCATAGTTGATCACGTGCGTGATGCCGGAGATGTCCAGCCCGCGCTGCGCGATGTCCGTCGCCACCAGCACGTTGATCTTGCCGTCCTTGAAGTCCTGCAGCGCGCGCATCCGCTGCGCCTGCGTCTTGTCGGCGTGCATTGCCGTCGCGCGCACGCCTGCTTTCTCGAGATCGCGCACGACGCGATCCGCACCGTGCTTCGTGCGCGTGAAGATGAGCACCGACTCGTGCTCCTTGTCGCCGGTGAGCAGCTCCACGAGCAGCGCATTCTTCTTCTCGCGCGGCACGGGATAGACCGCGTGCGTCACCGTGCTCGCCGCCGCGGAGCGAATCCCGACCTGGACCACGATCGGCTTGCGCAGGTACTTGCGCGCCAGCGCCTCCACCTCGGGAGGCATCGTCGCGCTGAACAACAGCGTTTGACGGTATCTCGGCAGTTCGCTCACGATGCGGTTGATCTGCGGCGCGAACCCCATGTCGAGCATGCGGTCCGCCTCGTCCAGCACGAGCACCTCGAGGTCGTCGAATACGACGTTCTGCCGCTCGAGATGATCGATCAGCCGGCCCGGCGTGGCGACGACGACGTCCACACCGGCACGCAGCTTCTTCTCCTGCGGGTCGAGAGGCACACCGCCGAACACCGGCACGACGGCGATGGGCGCGTGCTTGGCATACTTGCGGAAGCTCTCTTCCACCTGCACACAGAGCTCGCGCGTCGGCGTGAGGATGAGCGCGCGCGTACGCCGCGGTCCGTCGATCAACCGGTCGATGATCGGGAGCGTGAACGCCGCGGTCTTGCCCGTACCGGTCTGGGCCAGGCCGATGAGGTCGCGCCCGCGTCGCGCCAGCGGGATCGCGTCGCGTTGGATCGGCGTCGGCGTCGTGTATCCCGCGTCGCGAATGGCCGCGAGGACGCTCTCGTGGAGGCCGAGGGCCTCGAATCCGACGGTCTCGTCGGTGGCGCCGG
>JBJMNN010000003.1:0-4150 GCA_045804245.1 Gemmatimonadaceae bacterium | reverse complement strand
CTGCGCGGCAAGTCGCTGCTGAAGGATCTGCTCGGCGTGCCCAACGTGAAGATCGTCGCCCTGTGCGATCTCGTCCCCGAGAAGGCGCAGATGGCCGCGAAGATGGCCACCGAGGCGGGACAGGCCCAGCCCGTCATGCACACCGGCTCCGATCACGCGTTCGAGCAGCTCGTCGCCCGCGACGACCTCGACCTCGTCTACACGGCGACGCCGTGGGAGTGGCATACGCCGGTGATGCTCGCCGCGCTCGCGCACGGCAAGCACGCCGCGAGCGAGTGTCCCATCGGCACGACGCTCAAGGATCTGTGGGCGCTTGTCGACGCGAGCGAGAAGGCGCAGAAGCACTGCATGCAGCTCGAGAACTGCAACTACGGCTACAACGAGATGATGGTCAACCGCATGGTGCACGCGGGCTACTTCGGCGAGGTGCTGCACGCCGAGGCCGCGTATCTGCACGACCTGCGGAAGATCCTGTTCGAGACGAAGGACGAGGGACTCTGGCGCCGCGCGTGGCACACGCGCTCCAACTCCAACCTCTACCCGACGCACGGCCTCGGCCCCGTGAGCTGGTATCTCGACGTGCACGCCGGCGACCGTTTCGACTACATCGTCGCCATGGCCAGCCCCGAGCGCGGGCTCACGCTCTACCGCGAGGAGACGCTCAAGGATGACAAGGCCGATCCGCGCTGGCGTGAGCGCTACATCACGGGCGACCTCAACACGTCGATCATCCGGACGGCGAAGGGACGCACGGTCATGATGCAGCACGACGTCTCCAACCCGCGCCCGTACTCGCGCCACAATCGCGTCATGGGCACCAAGGGGACGTTCGAGGACTATCCACCGCGCATCTACGTCGAGGGCCAGTCGGGGGGCGAGCGTTTCCAGCCGATCAACGACGAGCACAAGAAACAGTTCGAGCATCCGCTCTGGACGAAGCTCGGTGAGCAGGCGGCCAGCGGCGGCCACGGTGGGATGGACTTCGTGATGGCGTACCGTCTCATCGAGTGCATGCGCGAGGGGCTCGCGCCCGATTTCGACGTCTACGACGCGGCGGCGTGGAGCGCTCCGCTTCCGCTCACGGAGATGTCCGTCGCCAAGAGCAGCGCACCGATGAAGTTCCCCGATTTCACGCGCGGTGACTGGATGAAGCCGCGCGCATGAGCACGCCCTTCCACTTCACGACGCTCGACTGGACGATCATCGGCGCCAGCATCGCCATCAGCTTTCTCCCCGCGCTCTTTTTCTGGCGGCGCGCCAGCTCCAGCACCAGCGAGTTCTTCACGTCGGGACGTGCCGCGCCCTGGTGGCTCGTCGGCATCTCGATGGTGGCCACGACCTTCAGCACCGACACGCCGAACCTCGTCACCAACTTCGTGCGCGAGCGCGGAGTCGCCGGCAACTGGCTCTGGTGGAGCTTCCTGCTCACCGGGATGATGACGGTGTTCTTCTACGCGCGGCTCTGGCGTCGCTCCGGCGTGCTGACCGATCTCGAGTTCTACGAGATCAGGTATTCCGGTGACGCCGCCAAGCTCCTGCGCGGCTTTCGCGCCGTGTACCTGGGCTTCTTCTTCAACCTCGTCATCATGGCGACGGTGAACCTTGCCGCCGCCAAGATCGGCAACATCGTGCTCGGCTGGCCCACGGGGCGCACGCTGTTCGTCTGCGCCGTGATGACGATCTTCTTCGCGTCGGTGAGCGGACTGTGGGGAGTGCTCGTCACCGACTCCATTCAGTTCGGCATCACGATGACCGGCACCTTCGCCGTAGCGTACTTCGCGCTCCAGCAACCGGCCGTCGGCGGGCTCTCCGGTCTGTTCGCCAAAGTCCCGCCGCGCACGATCGCCATGCTCCCCGACTTCGGCGACTGGAGCACCGCCCTCGCCATCTTCATCCTGCCGCTCACCATCCAATGGTGGTCGGTCTGGTACCCCGGCGCGGAGCCAGGCGGCGGGAGCTACATCGCGCAGCGCATGCTCGCGTCGAAGACGGAGAAGGACGCCGTCGTCGGCACGCTGCTGTTCAACGTCATGCACTACGCGCTGCGGCCCTGGCCGTGGGTCATCGTCGCACTCGCGTCGACGATCATCTATCCGCAGCTCTCCGACATCTCCGCCACCTTCCCGAACCTCGACCGGTCGCTGCTCGGCAACGACATCGCCTATCCGGCGATGATGCGCTTCCTTCCCGCCGGGTTCCTCGGGCTCGTCGTCGCCGGCACGCTCGCCGCGTACCGCTCCACGATCGAAACGCACCTCAACTGGGGGACGAGCTACCTCGTCCACGACTTCTATCGGCGCTTTCTCCGGCCGGGTCTGAGCGAGAAGCACTACGTCTTCATGGGCCGCGTGACGACGGCGGGCCTGATGATCTGTGCGGCGTTGATGACCTACGCCCTCGGCACGGCGCGCGAAGCGTTCGAGCTGATCCTCTCGATCGGCGCCGGCACGGGGCTCCTCTATCTCCTGCGCTGGTTCTGGTGGCGCATCAGTGCGTGGAGCGAGATCGCCGCCATGGCGAGCTCCTTCTTCGTCGCGCTCGGCTTCTTCGTCGCGCGGAAGAACGGCTTCACGATTTCGGCCGAGACATCGCTCCTCGTCACCGTCGGTGTCACGACGGTGGTGTGGCTCGCCGCCACATTGCTCGCGCCGCCGACCGACGCGGCCACGCTGGAGAGGTTCTACTCGCTCGTCAGGCCCGCCGGTCCGGGGTGGCGTCCCATCGCGCTGCGCCTCGGCATTACCGGCGTCGAGGACTCGCTGCCGCAGGCGCTGCTCGGCTGGGTGCTCGGCTGCGCGTTCGTGTACTCGGGGCTGTTCGGCGTCGGCAGCCTGCTATACGGGCGCATGCCACAGTTCGCGATGTGGCTCGTCGTGTTCGTGGTGAGCGGGGTGGGATTGTCGCGCGTGCTCCGCGGCTTCTGGACCCCCGAGAGCTCCAGGGCGTGACGCAGGGCGTCGTCGTGCGCACGACCCAGGCGGTGATCCTCGCGCGCGGGCTTGGCACGCGCATGCGACGTGAGGCGGAAGGAGCCGGCGCAACGCTGAGCGACGACCAGCGTCGCGCCGCAGCGCAGGGAGCGAAGGGGATGATGCCCCTCGGCGCGCGCCCCTTCCTCGACTACGTGCTCTCCGCGCTCGCCGACGCGGGGATCCGCGACGTGACACTCGTCGTCGCGCCCGAGCACGAGCAAATCAGCGAGCATTTCGGCCGCACCCACGTGCCGGCGAGGGTTCGTGTTCGCTTCGCCGTGCAGGCCGAGCCACGCGGCACCGCCGACGCCGTGCTGTCGGTGCGTGGCGTCGTGAACGACGCACCGTTCCTCGTCCTCAACTCCGACAATTACTATCCGGTCGCCGCGTTCCGTGATCTCGCCGCGGTCGGCGCTTCCGGGCTCGTCGCGTTCGAAGCAGACACGCTCATCCGCGAGAGCCGGCTCGAGCCCGAGCGTGTGTTCAAGTTCGCGCTGCTCGATGTCGGCGACGACGGCCTCCTGCGTGCCGTGCGCGAGAAGCCGTCGACCGACGATCCACTGGCGCAGCGCGCCGAGCGCTGGGTGTCGATGAACCTGTGGTCGTTCACGCCGGTGATCTTCGACGCGTGCGCGCGCGTGCGTCCATCGGCGCGCGGCGAGCTGGAGATCCAGGACGCGGTGACCATCGCCATGCGCGACCTCGGCGAGCCGTTCCACGTCGTGCGCATGCGCGCCGGAGTGCTCGATATGTCGAGCCGTGCGGACATCGCGTTCGTCGCGTCACGGCTCGAGGGGACCGAGCCTCGGCCATGACCGCAGGGGCACCGCGCCGTTACGTCGTTCCCGGGCGCGTCGAGCTGGTGGGGAAGCACGTCGACTACGCCGGAGGCCGCTCGCTCACCTGCGCCGTCGATCGCGCCATCACCGCGCACGCCCGGACGCTGGACGCACCGGTGATCCGCGTGCGCGATCGGGCTCGGCGGGGATCGGTCGAGGTGCCGCTCGTCGCCGACGTCGAGCGGGTGAAAGGCAGCGCACGCTGGAGCTCGTACGTCGTCACCGTCGCACGCCGCTTCGCCCGCGACTTCCCGCACGCCCGCCGCGGCGTCGAGCTCGAGCTCACGAGCACCCTCCCGCCCTCGGCGGGGCTCAGCAGCTCCAGCGCGGTCGTCGTCG
>JBJMNN010000002.1:0-15252 GCA_045804245.1 Gemmatimonadaceae bacterium | reverse complement strand
GCTCCGCGGCGCGCTCGAGGCGACTGGAAAGCCGTACGAGCTCAAGCCCGGGGATGGCGCCTTCTACGGCCCGAAGATCGACTTCGACGTCACCGACTCGCTCGGCCGCGCGTGGCAGCTCGGCACGATCCAGCTCGACTACGCGGCGCCCGAACGGTTTGGCCTCTCGTACGTCGGGGAGGACAACGCCGAGCATCGGCCGGTGGTGATCCACCGCGCGGTGAGCGGCTCCCTCGAGCGGTTCATCGCGATCCTGATCGAGCACTTCGCCGGTGCGTTCCCGACGTGGCTCGCGCCGGAGCAGGTGCGCGTGCTGCCGATCTCGGAGGAGCAGGCATCGGTCGCGGCGGCGATCGTCGAGCGGATGGTGCGCGCCGGCCTCCGCGCGTCACTCGACGCGCGCAGCGAGACGCTCAAGTATCGCATCGCCGAGGGCGCGCGGATGAAGACGCCGTACATGTGCGTCATCGGGCGCCGAGAGGCGGAGGCCGATCAGGTGGCGGTGAACACGCGCGGCGCGGGCGAGGGGCAGAAGCCCGCGCCGGTAGGCGTCGATGAGTTCATCGCGCGAGTGAAGCGCGAGATCGATGACCGCGCGCTGACGCTGGAGGCGGGGAAGGTGTAGCTGCGCGGGTGCGCGGGTGCGCAACGGCCAGCACGGAAACCGCAGTTCAACTGCACCTGCAACTGATCGACGCGGAACACGCGGAGCACGGCGGGAGGACCGAGAAAGGTCCTGGCGCGATGCAGGCTGGATGCCAACCCTAAAGTCTTCTCTGTTGGGGTTGTGGATGGCGAGGAGCGGTGTGCGGTGCTACACAGCCCGACCCGGAGAGTCGTTCTCCGCGGTCGCGCAGTTCCCTCCGCGCCCTCCGCGTCAGGCTGTTGCCGTGGCTGTTGCCCGCCTCGACAGCTGTTTCGTACCCGCGCACCCGCGCACCCGCGTTGTCGCGGACTACTGCCTCACGAGCAGCCAGGACGCGTTCACGTTCAGCATCAGCATCGGGTTCGGGATCGGGCGCGGTCCGTTCTCGTAATAGGGACCGCTCACGAGCTGCTGCTGAAAGTCACTCGGCATCGGCGACACGTTCAGCGTCAGCAGACGACCGAGCTGTCCTCCCGCCGCGTGCGCGAGCACTTCCGCATCACGACGTGCCGTTTCGAACGCCTTCGGAATCAGCGAGCGACGAATGCTGTCCGAGGCGCTCGCCACCAGGGTCGCTGGCAGGACCGACGTCGCTCCCTTCGCCAGCGCGGCCGCGGTCAGTGGTCCGATCTGATCGATGCTCACGGACTCGACGCGAATCGTCGATCTCCCACTGAACGTCGGCCCCCCCATCATGCTCGAAGGCATGTTCTGCGGGCGATAGGGGGCGACGCCGCCGACGTAGCTGCGCACCGAACCGGCCGGCAGGTTGAATCGGCGCAGCGTGTCCTGCACCGCGCGGTCGACGGCCGCCAGCCTCGAGGAGGCTTCCTCGACCGACATGCCCGGTGTCTCCAGCAGGAAGACCAGTGATGCGCGATCGAATGTGGTGGCCTGTCTCGCCATCCCGGAGGCGTAGATCACACTCCGCCCCGTGTCGGCGGCGGACGGCTGCATCGGAGCCGCACTGACGAACTGCGCTTGAACGGAAGCGTGGAGTGGACCGATCAGCAGGAGCGACGAGAGCAGCAGCGCGTGGACTCGCATGAGTGAGGTGGGTTGCGAGTGCGATGGCATCGGAGGCGTCGTCGCCCCAGCCCGAGTGGGTGGCAGAAGATGCGGCCGCTCGGCGCGGGGGGCCAGCCTCGACTGTACGCGGAGGTCGCGACGCCAGTGCCTGCGTGCCCTTCGCTCACGTCCGGCGCCGCGACCCCGGTCGGCGCTGTCCGGGGCGAACCAGTGAAACCATCAGCGCAGTGAGTCGTATCGCATCCATCCCCCACCGGCGGTACACGTGCTCGCGGTAGAGCTTCACCACCTCACCAAACGTTACGGCAGCGTCACGGCCGTCAACGATCTCTCGCTCTCCATCCGTTCAGGAGAGATCGTCGCCTTCCTCGGCCCCAACGGCGCGGGGAAGACCACCACCATCGACATGATCCTCGGCCTGGCGCGGCCGGATGCGGGAACCGTGCAGGTGTACGGCCGCGCCCCGGTGGACGCGATCGCGCGCGGCGAGGTCTCCGCCGTCATGCAGAACGGCGGGCTGCTGAAGGACTTCACCGTGCGCGAGACGGTGGCGTACACCGCGTCGCTCTACGCCGATGCGCAACCGGTGGCCGACGTGCTGGAGCGTGCCGGGATCACCGCCATCGGTGAGCGGCGCGTCGGCAAATGCTCCGGCGGCGAGCAGCAGCGGCTGCGCTTCGCGATGTCGCTGCTCTCCAATCCGCGGCTGCTCCTTCTCGACGAGCCGACTGCCGGCATGGACGTCGAGGGACGCCGGGAGTTCTGGACCGCCATCCGCGAGGACGCCGCGCGCGGTCGAACCGTCATGTTCGCCACGCACTACCTCGAGGAGGCGGACGCCTACGCGGATCGCATCGTGCTCGTGCGCCAGGGCGAGATCGTTGCCGATGGCACCACGGCCGACGTCAAGCGCATGGCGAGCGGGCGGTCGGTGCGCGCCACGTTGCCCGGCGCGGATCGAGATGCCCTGGCGGCGATGCTCGGCGTGACCTCCGTGGACCTGCGCGGCGACACCGTGTTGATCGCTTGCACCGATTCTGACGCGGTCGCGCGGCATCTGCTCACGGAGACCGCGGCGTCGAACGTCGAGATCTCTGCGAGCACGCTGGAAGCGGCGTTCGTCACGTTGACGGCCGATGCGGAGGTGGCTTCGTGAGCTCCGCGATCACCCCCACGGCGTCGCTGCCCGTCACCGAGTCGCGGCCGCTGCCGGCGCTCGGCGGCTTCAACCTGACCGCGTTGACCCTCGAGATCAGGCGCATGCTGCGCAATCGCCGCACGGTCATGTTCATCGTCGTCTTCCCGAGCCTGTTCTTCTTCATGTTCCGCACGAGCGGCGGAGGGCGCGGCACCAACGCCGGGATCATCCAGGCGTACGTCCTGATCAGCATGGCGGTCTACGGCGCGATGGTCGGCACGACGGCGGGCGGCGCGGCGGTCGCGGTAGAGCGAAGCCTGGGATGGAGCCGGCAGCTCCGCCTCACACCGCTTCGCCCAGCCGCGTACATCGCGATGAAGGTGCTCACCGCGATGGTGCTCGGCCTCGTGGCGGTGATCTCCGCGTTCGCGGTCGGTGCGCTGAGTGGCGTGCGGATGGCGCCGAACGTGTGGCTGCTCGCCGGGCTCGCGGCGTGGGGCAGCTCGCTCGTGTTCGCCGCGTTCGGCCTGTTCATGGGGTTCCTGCTGCCGAGCGAGAACGTGATGCAGTTCGTCGGCCCCATGCTTGCCATCCTGGCGATGGGCGGCGGTCTGTTCGTGCCGCTGCAGAACCTTCCGCCGCTCATGCGGCGGATCGCGACGCTCTCTCCGGCCTACGGCGTCGGCGTCATCTCTCGCGCGCCCCTCATCGGAGGGCTCTCCGCCGCCGCGATCTCAAGCGTAGTCGTCTGGACCGCGATCTTCGGAGTGGGCGCCATGCTGCTGTTCCGGCGCGACACGGCGCGCGTGTAAGGGCCGCGGGGCCGCGATCGCGGCCTGCGGCGGCTGATGATTTGCCGCCCCGTGGTTAGCTTTGGAGATGCCCGGGCGGACTCCGGCCGGGCCCAACCCGAGCCCATCGCATGCCGGACACGTCGCGCATTCCCGTCATCGTCTCCGCGGCACGGACGCCGATCGGGAAGTACCTCGGTGCCCTGTCGTCGGTGACCGCCCCCGAGCTCGGTGCCGTCGCGATCCGCGCCGCGCTCGAGCGCGCCGGCATCGAGGGTGACGAGGTGCAGGAAGTCATCATGGGCAACGTCATCCAGGGCGGGGTGGGGCAGGCCCCGGCGCGCCAGGCGCTGCTCAAGTCCGGCATCCCCGCCACCGTGAGCGCCGTGACGGTCAACAAGGTCTGCGGGTCGGGGCTCAAGGCCGTCATGCTCGCCGCGCAGGCGATCAAGGCGGGCGACGCGGAGGTCATCGTCGCCGGCGGAATGGAGTCGATGTCGAACGCGCCCTACTACGTCTATGGTATGCGCAACGGCGTGAAGCTCGGCGACCAGACGCTCGTCGACGGCATGATCAAGGACGGGCTATGGTGCTCGGCGTGCGACGTGCACATGGGGGGGCACGCCGAGTACACGGCGAAGAAGGCAGGGGCGACGCGCGCGCAGCAGGACGAGTTCGCGGCCGCGTCGCACCGCAAGGCCATCGAGGCGCAGCGCACCGGAAAGTTCGCCGCCGAGATCGCGCCCGTCACCGTGAGCGGGCGCAAGGGCGACACGATCGTCGACACCGACGAGGGTCCTCGCGCGGACACCACGACGGACACGCTCGCGAAGCTCAAGCCGGCGTTCGCGAAAGGCGCCGACGGGACGGTGACGGCCGGGAACGCGAGCTCGCTGAACGACGGAGCCGCGGCGCTCGTCGTGACGTCGCAGGCATACGCCGAGGCGAACGGGCTCTCCGTGCTCGGCCGAGTGCGCACCTACGCGACGGGCGCGGGCAATCCGCAGGACCTCTTCTTCGCCCCGATCACCGCCGTGCGCCACCTCATGCGGAAGGAGGGCGCGACGATCGGCGACTACGATCTGATCGAGGCGAACGAGGCGTTCGCGTCGCAGGCGCTCGCCGACGGCGCGGGGCTCGGATGGGACTGGGACCGCGTCAACGTCAACGGCGGCGCCATCGCGCTCGGACATCCGATCGGCGCGAGCGGCGCGCGCGTGCTGACGACGCTGCTGTACGCCCTGCAGGATCGTAATCTCACCACCGGCCTCGCGACGCTCTGCCTCGGCGGCGGCGACGCGGTGGCGCTCTCCGTCACCCGAGGGAAGTGACATGACCACGCTCGCTCTCGCCGTCCGCTCTCCCCGCAGCCGCGCGATCGGCGTCGTGATCGTGGCGATCGCGCTCGCACTCTCGGCGCAGATCGCCATTCCACTGCCGGGCACACCGGTGCCGCTCACGCTCCAGCCGTTCGTCGTCGTGCTCGCGGGCTTGCTCATCGGACCGCTCGATGCGGCCGCGGCGATGGTGCTCTACCTCGCCGCCGGTGCGGCGGGTGCACCCGTGTTCGCGCCGATGGGCGCGCCGGGTCTGGCACGTCTGCTCGGACCGACGGGCGGCTACCTGCTCGCGTACCCGGCCGCGGCCGCGGTCGCCGGTTGGCTCGGCGTCGGACGCGAGCGGTTCGCCGCGCGGCTCGTCGCGGCGATCGCCGGCATCCTCGTCCTGTACGTGGGCGGTCTGTCGCAGCTCACGATTCTCACGGGCAGCCTCACCGCCGCGGCGGTGTTCGGCGTGCTTCCCTTCGTCGCGGCCGATCTGCTCAAGGCCATCGTGGCGGCGGCACTGTCCGGACGCCGGAGCGGAACGACTTCCTGACCGCCGAGCCGGCCGCCGACGCGCCCAGGACGCTCGGCCGCACGATCGCGCTCGCCGTCGCGTTCCTCCTGCTGCTCATCGTGTCGGAGGTGACCGTCTGGTACATCGCCGACAGGCTCGTGGGCCTGAATCGACTCGGGACGGAATCGACGCTGCTGCTCCAGGTGTCGCTGCAGCTCGCCGCCGCCGTCGTCGCCACGGCGATCATGCTCCGCTCGATCGATGTGCGGCCGTGGAGCGACGTCGGGATGGATCGCCGCGCGGTGCGGCCGCGCGTGCTGCTCGAGGGATGGCTGCTCGGGGGCGTGGCGATCGGCGTCGCCTGCGCCGCGTTGCTGGCGGCGGGATGGCTGCGCATCGTCCCCGGACCCGACGGCTCGTCGCTCTCCGCGGGCTTCTCGCTCACGATCTTTCTCATCGTCGCGGCCGTTGGCGAGGAGCTGATCAGCCGAGGCTATCTGCTCACGACGATGCGCGACGGGATTGGCAGCGGCGCCGCCGTCGGCGTCACGAGCCTGCTGTTCGGCGCGGCGCATCTGCGCAACGCGGGAGTCACGGTGCAGTCCTTCTGCATCGTCACGCTCGCGGGCGTGTTCCTCGGCGCGATCCGCCTCACGTTTCGCAGCGTGTATGCGTCGTCCGCGGCGCACGTCGCGTGGAACTGGGTCCTGGCCGTCGCCTTTCACGCCTCGGTGAGCGGCATCCGGTTCGACGCGCCCGACTATCGCACCATCGAGCAGGGGCCGGACTGGCTCACCGGCGGTTCATGGGGGCCGGAGGGCGGACTCGCCGCGGCGCTCGGGATGCTCATCGTGCTGGCCTATCTCTATCGCACGCGGCGCTCGCGCCGCGAGGAGTCGTAGACACGTGAGCGATCGCATCGCGGTAGTCGGCGCAGGGCAGATGGGGAACGGGATCGCCCACGTGTTCGCGCAGTACGGATTTGCCGTGACGATGATCGACGTCGCGGAGGGCGCCCTCGGCCGCGGTCGCGCGACGATCGAGAAGAACCTCGATCGGCAGATCGCGAAGGGCATCGTCCCCGCGGACCAGCGCGACGCGATCCTCGGCCGGGTGGCGACCAGCACGTCGCTCCATGCGGTGCGCGGCGCGGCCCTCGTCGTCGAGGCGGCGACGGAAAAGCGCGAGCTCAAGTTCCAGATCTTCACCGAACTCGATCGCCACGCCGATCCGGGCGCGGTGCTCGCGACGAACACGAGCTCGATCTCGATCACCGAGATCGCCGGCCGCATGTCGCGCGCCGACCACGTGATCGGCATGCACTTCATGAATCCCGTGCCCTTGATGCAGCTCGTCGAGGTCATCCGCGGCCTCGCGACGTCGGACGAGACGATGCAGCGCGTGCTGGCCTGGAGCCGCACCGTGGGGAAGACGCCGGTCGAAGTGAACGACTACCCGGGTTTCGTGGCCAATCGGATCCTCATGCCGATGATCAACGAAGCCGTGTACTGCGTGATGGAAGGCGTCGGCACGCCCGAGGCCGTAGATACGGTGATGAAGCTGGGGATGAACCACCCGATGGGCCCACTCGCGCTGGCCGATTTCATCGGCCTCGACACCTGTCTCGCCATCCTCGAGGTGCTGCACGACGGACTCGGCGACTCGAAGTACCGGCCGGCGCCGTTGCTGCGGAAGTACGTGGCGGCGGGGTGGCTGGGGAAGAAGACGGGGCGAGGGTTTTATGAATACTGAGTGGTCGGTTTTGAGTACTGCGTGGTCGGTTTTCAGTGATCGGTTTTCGGTAGGAGCGCCGGCAGTGACCCGCAACCGACGACCGATAACTGAAGACCGCGGTCCATGCTGAACCCTCTCACCGAGCAACAGCGCGCCGTCGTCGATCTCGCCCGCCAGTTCGCAACGGAGGAGATCGCCCCGCACGCCGCGCGATGGGACCGCGAGTCGTACTTCGATCGCGGCGTGGCGGAGAAGCTCGGCGCGCTGGGCTTTCTCGGGATGATGATCCCCGAGGAGTGGGACGGGCTCGGCCTCGACACGCTGACGTATCTCATGGCGCTCGAGGAGATCGCCGTGGCCGACGCGTCGACGGCGGTGCTGATGAGCGTGCACAACTCGCTGCCGACGCAGATGCTGCTCAACTTCGGCACCGACGAGCAGAAGGAGCGCTTTCTGCGGCCGATGGCGCGCGGCGAGATGATCGGCGCGTTCTCGCTGAGCGAGCCCGAGGCCGGCTCCGACGCGTCGTCGCTCACCTGCAGAGCGGAGCGGGACGGCGACGACTGGCTGCTCACGGGCACGAAGAGCTGGGTGACGACCGGCAGCCATGCCGACGTGATCATCGTCATCGCGCGCTCGACGCCGCTGGCGGATTCGCACAAGTCGCGCGGCATCTCGGCGTTCATCGTCACGCCGGATCTGCCCGGGTTCCACGTCGGGAAGAAGGAAGACAAGATGGGGCTGCGCGCGTCGCCGACCGTGCAGCTCAACTTCGACGGAATGCGCGTCCCCGGCGCGAACCTGCTCGGACAGGAGGCGCAGGGATTCGTGTACGCGATGCGGTCCCTCGACTACGGCCGGCTCGGCATCGCGGCGCAGGCGCTGGGCATCGCGCGAGCCGCGCTCGAGCACTCGCTCGACTATGCGGCGCAGCGCTCGCAGTTCGGCACGGTGATCAAGGACTTCCAGGCGATCCAGTTCAAGGTGGCCGACATGGGCGCGCGCATCGCGTCGGCGCGCGCCCTGCTGCACGCGACGGCGGCGGCGAAGGACCGCGGCGAGTCCACCACGCTCTCCGGCTCGATGAGCAAGCTGCTCGCGAGCGAGACGGCGATGTGGGTCACCCAGCAGGCGGTGCAGATCTTCGGCGGCTACGGCTACGTCAAGGATTACCCCGTCGAGCGCCTCTTCCGCGACGCGAAGGTCACGGAAATCTATGAGGGGACGTCGGAAGTGCAGAGGATCGTGATTGCGAGGGAGCTCTTCACGGCGCGAGCGGAGCTCGCGCCGTGAACGTCGTCGGTTATCGGTTACCGGTTATCGGCCCAGGAGCCGGTCAACCACGCCGTTGCTGTTCGCTGACGTGAACCGACAACCGAAAACCGTGAACCGTTTATCGAAATGACCGCCGACCCCAAGAAAGTCCTCATCGCCTCCGACCACGCCGGCTTCGCGCTCAAGGAAGCTCTGGAGGCCGAGCTGCGATCGCTCGGCTATGTCGTCGAGGACCTCGGGCCGGGCTCGGACGAGTCCACCGACTACGCCGACTACGCGCATCCGCTCGCCGAGCGCGTCTCGAGCGGCGAGGTGGAGCGGGGAGTGTTATTGTGTGGGACCGGACTCGGCATGTCGTACACGGCGAATCGCTATCCACACGTGCGAGCCGCCGTCGCCTGGACTCCCGAGGTCGCGGCGCTGGCCCGCGAGCACAACGACGCCAACGTGCTCGTGCTGCCGGCGCGCTTCGTCGGCACCGAAGAAGGAAAAGCGATCTTGAAGGCGTGGCTCGACACTCCATTCGCCGGCGGGCGCCATGCGCGCCGCATCGCGAAGATCGAGCGTGACGCCGAACCGCATACTTCAACCGAGGAGAACCGCTGATGTCGTCCTGGTCCACCTGGGAACGGTGTCCCCCCGGGGACGCGCTGCGCGACGTCGACCCCGAGGTCGCCGGTCTGATCGAAGAGGAGATCGCTCGACAGAACGACGGGATCGAGCTGATCGCCAGCGAGAACTTCGTCTCGCCGGGTGTGCTCGAGGCGATGGGCTCTCCGCTCACGAACAAGTACGCGGAAGGGCTCCCCGGGAAGCGCTACTACGGCGGTTGTGAGGTCGTCGACAAGATCGAGCAGCTCGCGATCGACCGTGCCAAGCAGCTCTTCGGCGCCGACCACGCGAACGTGCAGCCGCACTCCGGCGCGCAGGCGAACGCCGCGGTGTTCCTCGCCTTCCTGAAGCCGGGCGACACCTTCCTCGGCATGGACCTGTCGCAGGGCGGCCATCTCACCCACGGCTCGCCGGTGAATTTCTCGGGGCTGCTGTACAAGGCGGTGTCGTACGGCCTGAACGACGACGGCTACATCGACATGGACGCCGTGCGCAGCCAGGCGCGGACGCACCAGCCGAAAATGATCATCGCCGGCTACAGCGCGTATCCGCGCGTGATCGACTTCGCCGCCTTCGCCGAGATCGCCAAGGAAGTGGGCGCGGTGTTCATGGTCGACATGGCGCACTTCGCCGGGCTCTCGGCCACGGGCATCTATCCGTCACCCGTACCCCATGCCGACGTCGTCACGACGACGACGCACAAGACGCTGCGTGGGCCGCGTGGCGGGATGATCCTGTGCAAGGCCGAGCACGCGGCGGCGGTGAACAAGGCCACGTTCCCCGGTACGCAGGGCGGTCCGCTCGAGCACGTCATCGCCGCGAAGGCGGTGGCGTTTAAAGAGGCGCTCGAACCGTCGTTCACGGTCTACTCGAAGCAGATCGTCGCCAACGCACAGGCCCTCGCGAAGGCGCTGGTCTCGCGCGGATACCAGCTCGTGTCGGGCGGGACCGACAATCACCTCATGCTCGTCGATCTGCGCAACAAGGGGCTCACGGGGAAGGTGGCGGAGAAGGCGCTCGACCTCGCGGCGATCACGGTGAACAAGAACACCGTGCCGAAGGAGACACAGTCGCCGTTCGTGACGAGCGGCATCCGCATCGGCACGCCGGCCGTCACGACGCGCGGTATGCGCGAGCCGGAGATGGCGCGCATCGCCGAGCTGATCGATCAGGTGCTCGCGTCGGCCGAGGATGCGAGCGTGGCCGAACGCGTGCGCGAGGAAGTGCGCTCGCTGTCGGCGGCGTTCCCGTTGTATCCCGCGCCTCAGCCCGCCCACCGGTAGCACGACGCCCGGGGCCGGAGTTGTGCCCGGCGGCCCCGGGCACCATACTGCACCAGCCGCCGCTCCCCGTGGCGGCCACTGGCGTACTGCGCCGTGCGTCGCACTACCGGACGCGTCGAAGCACCGTTTCACAAGGAGTCGTCAGCACCCGTGCCCGAGCTCGCCTTCCGCGACGGCATCATGGATCGCATCCGCATGCGCGAGCAGCGGTTCGACGAGCGCGCCTATCTTTTCGTCCTCGGGGCACTCGAGTTCTGCCAGCAGCGCCTGCCCGAGCGCCGGCACATCTCCGGACGCGAGCTCGCGCTGTCGTGCCGCGACCTGGCGCTCGATCGGTTCGGCGTGCTCGCGCGCCTGGTGCTCGAGAGCTGGGGGATTCGCAGCTCGTCCGACATCGGTGACGTCGTATTCACGCTGGTGGACCTGGATCTGCTGATGAGCCAGCCGACGGACTCGCGCGACGAGTTCAGCGACGTGTTCGACTTCGACCAGGCGTTCGAGCGCGACTACCCGTGGTGCTCGCAGCTCGTGTGAGCTGCGCGTACGGGCGCTCCATCGGCGCCTCACAGCGGTAGCACCGCGCACCGCGCGGCGCACGCCACAATGAGCCAACGCCCGATCTCCGTCGCCGTGGTGGACGCGGCCGGCGCCTCCGCGTGCGACGCCGCCGCCATCGCGGCCGGAATCCCATCGCGCGCGTTGATGCAGCGCGCGGGCGCCGCGGCGGCGGGTGAGATCGTTCGGCGGTACGCGGATCGGCTCGGGGCGGGCGTCGTCGTGGCGACGGGGCCGGGAAACAATGGCGGTGACGGCTGGGTCGTCGCGCACGCGCTGCACGCGGCCGGCGTGCGAGTGCGCGTCGTCGAGTGTGCGCCGGCGCTCACCGGCGATGCGCGTGCGGAGCGCGAGCAGGCTCGCGCCGCGGGTGTCGAGGCCAGCGGGCAGATCGACGATCTGCTCTCGCGAGGCGAGGCGCTCGTCGTCGATGCGGTGCTCGGCACCGGCCTGTCCAGAGACGGCTCCCTGCGCGGCGACATTGCCCTCGCGGTGGAGAAGCTGCACTGGCTCGCCAATCGCGGTGCCGCGCTCGTCGCGCTCGACGTGCCGACGGGCCTCAATGCGACGACGGGCCGGAGCGCCGGCGGTCTGCATTGCGCGCTGACGATCACCTTCGGGACGATCAAGCGTGGTCATCTCGTTGCGCGCGAGGCGTGCGGCACGATCGTCGTCGTCGACATCGGGCTTGGCGCGCACGCACGCGATGCGGTCGAGCGCATGCGACTCGCGTCGCCGTCGTGGTTCTCCGCCTCGCTGCCGCGCATCTCGGCCGATGCGCACAAGGGGACGCGGAAGAAGATCGCGATTGTCGGTGGGGCGAAGGGGATGGCGGGAGCCGTCGTGCTCGCGGCGCGCGCCGCGTTGCGCAGCGGGGCGGGGCTCGTGCGCTGTGTCGTCGAGTCCGAGTCGCTCCCAGCGATCCAGGAATCGGAGCCGGCCGCGCTAGCGGCCACCTGGCCGGAGGACGACGCCGAGCTGACCGCGCTCGCCCATTGGGCCGACGCGATGCTGATCGGGCCCGGGCTCGGCCGCGGCGAGGCGCGCGAGCTGGTGACGCGGCTGCTCGACACGTGGAAGGGACCCGTGGTGCTCGACGCGGATGCGCTCAATGCGTTCGCCGGGGATGCGGCGACCCTACGGACGCTGCTGGATGGCCGTCCAGCGCTGCTCACGCCGCACCCCGCCGAGTTCGGTCGGCTGACGGAGCTGGACGTGGACGCGGTGCTCGCCGAGCGGTTCGAGCTCCCGAGCCGGCTCGCCACCGACACGGGCGCGGCCGTGCTGCTCAAGGGAGTTCCGACGATCGTCGCAGCGCCGGGCGTGTCGACGCACGTCGTCGCCGAAGGGACGCCCGTGCTGGCCACCGGTGGCGCGGGAGATCTGCTGGGAGGCATCGCCGCCACGCTGCTGGCGCAGAGCGGCGACGCGTCGCTCGCCGGGACGCTCGCTGCATTCGCGCACGGACGAGCCGCGGCGGCGGTGAGCGCGAGCCAGGTGCGGGGCTACACGCTCGACGACGTGATGCAGGCGCTGCCCTCCGTGTGGGCGGTGGGCGCCGAACCGCCTCACCCTCCCGTGCTCGCCGAGCTGCCGGCGGTGGGTGAGCAGCCGTGATGACGAACACACCGTCGCGGTCTCATCTGACGCTCGGCGCGGGCCTGGAGTTCGACGCCATCCGCGCGATGCTCCGGGTGTGGGGTGCGCAGGCCACAGGAATCGGCGACGACGCGGCCGTGCTGCCGCTGCCCGAGGGCGAGTCGCTCGTCGCGAGCACGGACGCATCGGTCGAACACGTGCACTTCCGGCGCGAATGGCTGACGCCGCGCGAGATCGGCGCGCGTGCTGCCGCCGCCGCGCTCAGCGACTTGGCGGCGATGGGCGCCACACCGGCGGGATTGCTGCTTGCGCTGGGTGTGCCGCCGGCATGGCGGAGCGAGCTCGATGCGCTCGCGCGTGGCGTCGGCGAGGTCGCAGCCGCCGCGCTGTGCCCCATCGTCGGTGGGAACGTCACGCGTGCGGGCGAGCTCTCGCTCACCATCACCGTGCTCGGCACGAGCCGGCGGCCCCTCGAGCGAGCGGCCGCGCGCGCGGGCGACGCGCTGTACGTCACCGGAACGCTCGGTGGCCCAGGTGCGGCGCTCGACGCACTGCTGCGCGGCGCGACGCCGCGCGACGTCGACCGGGCACGATTCGCCGCGCCGACGCCGCGAATCGCCGAGGGACGGTGGCTCGCCGAGCATGGCGCGCACGCGGCGATCGACATCTCCGACGGTCTCGTCGCCGACGCCGGCCATCTCGCCGCGGCGAGCGGCGTGCGTGCCGTGCTCGATCTCGCGTCGCTGCCATGCGTGGAGGGGATCACGCCGGAGAGCGCAGCATCCAGCGGCGAGGAGTACGAGCTGCTCGTCGCCTTTTCGTCCGACTCCCGGCCCGACGTCGATGCGTTCCGCGAGGCGTTCGGCATCCCGCTCACGGAGATCGGCCGCGCGACGGCGGGGCGCGGCGTGAGCATCGATGGCGGCGACGATCGCGTTGCCCTCCCCATCGGGCACGACCACCTTTCGTAGATGCGCACCCTCCTCGCGTTCGTCATGGCCTGGGTGTCGACGATCCCGCTGGCGACGATCGCCGTGGTGGCGCGGCTGCTCGGCCTGCACGAAGGGGAGCACGGCGTCGCGCAGTGGTGCATGCGGACCTGGGCGCGCAGCCTCTGCGCAGCGGCGGGCGCGCGGGTAGTGGTCCACCATCCCGAGCGCATGCTGCTGGGGCGCGGTGCCGTGTATGCGAGCAACCACGTGAGCTGGTTCGACGTGTTCGCCATCGCCTCGGTGCTGCCGCGCTACACCTTCATCGCTAAATCCGAGCTGCGGAAGATCCCCATCTTCGGCATCGGAGCGGAGTCGGCCGGCGTCGTGTTCCTCGCCCGGGAGAACCGCAAGGCCGCGTTCGAGAGCTACCACGGCGCGGCGGCGGAAGTGCGGAAGGGGAAGAACGTGGTGGTGTTCCCGGAGGGGACTCGCGGCTACGACTATCCGCTGCGCCCGTTCAAGAAGGGGCCCTTCGTGCTGGCGATCGCCGCGAAGTCGCCCGTCGTCCCCGTACTCGTGTACGGCGCGCGCGAGGTGATGCGCAAAGGATCGTTCCGCGTGCACTCCGGTACCGTGCACGTGCATTTCCTCGAGGCCGTGGAGACCGAAGGGTTCGACTACGAGCGGCGCCACGAGGTCATGCGCGTAGTCTGGGAGCGCATGGCGGCCTGTCTGCACGACGAGTACGGCATCACGTCGGGCGCCGGCCCGATCGCCGAGCCGATGGACGAGAAGACGGCATAGCAGCGCGTCGCGGAGGGGGCCGGCACATGGCGAGGCCTCTGGGTATCGGGAGGGGTTATCTTACGATCTCATCCCACACCACCCTGAACCGACCGTCATGCCCGCCATCATCGCCGACATCGTCGCCCGCGAGATCCTCGACAGCCGCGGCAATCCCACCGTCGAAGCCGACGTCATCCTCTCCAGCGGCGTCGTCGGCCGCGCCGCCGTGCCGAGTGGCGCGAGCACGGGCGAGCACGAGGCGATCGAGCTGCGCGACAACGACAAGGAGCGCTACCTCGGCAAGGGCGTGCAGATGGCCGTACAGAACATCACGGAGACGATCGCACCCGCGCTCGCCGGCGCGGACGCGACCGACCAGATGTCGGTCGACGCGTCGCTGATCGAGCTCGATGGCACGCCGAACAAGGGGAACCTGGGCGCCAACGCCATCCTCGCCGTGTCGATGGCCACCGCGCGCGCGGCGGCGCAGGAGCTCGGCCTGCCGCTGTGGCGCTACCTCGGCGGACCGCTCACGCGCGTCATGCCCGTGCCGATGATGAACATCCTCAACGGCGGCGCGCACGCGACGAACACCGTCGACCTGCAGGAGTACATGATCGTCCCCGTTGGGGCGGAGTCGTTCTCCGAGGGACTGCGTATGGGGACGGAAGTCTTCCACGCGCTCAAGAAGGTGCTCGTGAAGCGGAAGCTGAGCACCGGCGTCGGCGACGAGGGGGGCTTCGCGCCGGATCTCAAGAGCGACGAGGAAGCGATCACCGTCGTGCTGGAAGCGATCGAGGCGGCGGGGTACCAGCCCGGCTCGCAGATCGCGCTCGCGCTCGACTGCGCGGCGAGTGAGCTGTTCAAGGACGGCAAGTACACGTTCAAGAAGAGCGGTGCCGGCACGCGCGACGCCGGCGGCATGGTAGATCTGTACACCCAATGGATCGACAAGTATCCGATCGTGTCGATCGAGGACGGTCTCGCCGAGGACGACTGGGACGGCTGGAAGCAGCTGACGGAAGCGATCGGC
>JBJMNN010000001.1:0-8781 GCA_045804245.1 Gemmatimonadaceae bacterium | reverse complement strand
CGTCGTTCCGGGTGGACATGGCGCGGATGATGGCGAACGCGCCGAAGCAGAGCGGGGAGAGCGGCGCCTCGGAGCCGCCGGCGAACATCACGTCGGCGTAGCCGTCGCGGACCGCGCGGAACGCTTCGCCGACCGCGATCGAGCCAGAAGCGCAGCTCATCGCGTTGGTGCTGTTCGGCCCCATCGCGCCGAGCTCGATCGCGATGTTGCAGCTCGCCGAGCCGCCGAACACGCCGAGCGCGAGTCCGGGCTCCACCGCGCGCAGTCCCTGCGTCAGGAACACGGCGAGCTGCTCCTCGGCCATGCGGATCCCGCCGAGCGCGCTGCCCATCATCACGCCGACGCGCTCTCGGTCCTCGCGCGCCATGTCGATCCCCGCGTCCTCGATCGCCTGCTTGGCGCACGCGACCGAGAAGGTGCCGAAGCGGTCCAGCCGCTTCACCTTCTTCGCCTCCACGTAGTCCTTCGCGTCGAAGTCGTTCACCTCGGCCGCGTTGTGGCTGCGGTACATCGCGGGATCGAAGCGCGTCAGCCGCTCGACCGCCGAACGCTCCGCCCGGAGTCCGCTCCACAGCCGTTCGCGCCCCGAGCCGATCGGAGTCACCGCGCCGATTCCCGTCACCGCCACTCGCCGCCGTTCAGCCACAACGACCTCCGTGAACGCTCATGTCCCACCGGCCGTCACGAGACCGCGCTCCGCGTGCGTCGCGAGCCCGGCCAGGGTTCGCGATGCGATCCCGTGGACGAACACCGGTCCGATGACGAGCGTCGCCGCGCCCTCACCGGCCTTCGACCACCCTGGTCCCTCCCAAACATGCACGATGCGCACGTGGGTTCCATTGGCGACGGTCTGAAAGCTCCACTCCACTTCCATCCCCTTCGTCACGCCCTCGATGTGGGTGAACCGGATGGACGGCGACACCGGCCCGCCGGGCGGATGGATCCGCATCCGCGACTTCCACCAGGTGGGCCAGCGGACGACGCCGAACGGCCGCGAAGCGCTCATCTCGACGATTCCGCCCCCGTCGCTGCGACGCTCGAGGAAGCGTACATACCGATAGTGCGGTAGCAGCGCCGGCCACCGCTCGACCTCGGCGGCGACCCGGAAGATCTGCTCGAGCGGCGCCCGCACGAGCTGCTCGTCCACCGTCGTCATCGGACGGCCGACCGGCATCGGGCCCAACTCGAGCGGGGGAGGGAGCGTGGTCATAGGAACGAACTCTACACCGCGCGCGGCTGCCGGGCGATCATCGACTCGCCGCGCGCGGGCGCCAGGTCGCCGTGATGCGATAGCCGAGGTGCCGGCGCACCTCTGCCCGCTGCCCCGTAGCGGCGAGCACGTGCCGGGCAACCTCCTCCACCGTGAAGCCACGAAGGACCGAGACGAAACCGTCGTGTCGCGTCACGCGGTGAAAGCCGAGTGGCCAGGATACGAGCCAGAACCCGCACGCCGCGAGCCAGCTCCGCCGCAGGTCACTGACGACCACCCAGCCGCGCGCCACACGGTCGAGCTCGCGAAGCACGAGGGAGATCTCGTCGTCCTCAAAGTGATGGAGTAGCTGGGAGCAGGTGATGACATCGATGCTCGCGGTCGCGAGCGGAAGGAGGCGTGCATCGCCGCACACGCTCCCGTCGAGCGACTGCTTCGCGGCCAGGGCGAGCGACTCCGCCTCGTCGAGGCCGAAGGTGCGGAGGGTCAGGCCACGTGCGCGTGCACGTTCGCGCGCCTTGCGCGGGATGTCGGCGAGCCCCGTGCCGACGTCGAGCAGCGTCGCGCTCGCGCCGAGACCCGGCAGCAGACGCGCCAGCTCGGCCAGCACGGCGCGGGCGCCGCCGAGCAGCTGGTTGGAGCGGGCAACGTCGCGGATCGAGCGCACGCGCAACGCGGGATCGGTCGCGGGGTCGTCGAGGATCTCGACGCCGCGGCGCCGCGCGGGGACGAGCACGCGGCGGCTACCGCTCGAGCTGCGCGTAGCCGCCGCGGTAGTAGAGCAGGGGACGCGCACTGCGCGCCGTCGCGCTCTCCACCTCGCCGACGAACATCGTGTGATCGCCCACGTCGTGCGACGCGACGATGCGGCACTCCAGGTGCGCCAGCGCGTCGTCGAGGAGGATGACACCGCTCTCACCGCGCCGGTAGCCGATGCCGTCGAACCGCCGGGTGGACTCGGCGGTGGCGAAGCGGCGCGAGAGGGCCTCCTGCTCCGCGGCTAGGATGCTCACGCCGTACCGCGCGCTCACGACGAGCGCCGCGTACAGCGACGCCGCATGGTCGACGCAGACCTGAACGAGCGGCGGATCGAGGCTCACCGAGCAGAACGCGCTCACCGTCATTCCGACGTCGCGCTGTTCGGCGTCGCGCGTCGTGACGACGGTGATGCCGGAGGCGAAGCGTCCGAGGACGCTGCGAAATGCATCTGGATCGATCGTCATGCGCCTGGTGCGGGAGATCCGGTCGAGGAACGAAAGAGATTCAGCAGATATGCCGGACGCAACACCTCGCGCGCCGGCACGAAGTTGCCCGTGACCCCGACGAGCAGATCGGCCATGTCCTTCCGCGCCTCGAGCGTGCGCGAGAAATAGTTCATCGCCGGCGCCCAGCCTACCGCCGCGCCGATCAGCCGCTCGACGATCCACTTGCCGGCGAACTCGGCGCGCCGCGCGCGATGGTAGCGCGCCAGCGCGCGGTCCGACGCGCTTTCGGTCGCGGCGCCGAGCGCGTCCAGGGCGTGCGCGGCGAGGAGCTCGCCGCCGCGCAGTCCGCAGTAGATCCCTTCGCCGGTGAACGGATCGAAGAAGTCCGCCGCGTCGCCGACGAGCGCCGCGCCTGGCGCCCACGAGCGGCGTGCATGCGACGCGAACGGGCCCGTGACCCGCACCGGCGACGCGAGCCGCGCACCCCGCACCCGAGCTGCGAGCTGCGGACGCGCGCGCAGCCAGTCCATGAAGAATCGTTCGCGCTGCGCGCTCACTCCTCGCGCGAACGACGCCGGAACTGCCATCGACGCGTTGGTCAACCCGCCGTCCACCGACGCGAGCCCCACGTAGCCGACGTCGCGCTCCACGTGTAGCTCCCCCCACTCCTGCATCCCGCCGAAGCCTTCGAAGTGCGCGACGAGTCCCAGCCGCCGGGGCCACCGCGACACGTGCGCGAGCCCGAGCCGGCGCGCGACGAGCGAGCGGAGCCCGTCCGCACCGACGACGAGCGGAGCGCGCAACGTCTCGGTCTCGCCCGAGTCGCGCAGCAGCCGCACGCCGGTCACACGTCCGCGCACGTCGCGCACGACATCGGCGACGTGCGCACCCTCGCGCACCTCCGCGCCCGCGGATCGCGCGCGATCGAGTAGGATCGGATCGAGCGCGAGACGGCGCAGCGCCAGCCCGCGGTCGCGGAAGGCGCGGAAGCCATGGCCGGCGACGAAATCTCCGCGCAGCGTCGCGCCATTCGGCGCGCGCACCACCATGCCGGTGAGGTGCGCCGCGCCGGCGCGGTCCACCGCCTCGAGCGCACCCATGTCGCTCAGGATGCGTGACGCCTGCGGGCTGAGATATTCGGCGCACGGCTTGGCGCGCGGAAAGCGCGCGCGGTCGAGCACGAGCACGCGCGCGCCGCACCGCGCGAGGAAGAACGCGGTCGACGCGCCGGCCGGGCCGCCGCCGACGACGATCGCATCCACGGTGCGCGCGCCGATGCTCATGCAGCGCGAGACGAGTAAACGAGGAGCGCGGCGATCGCCGCGCCGGCGAAGGTCGCGATCAGGTTCACGAGATCGTTGTCCACCAGCGTGATCCCTCCCGCGTGGCGAGTCGGAGTGCCGCACCCATGGATCAGTCGCTCCGTGCCTTTCTGGCATGTGTCGCACCAGCGCCGATCCTGGAGCGTCGCGCCGACCACGGAGTCGGCGATCGCGCCGAGGACGCCACCGATCACCACTGCGAGAACCGGAACGGTGATCGACAGGGCGCGGGCCCCGTACGCGATGAATGCCGCGCCTGCCAGCATGGCGAGCATGCCGGGCGCGTTCACCCCTCCCGACGTCCCCGGCGCCACAGGGCGCCAGGTGAGGATCGAGCGCGGCGGGCGCGTGGCGAGGCTGCCGATCTCCGTCGCCCAGGTGTCGGCCGTCGAGGCGGCGAGTGCGCCGAGCGCGGCGCCAGTCAGTGTCGCCGCGGCCGCCGACTCCGGCGCCAGCGACGCACCGGCGAGCGCCGTCACCGCGAACAGCCCACCGTTGGCCACCACCTGGAACGCGTCGCGCGCGCCGGCCTTCGCCACGACGTCGCCTGTGCGCTGCGCCTTCTCCGCGCCGCGCAGCCTCGAGAGCGCGATGGACGCGACGAAGTAGGCGATGAGTAGCGCGCCCCAGGGCCAACCGGCGGCCACGGCAAGGGAGCCGACGACGAGAGCGGCCGCCGCGCCGCCGAAGCTCAGCGCATGGGCGCGACGTGCAGCGAGCGCGACCGTGCCGGCAACGAGCAGCCCTGCCAGGACGCGCTCGATCACTCCGTCATGCGTGCGAGCCGCCGGCGTGGACGCCGACCGCGCGCGTCACGATCGCGTGTCGCGCAGAATCGGCGAGATGGAAGTCGGTGACGAAATGCGACATGGTCGGTCATTCCTCACGCCGAGGCGCGCGGCGAATGTGAGCTGCGCCGCGAGTAGCGGCAACCGCCGCACCCGTGGTGAAGCTATTGAGCGCGCCTCCAGTTCCCACTAGACTCGATGGTCGCGCCCGTCATTCCCGCCCTCGTCGGCATGTCGCCGCCGTCCTCCGCTGTCGTCCCCTCGAAGTCGCAGATGCTCGCAACCGTCGACGCTCTCCTCCCGCTCAGCCTCCTCGAAGCCGTTCGAGACGTCGACAAGCCCGAGGGGGCACTCGACACGGAGTTCGTGGACGAATTGCGCAACAAGCGGCTGGGGCTCAGCGACACCGTCTACTCGCAGATCAAGCGGTACACGGAGGCGGTGCGCCGCCACCAGCGCACGGCGCAGGAGGAAGCCGTGGCGCTCGCGAAGCTGATCGGCCGCCGGCCTGACGCCGAGGCGGTGCTGCGCGCGGCGGGCCGCTTTCTCGCACGCGAGGCGTACATGACCGTCTCGCCGGTGACGCGCGGAGCGCTGCACGTCTTTCCCGCGCTCGTGTCACGTCCGATGGCGCTGCGCCAGGTCCGCCGCATCGCGCGGCGCTATCTGAACGGCAACGTGCGGCGCGTCGGGACGTCCGTGCTGCTCGAGATCCCGCGCTCGATCACGGTGGGCGTCGCTGCGGGCGACGTGGGGTGCGCGTACTACGATGCCACGCTGCGCGAGCTGCTGCGGCTGCTCGTCGGCACCACGGGCTCGGTGGAGCACACGCGCTGCCAGGGACGCGGTGAGGGCGCCTGCGAGTGGCGAGCCGACTGGCGCGGCGCCGATCACGCGCAGGCTCAGGCTGCCTGAGCAGGTGCAGATCTCTCGACTCGCTGCGCTCGCTCGGGATGACTTCGTAGCGCACAGTCGGCGATGCTGACGCCGGAGTCGCTGCCCACCGTCCAGCGCGCGCTCGCCGACGCGGAGCTGGACGGTTGGCTGCTCTACGACTTCCAGGGCAACAATCCGATCGCGAACGGACTGCTCGCGCTCGAGGGGATGGTCTCGCGCCGCGTCTTCGTCTTCATACCGCGCGACGGCGTGCCTCGCGCGCTCGGCCACGCGATCGAGGCGGGGCCATGGCGCCGCTGGCCCGCGGCCTGGCCGCGCGCGACGTACAGCGCGTGGCGGGAGCTCGAAGCCGGCGTCGCCGACATGGTGCGCGGCAAGCGCGTCGCGATGGAGTACTCGTCGGGCGACGCGGTGCCGTACCTCGATCGCGTACCCGCTGGCGTGCTGGAGATGGTGCGCGCCGCCGGCGCGGCAGAGGTCGTGTCGTCGGGCGCGCTCGTCACGCGCTTCTATGCGTCCTGGACCGAGGAGCAGCTGGCATCGCACCTCCGCTCGGCGGAGACGATTGCCGCGATCGCGCACGACACGTTCGCGCTCGCCGGTGAACGGGCCCGCACCAGCGAGCCGGCGACGGAGAACGAGCTGATGCTGTACATCCGGGACCGGTTCGCCCGCGCGGGACTCGTCACCGACCACGGTCCCAGCGTGTGCGCCGGTGAGAGCTCGGCGAATCCGCACTACGAGCCTTCGGGCGAGCGCCCGCGCGCGATCCGCGAGGGCGAAGTCCTCCTGATCGACCTGTGGGCCACCGAGCCGCAGGGGGTGTACGCCGATCAGACGTGGATGGGATTCGTCGGCACGCCGAGCGCTCGAGCGCAGGAAGTGTGGGCGACGGTCCGCGATGCGCGTGACGCCGCCATCCGGCTGGTGCAGAGCGCGGCGGCGGATGGACGCGTGCTCCGCGGCGCCGACGTCGACGATGCGGCGCGCCAGGTGATCGCTGCGCGGGGGTTCGGCGAGCGGTTCATTCACCGCACGGGGCATTCGATCGATCCGCGCTCGCTGCACGGCGCGGGGCCGCACCTCGACAATCTCGAGACGCGCGAGGAGCGCACCCTCATTCCCGGCATCGGTTTCTCGATCGAGCCAGGCGTGTACCTGCCGGGTGAGCTCGGAATGCGCAGCGAGGTCAACGCGTTCCTGCAGCCTGGTCGGGCGATCATCACGCCGTCTTCACCGCAGCGCGAGCTGATCGTCGTCTGACCCCGCGCGGCGCGGCCCGCCAGTTGGCTCGCGCCTTGCCTCTCGCCGAGGTCCGTCGACCCTCCACCCGACCACGTGATCGTCGCACGCCTTCCACGCTCAGCCGCCAGCTGCGCCCGCAGGACGCTCCACCTCGTGTCCGTCGCCGTGGGCGCCACGCTCATCGCCTGCAAGGGCGACGCGCCGGCGGCGACGGCGCGCGCCCGTGAGTCGTCGGCCGCGGGCGACCCGGTGGCGCCCGCCGAGGTCGCGATCGCTCGTCCCTCGTCAGGCTACCAGCCCGACGCCACGGCGAGCGGAGCCGCGATCACCGGCACGGTGACGGCGCCGGCGGCACTCACCGCCGGCGCGCCGGTCGCGACCGGCCGGGACAGCACGATCTGCGGCGCGGCGATCGCCGACGAGTCGGTGGTGCGGCAGGGGAATGGGCTGGGCGGCGCCGTCGTGTGGCTCGACGACATCCGCCGCGGCCGGCCGCTGCCGCTCGAGCGCCGGCTCGAGCTCGAGAGCGACAACTGCCGCCTCACGCCGCGCCTCCAGGCGGGAGTAGTCGGCAGCGCCGTGAACGTCCTCGGTCACGACGACTTCCGGCAGCATCTCCGCTTCCTCGCCGGTGGCGAGCGCGAGCCGCGCGCGTCGGTGCTGCTCGGCCAGTACGAGCAGGTGATCCCCACCGAGCGCCCATTCGCCGCGCCTGGTCTCGTCGTGGTGCGCGACGCCGACCACGCGTGGCCGACGGCGTACATCGCCGTGTTCGATCACCCGTACTTCGCCGTCACGGCGCCGAACGGCACCTTCCGCATCGACGGCGTGCCGCCGGGGAAGTATCGGCTCAAGGTGTGGCACGAGCGGACGAAGTCCGCGGAGCAAGTGGTGCAGGTCGCGGAGGGGGGGGCTTCTGTGAGCGTGGCGTTGGAGGCGAAGTAGCGCGGATGCAGTTGGCAGCTCGTTGACTGCGACTGCGTTTCGACTGCGTTGACTTCGCTCGCGTCCCTGTCATGCACGCGGGCATCGACGCCTTGCGCCGCGCGAGGAACCGAACGCCGAACCCGCGAACCCGCGCTACGCGCGCAGCTCCGCCTGATACAGTCGGCCGTACAATCCCGACTGTCCCACGAGCTCGTCGTGCGTGCCCTCTTCCACCACCTGGCCACGCTCGAGCACCAGCACGCGGTCGGCGCGGCGCACGGTGCGCAGGCGGTGGGCGATGATCAGCGTGCTCCGGCCACGGAGCAGCTCTTCCATCGCCTCCTCCACCAGCCGCTCCGACTCGTTGTCGAGGCTCGATGTCGCTTCGTCGAGGACGACGACGGCCGGATCCTTGAGGAAGACGCGTGCGAGCGCGATTCGCTGCCGTTGGCCACCAGAGAGCTTGATGCCGCGCTCGCCGACTCGCGTCGCCATGCCGTCCGGCAGGCGATCGATGAACTCGAGCGCGTGCGCCGCGCGCGCGGCGGCGAGGACGTCGGCGTCGCTCGCGTCCGGGCGCGCGTAGGCGATGTTGTCGCGCACCGAGCCGCTGAACAGCGCGGGCTCCTGGGGCACGAGACCGATCGAGCCGCGCAGATCGGCGAACGAGAGCTCGCGCACGTCGACGCCGTCGAGTGTGATGCGGCCGCCGATCACGTCCCAGAAGCGCGGGATGAGCGAGGCGACCGTCGTCTTCCCGGCGCCCGACGGGCCGACGAGCGCCACGACCTCGCCCGGCGCGATCGAGAGCGTCACGTCGCTCAACACCTCGGGGAGCTCCGGCGCATAACGGAAGGCGACATGCTCGAGCGCCACGGCCCCGCGCACCGGCCGGCGCAGGGGCGTCGGGCGCTCCGGTTCGGCGACCGTCGGCTGCATGTCGAGCAGCTCGAACACGCGCTGCGCGGCGCCGACCGCTTCCTGGTAGCTCCCGAACAGCGACGCGAGCGAGCCCACGGCGGCGGCGACGGTGATGGCATAGAGGAGGAACGACACGAGCGCGCCCGGCGTCAGCGCGCCTTCGAGGACGAGCCGGCCGCCCTGCCAGAGCACCGCGACCACGCCGCCGAATGCGATGAATCCCACCACGCCGAACAGCGTGGCGCGCATCTTCGCGCGCTGCACCG